>JBBRLT010000034.1:0-33648 GCA_038231235.1 Terriglobales bacterium
ACCAGCAACCCAAGCCCTTTCGCTGGACCAAATCCGCCGACCAGATCCTGACCTCGATCGCACGTTTCGCAACCTCAACCCTCGCCGCTCAACAACCAGAACATAATGCAATAAATCAATGACTCAGGAGACTAGAAGCTGTCTCATACATATCCTTGTTGCTTCAACGGGCGGTATGAAGCCCGCTTTGATTGCGGGTTTCATACGTGGCGTTTCGACCTTCTCGGGCGGTTATGAGACAGCTTCTAACCAACCGGCACTTGCCTGCGCCGGTGCTGGCTCCCAGCCACGTGAGACGATACACTCTGCGCCCATATGGGGCCAGGAGGGATGACTGTGTACGACAAGAAGAATCTGGCAAAGCTGAATACCCTGGACACCGATGCACCGGAGGCGATGAAGGCCTTCTGGGCCTTTGACAAGGCGGCCATGGCCGATGGCGCTGTCCCGGTGAAGTACAAGGAACTGATCGCGCTGGCCGTTGCGCTCACCACGCAGTGCGCTTACTGCATTGACATCCACTCCAACAACGCACGCAAGGCCGGCGCCACCCCGCAGGAGATTGCCGAGACTGCGCTGGTAGCCGCCGCACTCCGCGCTGGTGGAGCTGTCACTCACGCCACGCACGCGGTTCTGTAGAACTTCGCGGGCCTGTAAATATGACGTGCAGGCCGCGCCGCTCAAAGACGAAGCCACTCTGCGTTGCGATCTCAGGCCGCTAAGATAGTTCTGCGATGACAGAGAACGGCACAGCCCCGTCGCAACAACCAGTCGGGCCGCCGGTTCCAGGCTGGCGGCAGCGGCCCCGGCCTGAGCCGCGCACCTTCGCAGGACGCTACTGCCGCATCGCCCCACTCGACCCCGCCGCGCAAGCGGATGCGCTCTACACTGCGCTTTGCAGCGAATCCAACAGAATGCGCTGGACCTATCTGCTGACCGATGCGCCAGTCGATGCGCGCGCCTGGCAGTCCGAACTGGAGCAGCGCGCGCTGCTGCGCGACCCACTCTTCTTCACGCTCTTCGACGAATCCAGATCGCCTGCAGGACTGGCAGCCTACCTGCGCATCGTGCCGGAGCATGGCGTCCTGGAGATTGGTCACATCCATCTGTCGCCGCAGCTTCAGCAAAGCCGCGGTGCAACCGAGGCGCAGTATCTGCTGATGCGCCACGCCTTCGACGACCTGGGCTATCGCCGCTATGAGTGGAAGTGCGATGCGCTGAACGCACCCTCGCGCCGCGCCGCGCTGCGTCTCGGCTTTGTCCATGAAGGCACCTTCCGCAACGCCATCGTCTACAAGGGCGCAGCCGCGACACTGCCTGGTTTTCGATCATCGATGCGGAGTGGCCCACGGTGCGCGACGGCTTCGAGCGATGGCTTGCGCCAGACAACTTCGATGCGGCGGGCAGACAGCGTCATTCGCTCGCCAGTCTGCGGCGGACCGTCTAAGTGTCAGAGGGTGCGCGCCAGAACATAGTCGTCGCACACCCGCGCACCCACCTGGAACTTCCGCTCGCCGATGCGCTCGAATCCATGGCGAGTGTAAAACGCAAGCGCTGCATCGTTCGCGGCCTTTACCCCCAGCAGCATCCGCTGCCTGCCCAGCGAACGTGCCTGCGCCAGGCTCCAATCCATCAGCGCACGCCCCAGACCTGTCTTCTGGAAGCGATAGAGCAGATAGATCCGTTTCAATTCGATGTCATCCGAGCGGACGTCGACAGGAAGGTCCGGCGGGGACAGCACGGCGTAGCCCACCGGCGCGGTCACAAACTCCGCCACACAAATGCGGTATCCCGCATCGGCCAGCCACGCCGCATACTGCCCCCGCGAGTGGTGGCGGCGGCAGTGCGCCAGAATATCCCGGCCGCTGAGCGCGCCGCTGTAGGTCTCCAGAAAAGTCGCGGAGCCCAGCAGGGACAACGCCTCTTCATCCCCGGGCATGCACGCGCGCACAGTGTAGTTGGCAGCAGCCTCCATGGGGAGATACTACCAACCGCGCGCGTGCTGTCCGGCACTCTACGAAGGGACGGCTGCGTCAGGCTCGGGCTGCGTCAGGCTCGGGCTAGGTCAGGCTCGGGCTAGGTCAGGCTCGGGCTGCATCCAGCCGCTGCTTCAAACTGCCTGCCAGCTCTGCCATCAGGCGCAGGCGTTTTTCGAGCGACGGCGATGCGGGTGTCTCCTTCAGTGCCAGCTGGGTATGCAGCACCAGTCCGGAGACGGTATTGCGCAGGTCGCTTTCTACCGCGGTCATGGCTGAGCGCTCGGCCGAGGCATGTTCCTGATCGCGCCGGCTCAGTGCTGCGCGCAGGTCGCGCACCAGGCGCGGGCTGCCGGTCACTGCGAAGTTCACTTGCATGGGAATGGCGAAGCCAGCCATCTTCCACATCAGATCGGCGCCGCGCGGGTCACCCTCAGCCAGCACATCTTCTACAATCACAGCTGCGTAATTCCCACGGCGCAGCGCCTCCAGCGCCTCGTTGCGTCCGGTGACAATCTCCACTTCAATTCCCATCTGCTGCATGATTGCTGTGGCGCATGCCTCGGCGCCGCGCGCGGCGGACACCAGCAGAACGCGCTTCTGCAAAGCCCCTTCATAACTCATAGCCCGTTGCTCCTGAATCCCTTGGCGCTGGAGTTGTCCATCGGCTCCAGCGGCTCCATGGTCATGCTGTCGGACAGGCCATACTCTTTGAGCTTGCGATAGAGCGTGGTTTTGCCAATGCCCAACAGCCGCGCCGCCAGCAGTTTGTCTCCTTTCAGTTGACGAATGGTGTTCAGAATCGCCTGCTTTTCCAACTCCGCCAGCGGCGTAATCTTCGGCATCACCGTGATTTGCGCTACGCTTTCCTGGGGAGCAGCCAACTTCTGTTGCTGCTGCATCGCCCCGCGGCGCTGTTCCAGCTCGCGGTTCTGCAGTTGCGTCGGCAGGTCGCCGACATGAATTACCGGGCCGCTGGACATGGTGCAGGCCCGTTCGATCGCGCCCTCCAGTTCACGCACATTGCTCGGCCAGTCGTAGTCCATCATGCCGCGCAGTGCGTCATCGCTCAGCGTGTAGGTCTCCCCGCTCTCCCGCCCCATCCGCTCCAGAAAGTGCGCGGCCAGCAGCGGGATATCACTGCGCCGCTCGCGCAGCGGGGGAATGCGCAGGCTCACCACATTCAGCCGGTAGTAGAGGTCCTTGCGGAAGGCGCCCTTGGCCACGGCCGCCGCCAGGTCCACGCTGGTGGCACCCAAGATGCGCGCGTGCAGCGGTATGCGGTGGGTTGCGCCAGCGGGACGAATCTCCTTCTCCTGCAGGACGCGGAGCAGCTTGGCCTGCAAGTCCGCAGTCAGCTGTCCCACCTCATCCAGGAACACCGTTCCGCGTTCGGCGGAGGCCAGCAGGCCGGGAGCATTCCGCAACGCACCGGGAAACGCGCCCTTTACATAGCCGAACAACTCCTGCTCAATCAGTTCGGGAGCAAATGCGCCGCAATCCACCGTAAGAAAGGGCTGCGAGGCTGACTCGCTCTGCGAATGGATGGCGCGCGCCACCATCTCCTTGCCAGTGCCGGTCTCGCCCACGATCAGTGCCGGGTGGTGGCTCTGTGCCACCTTCGCGAGGATGCGGTAGAGCTTGTCCATCTCCTGGCTGCGCCCCACCAGGTTGCCCACGCCGCCGGTGCTGCGCAGCCGCTCACGCAGGCTGCGGCTGGCGCCATTTGCCTGCCGGCGCTGCGCTGCCCGCTCCAGCACCGTCCCCAGCTCCTCCATCAGGAAGGGCTTGGTCAGATATTCGGTCGCCCCGGTGCGCATCGCCTCCACGGCCGATCCGATGCTGGCCGAAGCCGTCATCACGATCACTGCCGTGTCCGGCTTCAGCGCCTTCACTTCATCCAATAGCTGCAGCCCCTCGCGCCGGCTCGCCTTCAACTCCAGCAGCAGCAGATCGACGGTGTGGGTGCGTAATAGCTGCTGAGCATCCGATACATCGGCCAGGCCCTCGGCAGTGAAGCCATGCTGCACGGCAATCTCCATACAGGCAGAGCGTGTCGCGTCGTCCTCTTCAATCACCAGGACGTGCAGGCCATTCCCACCGTTGTCGTCCATTCGCATGGCATCCATGGTCAAAACTTCACCTCGGCTGATTGCTACTGACTGAATCATGTAGTTATTACACTCCGGTCGTGCAATGCTTACAGGGTGGAGTTAAACAGATTCATTCCGGGAATGCGCCTGAAACCAGCTGCCGATCTGCACTTCAGTAATGGCGCTTCGCGCTCTTCGGATTCCCCATAGGAGTCATGCGCCGTACTCTAATCAGTACGAAAACCAGGCCGCTAAGAGATCGTTGCAGTTTGCGGCCGCCATCGCACCCTTTTGTCCCTGCAATCGACCGCCGAGCGGGCTCCCATACAATCAGCCCATGCCTATTGCGCCAAAGCTCCCCGGTGTACGCACCGGCCGCGCCGCTGATCAGCTACGCCCGGTCTCCCTCACTGCCGACTACGTGGCCACCGCGGAGGGCTCTGTGCTCATCGCCCTTGGCCACACCCGCGTGCTGTGCAATGCAACCGTGGAACAGGGTGTCCCGGCCTGGCTGCGCAACAGCGGCCGCGGCTGGGTTACGGCGGAGTACGGCATGCTGCCGCGCGCCACGCTGACACGTACTGCCCGCGAGTCCGAACGCGGCAAGGTCTCTGGCCGCACGCATGAGATTCAGCGCCTCATCGGCCGCTCCCTGCGCTCGGTGGTCGATATGCAAGCGCTGGGCGAGCGCACCATCATCCTGGACTGCGATGTGCTGCAGGCCGATGGTGGCACCCGCACCGCCGCCATCACCGGCGCATGCGCCGCGCTGGCGCTCGCGCTGCATCGGCTGGTCAAGGCAGGCACGCTCAAGCAGTCGCCACTGCGCCAGCTGGTCGCCGCCACCAGCGTGGGTATCGTCGATGACGAGGTGCTGCTCGACCTCGCGTACGAAGAGGATTCCCAGGCAGACGTGGACATGAACGTGGTCATGACGGCGGATGGAGGACTGGTCGAAGTCCAGGCCACCGCGGAGCGTCAGGCCTTTCCCCGCGCCCGCATGCTGGAGATGATGGACTACGCCGAAGCTGGCATCCGTGAGCTCTTCCAGGCCCAGCAGGCGATGCTGGCTGCGCAGTAATCGAGGGGTCAGGGGAAGTCTCCTGATGACGTGGGCACGCGCAAATCAATTGTCATCCTGAGCGCAGGACGCCCATTTCCCACGGATCCAGCCGCGCTGCACGGCAGGTCCTTCGACTCCGCTGCGCTCCGCTCAGGATGACGAGCTTTTGTTGGGGCGCCACCACAAGGGGTGCCCCATCCTACGGAAAGCGTAGGGTGGGATACCACCGAAGGAAGCGGTGCCGCATCCAGCACTCGCTGACTCGCTGCCAGTGTTATGCTCTCGACACTCCGGCTCAGACAAGCCCAAGCCATTCCCCCAGGGAGGCAGGCGCCTATGTCCGCTCTCGATCCGCCACTCCCCGTCGTCCTCGCGGGCGAGCCCGACCTGGGCCGTCGAGCCTTGCGCAAAGCCAGTCTGCACCTGCTGCCCTTGCTCGCTCTCGCCTATGGCGTCGCCTACATCGACCGCGCCAATGTCAGTTTTGCTGCACTCCAGATGAATCAGGCATTGCACTTCAGCGCGTCCATCTACGGCCTGGGCGCGGGGCTGTTCTTCATTGGCTACGCCATCTTCGAAGTGCCTTCCAACCTGCTGCTGGTGCGCTTCGGAGCACGCCGCTGGCTGGCCCGCATCATGTTTACCTGGGGACTGCTAGCCATGGCCATGCTGCTGGTCCGCACGCCGCTCCAGTTCTATGTCATGCGCTTCGTGCTCGGCGTGGCCGAAGCCGGCTTCTTTCCTGGAGTCATCTTCTACCTCACGCAATGGTTCCCAGCCGAGGAGCGGGCCCGCTCCATCAGCCGCTTCTATGTTGCCTTCCCGCTCAGTAGCGCGGTCATGGGCGCGGTTGCCGGCGCGCTGCTCAATCTGCAAGGGCGCCTCGGCCTCGCGGGATGGCAGTGGTTGTTTCTACTGGAGGGGCTGCCCGCAGTGCTGCTGCGCACGATGACTCGTGGCGCGCGCTCATGCGCGAGCCTCGCTTCTGGATCATGGCCTGCTTCTTCTTCTGCGTAATCATCACGGCCTACAGCTACAACCTCTCCGCGCCATCCATCCTGCAGCAGCTCACCGGCCTCAACGCGACGAAGATTGGCTTTCTGATCTCGGGCGCCAACCTGCTGGGAGCAGTGGCCATGATGGCCAACGCCAGCCATTCGGATCGCGTGCGGGAACGCTATCTGCACATCGCCATTCCCTTCGCGCTGGCGGCAGTTGGTTTCGTTGTAGGCGGCCTCTCCACCCAGGCATGGATTGGCGTACCCGCGCTCTCGCTGGTGGTGGTCGCCTATGCCGCGACCCTGGGTGTGCACTGGACCATTCCTCCCGTCTTCTTGAGTGGAAGGTCTGCCGCCGCGGGCATTGCTGCCTTGAACAGCATCGGGATGCTCGGAGCCTTCGTCGGTCCCTATGCAATGGGCATAGCTCGCGACCGCACCGGCAACTATCAGCGTGGCCTGCTGCTGTGCACCATCCCCTGCCTGATCGTGATCGCCATCATGCTCTGGATGCGCCGCCACACCCCTGCATGGAACTGAACTACCGGATTACCGGATTACCGCAATGTCATCCTGGGCGCAGCACAGGACCTGATCCTCTCACATCGATACAACTCACTTCGACGGAGCAGCGGAATCCTTCACATAGGCCGGGCTGAGCGTCTGCTTCGCCTTCGCGAGGGGCAGCAGGGTTGGATAAAACTGCACGAAGGTGGTGTCCACCGCTGCATGGTCGGCGTGGCAGCTATAGCAGTCTGCGGGCGGCGGTATCAGATTTCCAGCCCCGGAGGCACCCACGTCGAAGAAGGCCCACTTGCCGGGGAACTTCGCTGCGTCCTTCACATGCACTTCCATGCCCATGATCTCGCCACCCTGGGAGTGGCCGCCGTGGTTGATAGAGGCATTGGTCTGGGCGCCGCGAATCTCCAGAATCAGCATCGTCTTGTCCGGCCAGGTGCCGTCTTTCACAAAACTGCGGTAGGATTCCGGGTTCACGAAGACGTTATCGAACATGGAGTGCCCGGCCATCGCCACCCCCCTGGGTCCATAGACCATATCGATGCCGGAGCTGAGAAAGATCCACGCCCGATAGTCCTTCGGCACCAGCAGACTGCCGTCCTTGCCATAGGCCGGGATGTTCTCCGCTCCTGCTGTGCTGTCCACGCCGGAGGCGCGCGCCACCGCGGGTGGGTGCCACAGCAGCGCCACTGCTCCAAGCCATACAGTGGTTGCAGCAATCGATAGAACGATAGGCCCGCGTGCCATTGTTCCCTCCCAGCCAGACAAGCCTACCTACGTCCGCCGCAGCAGCATGGTTCCAGGAAAAGCGGCATTCCAAATTTCACTGTCATCCTGAACGCAGTGAAGGACCTGCATTTACGCGAATGGGGCGGCGCATCTGGTTACGGCTACCTCGTACAATGGACACAGCACCAGAGCCGGCCCGCCGGAATCAAACAGACGTGTCTACCCACACCATCCCGACTGCTGTCGCAACCTTAGCCCTTACCCGGCCGCGTCGCCTCACCGACAGCCACGGCCGAGCCATCACCGACCTGCGCGTCTCGGTGACCGACCGCTGCAACTATCGCTGTGTCTACTGCCGCACCGGCACCGATGGCGCGCAATACAGCGAACTGCCGCTCGACCATTATCTGCGCCTGATCCGCATCTTTGTCGACCTGGGTATCGAAAAGGTCCGGCTCACCGGTGGCGAGCCGCTGCTGCGCCGCGGCCTCGCCAGCCTGGTCCGTGAGATCGCACGGCTGCGCACCCGCTACGATGCGGATGGCGTACTGCTCGATCAGAGCGACGGACGCTCGCTGGACGTCGCCATCACCACCAATGGCCACCTGCTGGCCGACCAGGCACAGCCGCTGCGGGATGCCGGACTGACCCGCGCCACCGTCTCCATGGATGCCGTCGATCCCGACGTCTTCGCGCGCATCACCCGCGTCCCGGGCAGCTATGACAAGGTTCTGGCAGGCATACGCGCCGCGCAGGCCGCGGGTTTGGGCCCGGTCAAGGTCAATTGCGTGCTGCTGCGTGGCTTCAACGACCACCAGATCGTTCCCTTCGCCCACTTCGCGCGCGCAGAGGGTGTGATCCTGCGCTTCATCGAGTTCATGCCGCTCGAAGAAGATCGCATCTGGTCGCGCGATACTGTCATCGGCTACGATGAACTGACCGAGCGGCTGAGCACGGTCCGCCCGCTGGTACGCCTGCCCAGCCATGCGCCGGGAGAGACGGCCCAGCGCTTCACATTCGACGATGGCGTCGGCGAGATCGGCATCATCGCGCCCGTCTCCCGCGCCTTCTGCGGCGCCTGCAGCCGGGTGCGGCTTACCTCCGACGGCAAGATTCGCACCTGCCTCTTCTCCCAACTCGACCACGACCTTTACGGCGTGCTGCATCGCGGCGGCTCCGACGAGGACCTGGCTGCCTACATCCGGCAAGTGATCCACCAGAAGGAAGCCCGCCATCACATCGGTGAGCCCGGCTTTCTGAAGCCCAGCCGCAGCATGGTCCACATCGGCGGGTAGACGCAGATGTTGGAAGGCAAGTCCAGCAGCGTTCTACAGGAACGCATGCTGATTCCACTTACGTGACACAATCGTGCTCAGAGCCATGACAGAACAGCCTCGAAGCGGTGTCCCGGCCGTAGAACACCTGCGCCTCTTCCACGACGTGGCGCGCGCGCTCACCTCTTCGCTCGACCTGCCCACCATCCTGCGTTGCATCCTGGAACAGATGGAACCCTTCTTCCGTCCTGAGAGCTGGTCGCTGCTCATCGTGGATGAACAACGCCGCGACCTCTACTATGCCGTGGCTCGCGGCACTTCGGATGAAGCGCTGCAGACAATTCGCATCCCGCTCGGCACCGGCGTTCCTGGCTGGGTCGCGCTGCACGGCGAAGCCCTGATCACGGGCGGCGACGGCACCAACGCGCGGCTGACGGATGAGTCGCAGCAAACGCCGCAACTGCACTCCGCCATCTGCCTGCCCTTGCTGGCAAAATCGCGCACCCTCGGCGTGCTGCAACTCAACCATGTTGAGCCGCTGACGCTCCCGGATGAGGCGATCACGTTCCTCTACATTCTGTGCGACTATGCCGCCATCGCCATCGAAAATGCACGCGCGGTCGAGCGCATCCAGGAGCTCACCATCACCGACGACACCACGATGCTGCACAACCAGCGTCATCTGGCCGCGGTGCTGCCCAATGAGATCGCCAGGGCAGAGCGCTTCCTCAGCCCGCTCAGCCTCATCTTCCTCGATCTGGACAGCTTCAAGCAGATCAACGACCAGCACGGCCACGCTGTCGGCAGCCGGGTGCTCGCCGAGGTTGCGCAGGTGATAAGCCGCACCATGCGCAGCGTCGACATCTGCTTCCGCTACGGCGGTGATGAGTTTGTCGTCGTATTGCCGGAGACCAACCGGAGTGCCGCCATGGGCGCTGCAAAGCGTCTGCTGAATGTGCTGCGCATCCACACCTTTCTGCGTATGGAAGGCCTCTCGTTACGCCTGACCGCCAGCCTTGGCACCGCCAGCTACCCCGAGGATGGCAAGACCCCAGCTGCACTGCTCGAATGCGCCGACCGACGCATGTATTCCGTCAAGCACAGCACGCGCGACGGCATCGCCCAAGAGGGCTGAACCCCTCTATGCGTTGCGTTACCATCGCCAGGTGATCCCCAGCGCGGTTACACGAGACCCGGCCCGGACCTTCGGCAACACGAGCTTTGCTCGCCGCGTCTTACGCCCGTTTCTCATCGCTGCGAGCCTGTGGTACCTCGCGTTCTTCGTGGTGATCGCGGCTCTGCGTGCATCCTTCCCCATGCAGCTCGAATGGGTGGAGAGCGGCATCCTGGATACGGTCGCGCGGGTTCTTGCGCACCAGCCCATCTATGTCGCACCGACACACGTCTTCGTACCGTACGTCTACACGCCGCTGTACTTCCATGTGAGTGCGTTGTTGTGCCACATCACCGGCATCGGCTTTGCGCCATTGCGCTGGATCAGCATCGTGTGTACCCTAGGCTGCTTTGCCCTGATCTTCGAGCTGTCGCGTCAGTTCACGGGAAGCCGCATGGCCGGCTTTTTTGCTGCTGGCTGCTTTGCCGCGCTCTATGGCGCCTCCGCCGCCGCCTACGACATCGCGCGCGTGGACATGCTGTTCCTGCTGCTCATGCTGGCCGCCGTCTATGCATTCTGGCTGGATCGCGCGCTGCTGGCCGCCGTGCTTTTTGCCTGCGCTTATCAGTCCAAGCAGGGAGCGGCCATCATTGCTGTCTGCATTTTCCTGGCTGCCTGGAGCCGTCCGCGGCAATGCGTCACCGGGCTGGTGACGTTTCTTGCGCTCACCGGCGGTTCGGTCCTCTGGCTGAACCACATCTCTGGTGGCTGGTACGACTTCTACACCTTCTGGCTGCCCTCCCACGAGCCGCTCGATGCGCCGGGCCTGTTCTACTTTGCCGCACGCGATATCGGCCGCTACCTGCTTCCCGGCCTCTTGCTTATCCTGTGGAGCGCGCCGCGAGATCCACGGCTGCTGCTGGATTCGCGCCGTTTGAATTTTCTGGTCGCTGGCACTGTGGGATCGTTTCTCACCGCGCTGGCCGGACGCATCCACTCCGGCGGCGCAGCCAATGCTGTCCTGCCGCTGTATGCATGGTTTGCGGTCTTGTTCGGCGTAGCGCTCCATCGTCAGTTCGATGTCAAAGTTGGGGCTACATCAAGACGCGCGCAGTTCGTCGCTGGCTTCGCTGCGCTGCAGTTCCTGATCTCCTTCACCATGCCGTCGCGCTTCCTGCCCTCTGCGGCAGCGCGGCAACAGGCTCGCCAGTTCATGCAGCAATTGGCGGCGGTACCCGGTGACATCTATGTCGTTGACGCCGCGGCCGATCTGATTCCCGCGGGTAAGCAGAGCTTCGCGAACGGCGTGCCCGTGTGGGACATCATCCGTGCCGGCGACAGTGCCGCCGGACGGGCCCTGATCGCCGACCTGCAGCAGTCCATCCAGCAGCGCAGCTACGCGGCGCTGCTGTCTCCCTATCCTGCACAGGGCGGGCAGCTGCATTTCACCGGGTCGCCCACCGACATCTCGAACTTCTACCAGCTGGACGTCCCGCCCCTGCTGACGGGCGAGGCCGCCCGCGAGCTGAAGATTATTCAGACTCCGCCCATCGGCCCCGCGTACCTGTTTCCACTGCGCACGCAGCAGTGAACCCTGTCACCGGCTCAGCGGCAGAATCGCGTTCGCGTTGTCACCGGATGCTGGGCTGACCGAGAAGTCCCACACCGACAGGTTGACTTCCCTGGGGCTGAGAAGCTCCACCACGGCATATTCGCCGGTGGTGAGCGGCTGCTTCGGCGTCACCTTCATCCAGTGGCGGCCAGGCAGAACCGTCTTGGTCGTCGGCACCACATCCTGGCTTTGGCTCACTTGCCCCAGCGCACTCAGGTTCACATTCGTCACCACGCGGTAGTTCTTGCGCACATCCAGCCGCACAATCGCGTACTGACTCTCTTGCGAACTCACCACAGACTCTCTTTTGGCGCCATGCGTGTCGAAGGTGGCGGCATCCGCAGCCGCAGTGTCATCGCCCCCGGTAAGGCTCACGTAGAGGTCGGGCTGCGGTCCGTGCAGGTGCACCTTCGCCCGGTCGCCGTCCAGACGTACCTCCTGCTTGCGCCCGCCCAGCGGATTGATCGCAGCGCGCAGAACATTGTGTCCGGTCTTCTGGTTTACGTCACCACTGTTCTGTTCCAGCGTGACCAGCTCTGGCTTGTTCTCAAAGTAATCCATCGCCCACACGCCATCTTGGTTGGGCAGCCGGAGCAGTGGCAGCACCTCCGGCGTGCGGGAGTTCTGCTCTGCCTTCTCCGCGACCGCCTCCGCATCCAGCACCTTGGCATCGGCAGAGGCCTCACTCTCCTCCCGGCCCACGGTCGTATGCTCGCGCCTGTACTTCAGCGTGGCCGTCCAATCGATCAGGCCCAGCGGCAACTCCTCCCACACGCCGCCGCGCTCAGCGGAGACGTAGCGCACCCGCTCGCCGTTCACCTCAATCCGCCGCACCAGCTGGAACGACCCATCCGACAGCACCAGCCGGTGAATCGAGCCCAGCACCGCCGGATCGGTGGGCGGCTTGGTCTGCGCCAATAGCATCGAAGCCGTCAGCGCCAGAGCAGCCAGTGCCGCATTTGTTCGAACCAGTCGCATCGCCACCTCAGAAGTCTAGACGCTGCAATGCGTAGAAGGTCTGCCCGGTAATCCTCTTCCCATCCCAACCGCCCTCTGCGATACTTGATCGTGCCCACCCGGTACGCCATCCAGACCCCACAATCAGAGGTGATCCAGTGTCTGCAAAGTACATCTTTGTGACCGGCGGTGTTGTGTCCAGTCTTGGCAAAGGGCTTGCCGCCGCTTCCATCGGCTGCCTGCTGGAGGCCCGCGGCCTCCGCGTCAACCTGATGAAGTTCGACCCCTACCTCAACGTGGACCCAGGCACTATGTCGCCCTTCCAACACGGCGAGGTCTTCGTTACCGATGATGGCGCGGAGACCGACCTCGACCTGGGACACTATGAGCGCTTTACCCACGCCCGCCTTACTCGCGATAACAACCTGACCACCGGCCGCATCTACGAGCAGATCATCACCAAGGAGCGTCGCGGCGACTACCTGGGCAAGACCGTCCAGGTGATCCCCCACGTCACCAACGAGATCAAGAACGCCATGCGCAAGGTCGCGGCGGACTGCGAGGTAGCCATTGTCGAGATCGGCGGTACTGTCGGCGACATCGAGTCGCTTCCCTTCCTCGAAGCAATCCGCCAGATGCGCCAGGAGCTTGGCCGCGAGAACACTGTCTTCGTCCACGTCACACTGGTCCCCTGGATCGCTGCCGCGCAGGAGCTGAAGACCAAACCGACGCAGCACTCCGTCAAGGAGATGCTCTCGATCGGCATCCAGCCGGATATCCTGCTCTGCCGCTCTGATCGTGCACTCTCGAAGGAGATCAAGGGCAAGATCGCCCTCTTCTGCAACCTGGAAGATCAGGCCGTAATCGCCGCGCGCGACGTCGAAAGCATCTACGAGGTGCCGCTGAACTTCGCCCAGGAAGGCGTCGACGCGCTGGCCCTGCGCTACCTGCGCCTCGATACCCGCACCCCCGACCTCTCGCGCTGGAAGCAGGTGGTCGACCACGCCTACCACCCGAAGGACGAGGTCCACATCGGCATTGTGGGCAAGTACGTTGAGTACGAGGACAGTTACAAATCTGTGAAGGAAGCGCTGGTTCACGGCGCGCTCTCGCAGAACCTGAAACTACGAGTGACGTGGCTGGAAGCCGAAGGGCTGGAAGCCGACGATTACGCGGCGCAGCTCTCCGGCTTCGACGGCATCCTGGTGCCCGGAGGCTTCGGCAAGCGCGGCATCGATGGCATGCTCAACGCCATCCGCTATGCGCGCGAGTCTGCAACGCCCTACTTCGGCATCTGCCTCGGCATGCAGACGGCCACCATCGAGTTCGCGCGCAACGTCTGCAAGCTGCACCATGCGAACTCCAGCGAGTTCGACCCTGCCACCCCGCACCGCGTCATCTACAAGCTACGCGAGCTTACCGGCGTTGAGGAGATGGGTGGCACCATGCGTCTTGGCGCGTGGACCTGCCTGCTTGAGCCGGGCTCAAAGGCCGCCGAAGCGTACGGCACCAACGAGATCTCTGAGCGCCACCGTCATCGTTACGAATTCAACCGCGAGTACGAAGCCCTGCTTACCGGAGCCGGCATGCGCATCACCGGCACTACGCCGGACGCCACCTACGTCGAGATCGTCGAACTGCCCCAGCACCCCTTCTTCCTCGGCTGCCAGTTTCATCCCGAGTTCAAATCCAAGCCGCTGGAGCCCCACCCGCTCTTCCGCTCCTTCATCCAGGCCAGCTACGCCAACCGTCAACAGCAGTCCAAACCTGCGGCCAGCCAAGAGTTGCTGGCCAGCAACTAGGCTTTAGAGAACAACAGACAGTAGAGAGATCTGCCGGGGTCCGCTGCTCTCCCCGGCGCGCCGCTTGCGGACACATGGCGCAAAAGCTGTCATCCTGAGCAGAGCGAAGGATCTGCATTCCCCTGACCCGCTGACGACCCCTAAGTAGAAGCGACCATGCCCACCCAAACCCTCGAACGACGCCGCTCCACCCTGCCCGCACTGCTGTTGGGGGTCGCCCTAGGACTGCTCATCACCCTGCTGGTCATGCCTGCGATGATGCACCATGTTGGCGCGACACTGCGGGAGCAGCTCAGCACCGCGCTGCTCGGCCGCTCCAATTCCATCGACGTCTCGCAGCCCACCGTTGTCGCCAGCATCCAGCGCCTGGCGCGCCTGGAGTCCGTCGTCTACACCATGGACAAGGTGGTCGAAGGCGACCGCTCCAGCGAGTTTCTTCCCGACATCCTGACCGGCGATCGCCTACTGATGGTGGTGCATGGGCAAGCAATCGCAGGGGTCGACCTTGGCCGCATCCAGTCGGAGCATGTGCGGGTCGACGGCCGCAACATCCAGGTCACCATGCCCATGGCGGAGCTGCTCTCGGTGTCGCTCGATAACAGCAAGACCCGCGTCTACTCCCGCTCTACCGGCCTGCTCGTCCCCGCCGACCCCAACCTTGAATCCGATGTGCGCCAGCGCGCCGAGGCCGAACTCAAGCAGTCCGCGCTGGACAGCGGCATCCTGAACACCGCGCAAGGCAATGCACGCGCCACACTCACCACGCTGCTTCACTCGCTGGGCTTCGACCAGATCACCTTCCGCTAACCCCACCCGATGCAGACACTATAGCCCGTTACTCTAAACGGCGCCTGCCGTAGCGGCCAGCCTATAGCTCCTGCTGCTCCATGTTTATCGTCACTTCGCAGTGTCCAATTTTATTCCTGTGGCAGGGCCACAGAAGCCGTGGCATACTTATGTGGCATTCGCACAGGAGATGCTTCCCGTGCCCGATCCCCGGCTCGACCTGCTTCAGGGCACGCTCGATCTCATGGTGCTGCAAACCCTTGCCGCCATGGGCGAGCTGCACGGCTATGGCATTGCCCGCCGCATCGAGCAAATCAGCGGCGACGCCATCCTGCTCAACCAGGGCACGATCTACGCCTCGCTGGTACGCCTGCAGAATCGCGGCTGGATCTCTGCCGCATGGGGCATCTCGGACAACAATCGCAAGGCCAAGTACTACGCCATCACACGCAGCGGCCGGAAGCAGCTGGCACGCGACACGGAGGACTGGCATCGCCTTGCCGACGTGATGAGCCGGGTCTTCGGGCAGACTGTGGAAGGTGGCCAGTGATCGCTCACCTTCGCTCTGCGCTCGCCCGGCTCCGCGCCTTCACCAGCAAGTCTGCACTGGATGCCGACCTTGAACAGGAACTCGCCGCGCATCTGGATCTCGCCATCGACGACAATGTGCGTCGCGGCCTATCCCCGGAGGAAGCCCGGCGGCAGGCTCTCATCCGCTTCGGTGGAGTTCAGCAATCCCGGGAGCAACAGCGCGCAGCACGCGGTCTGCCCGCCCTCGACATCCTGCTGCAGGACCTTCGCTACACCCTGCGCACGCTGCGCCGGGATCGCGCCTTTACCATCGTCGCTATCCTTATCCTGGCCATCGGCATCGGCGCCAACATCGCTGTCTTCAGCGTGGTCGATACGCTCATGCTGCGCCCCCTTCCCTTTCGCGATGCTGCGCGGCTGCTGTGGATAGGACCAGCGGTCTTCACAGGCGACTGGTCGAGCGCGACCTACTCCATCGACGCCTATCAGGAGCTGCGCGAGCGCAACAAGAGCTATCAGGATGTCGCCGGATACTATGCTTTCGGTTCCATCGATAACTTCAAGCTCACCGGTCACGGCGATGCCAAACCCTTCACCGGCATCGGTGTCACCCCGAATTTCTTTCAGGGCCTTGGCGTAGCTCCCATGCTCGGCCGGCTCTTCTCATCCGAGGAGTCTCTCCCCGGCGCTCGCCGCGTCATCCTGCTCAGCTATCCCGTCTGGCAACAGCACTTCCACGCCGACCCCTCGATCATCGGACAAGCCATCGACTTTAACCAGCGATCCTTCACGGTGATCGGCGTGCTCCCGCCAACGTTTGATTTCGGCGCCGTCTTTGCGCCCGGGACAAGGATGGATCTATTCGTGCCCATCGAATTTCAGGGCACGCGCCTCGATGGCAATACCATCACCCTGATCGGGCGTCTCAAGCCCGGCGTCACCGTAGAACAGGCGCGATCGGAGGCGGCGGTCCTCTTCCCGAAGCTCGACTTCCGAACCGACCTGCCCCAAGTCAAAGCCGGCTACACTGCTTATCCCACTCCGCTCAAGCAATACGTCAGCGGCAAGCTGCGCCACTCCCTCATCGTGCTGTGGTCCGCCGTAGGGCTGGTTCTACTCATCGTCTGCGTCAACCTGTCGAACCTTCTGCTCGCCCGCGCCGCCGCACGCGGCAAGGAGTTCGCGCTGCGCGGCGCACTCGGCGCCAGCCGCGGCCGCATCGTTCGCCAGTTGTTGACGGAGAGTCTGCTGCTCTCCAGTATCGGCGGCGGCATGGGCCTCGCCCTCGCCGCCGCACTTTTGTTCTGGTTGCGTCATCAAAGCTCGCTTGCGCTGCCTCTGCTGAACGATGTGCAGCTCGATTCCACCACCCTGCTTTGGACCATGGCCATCGCTATTGCGACATCCGTATTCTTCGGAATCACGCCGGGCCTCCGCATGTCTGGGTCCAATCTTCAGCAGTCCTTGAAAGACGCCGGCCATACCAGCAGTGATGGCCGCCAGCACGAGCGGTTGCGCGCCGCACTCGTCATCTCAGAGGTCGCGCTTGCCTGCGTATTGCTGGTGGGCGCCGGTCTGCTGCTGCGCAGCTTCCTGCACGTACTCGACGTCGATCTCGGCTTTCGGCCCGCGCGCGCGGCGGCCATCAAGGTGGATTACGACGATGGCGACGATGCAGTCAAACGCAGCGTCATCCTGCGCAATGTAATCGCCCGCATTCGCGCCATCCCTGGCGTTGAAGAAGCCGGCATCTCGGACAATCTGCCCTTTGAGCGCAATCGCAACTGGGGCATTCCGCACCTCAAAGGCGTGTCCACGGACAAGATCCAGGGAGAGAGCGCGCTGGTGTACATCATTACGCCCGGCTATCTCAGCGCCATGGGTGTGCCTATCAAAGGACGCGACTTCACTTGGGAGGATGCGCCGGCAAGGCAGGGACAGAAGGGTGATCCGGTCATCATTCTGAACGAGAGCGCTGCGCGCAGACTCTATCCCGATGGGGATGCCATCGGCCGCGTTATCGATGCGAACAGTGGAGATGCCCGCATCGTTGGCATTATCCCGGACGTGCATCAAACCAGCGTGGAGGGCCAACCCGATTGGCAGATCTACTACCCCATGACACAGCAGGGTCCGGAGGGAGCGGAACTGGTGGTAAGCAGCACTCTTCCGCCCACGCTGCTCAGCGCCTCCATCTTCAAAACCCTGCGTGAGATCAATCCGGCACAAGCGGCCGTGCCGCTGCGTCCCATCCAGTCGCTGGTGGATCATGCAGTCTCGCCGCGCCGCTTCTTTGTGCTGCTGGTTGCTGCATTCGCTGCACTCGGGCTGATGCTTGCCGCACTCGGCATCTACGGCGTCATCTCCTATTCAGTGACCCGACAGACGCTTGAGATCGGCATTCGCATGGCGCTGGGCGCCTCTGCCGCACGCGTCCAGTTCGGCGTCATCGCACGCACGTTGCGCCTCGCACTCATCGGCATCGCCCTTGGTGTAGTGGCGTCGTTCGCGGTGGCCAGCCTTATCTCCGCTCTGCTGTTCAACACGGCACCCACGGACCCAGCCACCTTCGCCGCCATGGCCGCCTTGCTCATCACCGTCGCCGTGCTGGCTGGCTACCTGCCCGCCCGCCGCGCCTCCCGCGTCAACCCGATGGTCGCTTTGCGCGGCAACTAAGCGAGACGAAGCACGCGCCGACTTGCCGCCGGGCGGCGTAGCTGCCATCCTGCCCCTATGCCCCCATACGACTTCGAGATCGGCAACGTCGCTGTTGGCCGCGGACAGCTCTTTCTGATCGCCGGCCCCTGCGTCATTGAGAGTGAGCAACATGCACGCACCATGGCCGACGCCATCCAGCGCATCACCAGCGATCTCGGCGTGCCCTATATCTTCAAGGCGTCCTATGACAAAGCGAACCGCACCTCGGTGTCCAGCTTCCGCGGACCTGGCCTCGCCGAAGGCACGCGCATTCTGCGCCGCATCGCCGAGGATACGCACCTGCCCGTGCTCACCGACGTGCACGAGCCAGCACACTGCGCACCAGTAGCCGAGGCCTGCGACGTGCTCCAGATCCCCGCCTTCCTCTGCCGCCAGACCGATCTGCTGGTCGCCGCCGGCAGGACCGGTCGCGCCATCAACGTGAAGAAGGGGCAGTTCGTCGCCCCCGAGGACATGCGTCACGCTGTCGAGAAGATTGCCTCCACCGGCAACACCCGCATCTCGCTCACCGAGCGCGGCGCCAGCTTTGGCTACCACAACCTGGTAGTCGATATGCGTTCGCTGCCCATCCTGCGCGCATTGGCGCCGGTAGTCTTCGACGGTACCCACTCCGTCCAGACACCCTCCGCAGCCAATGGCGTCTCCGGCGGGCAGCCAGAGTTCATCCCCGTCCTGGCCCGCGCGGCAGTGGCCGCCGGCGTGGACGGCATCTTCCTCGAAGTGCATGACAATCCGGCAAGCGCCAAGTCGGATGGCGCGAACGCCCTTCCCCTGGATCGGCTCAAGCCATTGCTCCAGCAATTGTTAGCCATCCACGCAGCGGCAGGGGGCTGAGGCTTCGTCATTCACCCTCTACGGACGAAAAATTAGCGCGCAATAAACCTGTGTCTTTACGTCAATAAATTGCCAGCGTAATTTTTCTATTTTGTTTGCGCAAATTTTTCGGGACTTTCCCAAATCGGTGCGCTAATCTGGACTTCCTTCCCTCCCCCAAGCCAATGAGGTGAAGTATGTCTGAGGCCATTGCAGAGCCCCTGTTTTCCTCCTGCCTACCGCGTTTTCGCTCCACTCCAACCCAGCATCAGGCCGCGTCACGATATCCAGGCAGACTGGGAGTATGGCTGGCCCGTACCGTCCACCTGCTAGGAGCACTGGCAATTGCCGCTGCTAGCTGTGCCCAGGCCCAGGACGTCACCACCTGGCACTATGACAATGCCCGCTCCGGCGTGCAGTCGAATGAGACAGTGCTCACGCCGTCGAATGTGAATTACGGGAAATTCGGGAAGCTATTCAGCTTACCGGTAATCGGTGATACCTATGCCCAGCCACTCTACCTAAGCCAATATTCCATGAGTGATGGAAAGCTGCACAACGTCTTGATAGTTGCTACGGCACAAGACTATGTCTATGCCTTCGATGCAGACGGAAGGAATCCATCGCAAGGCTATCTGTGGCGCAAGTTATTACTCGGCTCTGGCGAGACATGGCTTTCCTATCTGGATGTCAATAAGGACTACGATATCTATCCGAACATCGGCATCATTTCCACACCGGCGATCGATCGTAGCAGCGGCACCATCTACGTATTATCGAAGTCCAAGACCACCAGCGGAACCACGAAATACTTTCAGCGGCTGCACGCGCTGAATATTGCGGATGGCACCGAAAAGCTGAATGGCCCAACCACCATTCAGGCAACTGTCCCGGGCCTGGGTGACGGCGGCACGACCATCCCCTTCAATGCACAGATTCAGAATCAAAGGTCTGCCCTTTTGCTGGCTCCCACAGCCTCTGTAGGCAGCGGCACATCCCTCTTCATCGTCTGGGCCTCGCATGGAGATCACGGGCCCTATCACGGCTGGGTCATGTCCTACGATGCCAGCAACATCGCGCTGCGGAACGGCGCCTGGCTCGATACCCCGAATGGCACCTGGGGCGGCATCTGGATGGCTGGGGGCGGCCCCTCCAGTGACAACAACGGGAACATCTTCGTCGCGAGTGGCAACGGAACCTTCGACGCGAACAATGGAGGCGCCGATCATGGCAATAGCGCGATGCGGCTGAACCTTGGCAGCGCCGGCATCAGCCTGGCTGACTACTTCACTCCCGCGGATCAAAGCACCCTCAACGCGGTGGACGATGACATGGGGACAGGCGCTGTCACCCTGCTGCCCACCCAGGCTGGCTCACTGCCCAACCTGGCCGTAACCGTCGATAAGAGCGGAACCATCTATCTCATCAACCGGGACAAGATGGGCGGGTTCAGCACGCCGACAAACAGCTCAGTGCAAAGCTTCAAGGGCGGCGCCAACAAGAACCGCAGCAGCTTCGCCTTCTTCAATAACCGGCCTACGGAGGGTTTGCAGGAGAGCCGCTGCAGGCGTGGGCCTTCAATCCGCAAACCGAATTATTCACCACCACGGCGCAATCGAAGTCGAGCAATCTGTTCGGGTGCAACTGCAACGGCGCTGGCTCGACGCCCAGTGTGTCTGCCCACGGTGCTGGCAATGGCATCGTGTGGACGCTGGATGACAGCGGCTTCTATCACACCCCCGCAGTCCTCTATGCCTACGATCCGGCTAATTTAGGCACACAGCTTTATTCCAGCACGCAGGCTGCGAACAACCGCGACGCGGCTGCGGTGGCAGTCAAGTTCACCACTCCTACTGTCGCCAATGGACACGTCTATGTCGGCGGCCGGAATGCCGTCACGGTCTATGGCCAACTCAGTACGAACGCGCTCACGGCGACACCTGCCTTCTCGCCCGCAGGCGGAGCCTACGCGACTGCCCAGAGCGTGACCCTCAGCGATAGCACGCCCAACGCGTCCATCTACTACACCACCAACGGAACTCCTGCCAGCACCGGCTCGACGCTCTACACCGCGCCGATCCCGGTTGCCAGCTCGGAGACCATCGAGGCCGTGGCCATCGCGCCCAACTTCTCACAAAGTGCGGGGGCTTTGGCGTCCTACACCATCGGTTCCACGACCGGCGGACAGAGCAAGGTCTCCCTCACCGCCGCGGCAAACACCAACGGAATCTATACCGACGGCACCGTTTTCACTACGGGTGGCATGGATGGCACCGGAGCCGCGTACTCGGGAAATCTGCTCGGCACATCGCTGAGCTACTCCGGCGTCACCTATCAAATTCTCCCTGCAAACCAGAAGGATGCCGTCAAGGCATCGGCGATCCCGCTCGGCGGCAACTTTGCTCACCTCAGGTTCCTGGCCGCCGGTCTCTTCGGCAATCAACTGTCCCAGGTATTCACCGTGACCTATACGGACGGCACCACCGCGAAGCTGACGCAGAGCCTGAGCGACTGGTTCACCCCACAGCATTACTCAGGTGAAAGCATCGCGCTCACCATGGCGTATCGCGATCTGAAGACCGGCGCACGGGACAGCCGTCCCTTCAACCTTTACCAGTACAACTTCACGTTGAATAGCGCGAAGACGGTCAAGAGTCTGACCCTGCCCGCAAACACGAAGGTTGCGGTCGTGGCCGTCACACTCACAACTAACTGATGACAAGCCACGGAACGCTGACCAAGGGTGGCGATCCGATCCGTTGCAGAAAAGTCTCAGTTCGTCGCACAGATTCACGGGCCCTGCCCACGCATCCTGGCCGCGGACACAACAGGATGCGCGGATACAAAGAGCGAAAAAAAGGCCCCTCTGGATAGAGGGGCCAATCTGCCTTGGTTCTCTCGTTGTGTGAGAGCTGGGTTGCGGTCCCCTTACTGCTGGGGAGCCACTGGCCGCGACGCAGCACCCTGGGGGGAGGGCTGCGAAGGTGACTGCTGCGTCGCACCAATGGGCGAACTGCCATCCGTAGAAGGCGCGTTCAAACCCGCTAAACTGTTGTGCACCAGCGTGACGTGGACCAGGCTGCCACGTGCTGCCGTGCCCGTGCTGCTCTCCACCGGAGCATTGCCGAGCGCGACACGATAGATGCGGTAAACCGGAATCTGGTGATCCACTACAAGGTAGCGAACGACCGCGTCTGCCAGATGCTGCGAGCTGGAGATGCCAGCCTGTCCGCGCGCATGCGAATAGCCCTGCACTTCAACCAGGTAACCCTTCTGACCCTGCAGTTTCGTCGCAACGTCATCCAACGCCGCCTTGGCCTTGGCGTTGAGCACCGTTTGGCCGGGGCGGAAGTGAATCTCTGTATCGGCGATCGGCGAATACTGATCCAGATTCGAGACGGTAGTGTTCAAATTGTCTGTACGTGTGGACGCCTGCTGCGCCATTTGCGACGCCTGTCCTGCCTGCGTATTCGCAGTGGTGGCCAGCTGATTGGCGCCATCGGCCGTGTCCTGCGCCTTGTGAATACCGGCCGTGGAACGTGTATCCAGATCCTTGATGTCGCCAGAATTCTTTGAGGAGAGCTGATCCAGTTCGTTCAGCCGATCCTTCACCGGACCGACCTGACGATTCACCCACTTCTTGCGCGCCAGCGGGTTCAGATGACCCCAGAAACCCTCATTGGTCTTGGTCGCCAACGGCTTGCCCGTGGCGTAGGTACTGTTGTCCTGGGCACTGGGTGAGGTGGACTGGGAAGTTGTCTGGGCGGGCGCCTGCTGGGCGTCTGCCGGCGGCGCGGAAGAGGTCTGCGCAGAAACGCTCAAACCAGCGGCAAACATAAGTGCAGTCATCGAACCTGTTGCAAAAGTTGTCGCGTTCTTCAATGCCATGCTGTCTCCTATCACTGCAAGATGCGTGCCAAAGCGGAACCGCTGCTTGGGTAACACGCTAAATCGCTCTTTGTACTAGACTTCGCGAACTTTCCCACAAGACCCAATGGCGTGCAGGAATGCGAGTACACATCTAAGTTGCTCTAAAACCATGCGCTTATGACAGCCATCGCGCAAAAAGTGCACCAAAAACAAGCGGCCCGCAAAGGCGAGCGCCGGTCGGTCCAGCACGTTCTCAGTGGGTCTGAACGCGGGTCGGCTCAATCCCAGGATACTGCTGGTTCCATGTGCCGGTGATGTGGTCGAAGATCAGCCGGAACTCGCGGGTGTCGCCCGGCTTCAGCGGCTCGGCAGAGACCGGCTCAATGTCAACGTAAGGTTCGCGAGTGCGAATCAGGCTCAGCGGCATTGGTATCCGCTGCGGCGGCTCGCCGATGTCGTTCCTGAAGCTCACTGCCACCTGCACGCCGGTGACGGTCTTCGCGCCCTTGTTGGTGACCTGACCATCGATGTAGGTGATCTTGCCGCCGGCAAAATTGGGCGCTTCGCTCATCTGTAGGTGGCCGAGCGTGAGTTGGCTGGCATAGGCGTCTGGCGTTGCCAGCGCTGTCTCTGCCCGCTGGCGTGTGCGCTCCCGCCGCCCCGCAAAGATGATCCACCCCAGCACCAGCAATACCGCGCAGCCTGCCACGATCCACGGCAACCAGAAGCGGCGCTCGCCACCGGGCTGGTGCTGCGACAGGAAGCCGCCTGGGCTGCTATCTGGAGTGCTCTGCTCCGTACTTGGCATGGCCGCAATTCTACGCTTTTGCCGGCCTGCCAGCAGTGCTCGTAACCGGATCGGAACTCTTCACCATATCTTTACTCCCTCGCCGCAACTAGCCGACCCATACTGCGTCTAGATGGCAGAGCAATCAAAGCTGACCGAAGAGGAGATCGACATGCAGGCGAAACCCGGGAACCACCAGCCAGCAGCGACGGCCGCACCCCCGGTCAGCCGGCACCCCGAGTGCCTGTATCAGATCGCGACGGTGCTGGCCGTGTTGCTCCTGCTGTGGAGCGCTGCCGCCTGAACGCGCTCGCCACGGCTTGGTCGCCCGGCTAATCCCGATGCGGCAGCCACTCTGCCTCGGACCATGCAAAGCGCGCCGCTCCCGCCGTCTGGCGGAAGTCCTCGCCCAGCACCTCGACCGACACACACATCTCCGCCAGCCGGGAGCGCATGCGCTCGCCGATGCGGTCCCCCAGCGTGTCCTCGCGCGCGCCCGCTGCCGCCGCCGCGGGCCGATTGGCGAAGTTGGTCGTGATGATAGTGGTGCGCTTGTGGTTGTAACGCGAGTTCAGCACGTGAGCTACGGTGTCCCACACCCACGCAGTCGGCTTGGTCGAGCCCAGATCATCCAGCACCAGTACTTCAGCCTCCAGCACCGGCCGCAGCAGTTGCTGCTCCGTCGTCTCCGCCTTGGCGTTGTAGGAGCTCTGGATCTGCTTCAGCAGGTCGCCATAGTCGCAGAATAGTCCGTGACAGCCCTTTTCCTCCATCAACGCGCGCAACACACCCACAGCCAGATGCGTCTTGCCCCGGCCCGCCAGGCCAACAAACAACAGGCCGCGGCCATCCGTGATGTGGGGATAGTCTTCGACAAACTTGTTCGCCTTGAAGTGAGCGTGCAGCATGGACTCATGCGCGCCAGCCATCATGGATTCGTAGTTGGCCAGCGTGGCATGCTCATGCCGCCGTGGAATGTTGGCGCGCTCCACCCGGCGCAGCGCCTGGCGCGCCACGCGGCAGCTACAGGTGGACGCGACGCGATCGCCCTGTTCGTCGCGACTGAGCCGCATGCCCGTCCCACCACACAGCGAGCAGGCAGTGTCACGCTGTAGATGCAGTTGGGAGGTTGTGCTCATGAGGATGCGCCAGGGCGTGTGAGGGGACGGCTCTCAGGGAAAGAGGGTCGGTGCCCGAAGTGGCGTCTCATGAAAAGCCTATCGCTCCGTCCGGGATGCACCACGTCACGGCTTGCGGCCTTCCAGCACTTCGATGGCTTTCTCGTGGCGGCCGAGGATCTGATAGAACTGACGCAAATCGTCGCTGATGCGGTCAATGCGGCCATTCAGCCGGTCGCCGCTGCTATCGATGCGCCCGGTCAACTCGCCTGCCATTCGATCGATGCGGCCCGTAAGTTGATAGATATCAACGCGCTGCCAGATGACGCCGGCCAGCACAGTGCCTAACAAAATGAAGAATTGCGCGTTCGTCATGCCTGCCCTTCCGGCAAAAATCCGTGGCCGTCCATGCCTCATGCTACTCCGTGCATATGCTACTCCAGGAGCGGCCGAGTTCGTGCTTATTCATCACAGCGGCGATCAAGGTAACTGCGCCGTTGTTGCAGCCCTGCTTGCGGAATGCAGTCGGCACCCTTAAAATAGTGAGATTGCAAGAAAGGTACTTTGTGGCCATGCCTAAGGAAAAAATCCACCCTAGTTACAACCCCATCAAGGTGCAATGCGCCTGCGGGACGGTGTTTGAGACGCGTTCTACCCACAAGGGCGATATCCACGTGGAAATCTGCTCGGCCTGTCACCCGTTCTTCACCGGCAAGCAGAAGCTGATCGACACCGCTGGCCGCGTGGAGCGGTTCCGCCGCAAGTATGCGAAGGCCGAAACGAAGACCGAGGCCAAGCCCGAGGCCGCCGCGAAGTAGTAGCGGTGCTTCTCGAAAGACCAGAGGCCTCCTGCGGGAGGCCTCTTCGTTTGCACCGCCAGCTCTGCTAGGTACTTTTGAACGACACGCGATGAACAAGCACTGGGACGACAATCCGCTGCAATCCGGCTCGGCGCAGCCTCAGGCGCCGCGCATCCGTGTGCCCCCGCGCTTCTCCATCGGCGCGGTCGAAGTGGCGCCCGCTACCGTGCTCGCGCCCATGGCTGGCGTAACGGATACCATCTTCCGCCGCTTCATCCGCAATGCCAGCCTGTTTACGCCCGCAGCGGCCGATGGCGCTACGGTCGACAGCGCCATCAGCAATCAGCAGTCCGGCTGCGGCCTCATCATGACCGAGTTCACCTCAGCCGACGGGCTCTCGCGCATGCGCGAGTCCAAGCGCAAGCGCTACCTCAGCTATTACGACGACGAGCACCCCATCGCCGCGCAACTCTTCGGCTCCGATCCGCGCACGCTAAGCGAGGCGGCGAAGATCGTCGAGGACGCAGGCTTCGATATCGTCGATCTGAACCTGGGCTGCCCGGCCAAGCGCGTCGTCGCCTGCAATGGCGGCTCCGGCCTGCTGCGCGATCTGCCACTGATCGCGCGCATCTTTGAGGCGGTGCGCGGCAGCGTACGGATTCCCTTCACGGTCAAATTCCGCCTGGGCTGGAACGACGACAACATCGTGTGCGTGCCGTTGGCGCGCCTCGCCGAAGAGAGCGGGCTGAACGCCGTCGCGCTGCATGCCCGCACGCGCGAGCAGGGCTACTCCGGCGACGCGCGCTGGGAGCATATCGCCGCCATCAAGGACACGGTGCACATTCCAGTCATCGGCAATGGCGACATCCGCACCCCTGAAGACGCGGTCGCCATGATTGCGCGCACTCGCTGCGATGCAGTGATGATCGGCCGTGCCGCGCCGGCCAACCCCTGGATCTTCCGCCAGATCGCGCAGTTTACTGCCACCGGCGCCTACGACGTGCCCACTGACTGGGACCGCTACCGCATGATCCGCACCTACTTCACCATGCTGCTCGAAGAGGGTCACTGGCACAGCACCGGCTCAGACGAGAAGAACGCTGAGGCCGCCAAGGCCTGCCGTGAAGGCGCCGGCAAGATGAAACAGTTTGCCTCCTGGTTCACCCACGGCGTGCCCGGCGGCGGCGCCCTGCGCAAGACCATCTACGAGGCGCGCAGCGGCCCGGCGATCCTCGATGCGGTCGAGCGCTTCTTCGCGCAACGGTTTGAACTGAAGCCAGACGTGGTGATAGTGGAGACCGCTGCACAAGAAGCTGCACTCGCCTGAGGCATCGCTCGCCCGGAACAAACATCTGTCATCCTGAGCAGAGCGAAGGACCCGCAGTTTCACCAGCACCGCCACGCTTGCGCCAGATCACCTGTAGCGAGCGCCGCCACTGCTCTCCCACCGCAAGAATGCTCCACTCAATCTCCGGGCTCAGCGCCTTCAGGATCGTCTCCGTCGTGGAGTGTACGCGCAGCGCTGGCGCGATGAAGTAGAGCAGCGGCTGCGCATCCGCCAGCTGGATGCCGGGAAAGTAGCCATGCCGCGTGAATTCATTGGCGCCATCAGCAGAGCGCGTCCGCACCGCACGCTGGACGCGAATCCAATAGTCCAGCCCCTGCAACGGCATGTGCAGATCTTCGTCCGCCTTCAACTCCACCACCGCCAGCCGTCCATCCCTGCGCACCGCAAGCAGGTCAAGCATGCCGCGGTCGCTGGCCTCGAAGGCCGGCACCTGCTGATAGACGGGTTCGGCGCACAGTGCTGGCTCAAGCTCCGCCAGCGCGCTGCGCACCCGTGACTCCAGCCATCGCTCTGGCTGCAGGCGATAGAGCGGGTCACGCTTGTCGCCGGCGACGTGGCGGCTGGCAAACAGCCGCGCCGTCACCGCAGCCAGCATCGCTTCGCTCTCCGGCGTCAGCTCCGTCTCGTGCGCCCCGGCGCCAAAGCTGATGCGGTCCTGGCGGGTGAATGAACCCGGCGCCAACCCGTGTCGCACCCGCGCAAACTCCAGGCCATGCAGCACCAGCCCAACTTCGGACGCGCTGTGTGCCCGCTGCTCCACGCGATCGCGCGCAGCGGCTGGCACCAGCGCCATCACCCGCGCGATGCCCGCCTGCAGCCGCTCCCGCGCCGCGGCTGCATCGTAGCTCTGCACCAACCGCATCTCCAGATTGCCATTGCGGCCCGTCTCTACCGGTTGCAACTCCTCCGTGCGCGGGTCCAGTTCATACAACTCCCACTTGGCCTGCATTGCATCCAGCCATCCCATGCGCGACTGCGTCAGTGCCGCCGCACCCGCAGGCACGATGATGCGCAGACCCTCCACATGTCTGGCTCGCGAACCCTTCGCACTCTCTGCGCGCTCGCGGCAGTAAGCGAGCCACAGGATGCCCAGTGTCAGGATGCCGTCGATGGTCGCTGGCGTCTCTTCTGCATCGACGCCGATCAGCGCCCACGCGCTCTGGCCGCGCGTCATCACGCCGCGCGCATACGCAGGCCCGAAGCTGTGCTCCAGGTCCATGGCAGAGCGCAGCGACTCGATCTGCCAGTCGCCAAAGCGTCGAGGCAGTACGTGCTCGAGCTGCTTCACGTAGTGGGCGCGCTGGGCGGCGCGGGTCGAAGGCGTCCGCTGATCGCGATCTGCCAGCAGGTGCAACAATTGCGGACGCGTCTGGCCAAAGCGGCGCACCTGTAACCGCAGTGCGCCCTTGCGCACGTCGAGGCCGGTGATGGTGCGGACGATGTTCCGCTCCTCTGACCACAACTGCAGCACGCAGCGGCCATGTTCTGCAGAGAGTGCGAAACGCGCGCGGCTCATCTCAAACAGCACGCGCCCGTCTTCCAACACCGCTGCTGTCGGATGCTCGGCAAGGAATGCTTCGAGCGCCGCGGCGAGTGTCTCCGCGCTCAGGTCTGTGGCGATGGCCGGCATCTATCTGTGATCATCCCGGGCCAGCTGCGCGGATGACAATGCCGCTTGCGCGTTAGCAGGGTGGAATCGCCTACCCTATGTCGTCCCGACCGGAACGGCGCAGCCGCGTAGCGGAGGGATCTGCTGTCCTCCCTTTTGCGGCAGGAAGGAAATAGATCCCTCCACTCCGCTTCGCTGCGGTCGGGATGACGGCCTCCAGGGATTCAGGCGTTATCGCGGCACTGGATTCAGGGCGTGGCCACATTACCGCGGCACGGCGCGCGCATGGGCCAGGTGATGCCGTCCATGCCACTCATAGCGCAGCAGCACCTGGTCCAGCCGCTCCCGGCCATTCTCTGGGTGATCGAAGCCGCGCACCCAGTCCGTATCTTTCAGCGAGCGCAGCAGCAGCACCCAGCGGGCGTGCAGGCCGTCGATGATGGCGAGCGATGCCGCCACCGGGCCGCTGGTCGCATCCTCCAGATGAGCCCAGGCCTCCTGGTCGTACGGCTTGATCATGGGCCAGTCTTCGGTCAGCGCCAGGCGCATGCGCGTGCTCGCCTGGTGGTGGCTGTCCGCCACATGGTGGATGAGCCGGCGCAGCGTCCAGCCGCCAGGGCGATAAGGCTGCTCCAGGGCAGCATCGCCGCGCGACTCGACCTCCTGCCGCAGATGTTGCGGCAGCGACTCCAGAAAGTCGATTGCCTTCCTGCGCTGCTCTGCTGTGACCTGCTCGGTCAGCCGGAAGCGTCCCACCGGGTACCGCTGCAACTCCAGTTCTTGCTCTTGCGTGGTCATGCGCTGAACATAGCAGCCTCGGGTAGTGGCACGAAAGCGGCATGCGTTTTCCGCCGGAGCCGGGGCGGCTGAAGCCTACAATTGATATAGATCATCCACTAACAGACATGACTGCAGCCCATCAGACGACCCCCCCGCCTCCGCAGCACAAGCGATTCTTCTTCGACACCTTCGGCATTACCGACCGGCTGCTCGAGCGTTGCCTGGGCGAGGCGCTCTCTGCCGGCGGGGATTACGCCGACCTCTACTTTGAGTCGATCGCCTCCACCTCGATCGGGCTCGATGAGTCGCTGGTGAAGTCCGCCAGCCAGGGCATGAGCGCGGGCTGCGGGGTGCGCGTGGTTGCAGGGGAACGGACCGGCTACGCCTACACCGACGATCTCTCCCCGGAGCGGTTGCTGCGTGCGGCGCGCACTGCTGCGCTGATCGCCAGTGGTCCCGCGAAGCAGCCAGTGAGCGGCTTCCGCGAGCAGGGTCAGCAGGACCTTTACCCCGTGCCCGCACCTGAGGCGGATGCCTCCGTCGCAGCCAAGCTCGCATTGCTCAAGCGTGCAGACCAGGCCGCGCGGGCCTACGATCCGCGCATCGTGCAAGTGCGTGCCAGCTTCTCTGACGAGGTGCGCCGCATCCTCATCGCCGCGTCCGACGGCACCTATGCGTCGGACACCCAACCGCTCGCCCGCTTCAGCGTCTTCGTCATCGCCCGGGACGAATCCGCGGCCAATCCGGCTACCAGCCGTGGCAGCTCCGGCGGCGGCGGCCGCGTGGAGCTTGACTACTTCGAGACCGAGAAGACTCCAGAACACTTTGCCAACGAAGCCGCGCGTCAGGCCATCCTGCAGTTGAGCGCCGTGCCTGCGCCGGCGGGTGAGATGGAAGTAGTGCTCGGCCCGGGCTGGCCCGGCGTACTGCTGCATGAGGCCGTGGGTCATGGCCTCGAAGCAGACTTCAACCGCAAGGGTACCTCTGCCTTCTCCGGCCTGATCGGCCAATCCGTCGCATCGTCCAAGGTCACGGTGGTCGACAACGGGCGCATGCCCAACCGCCGCGGCTCGCTGAACGTGGATGATGAAGGCTCGCCCACTCAGGAGACGGTGCTGATCGAGAACGGCATCCTGAAGGGCTACATGAGCGACAAGCTTTCCTCCCGGCTGATGGGCATTCCAGAGACCGGCAACTGCCGCCGGGAGAGCTACCAGGCCGTCCCCATGCCGCGCATGACCAATACCTACATGCTGGCGGGCGAGGATGACCCGGCAGACATCCTGCGCTCCGTGAAGCGCGGGCTCTATGCCGTAAACTTCGGCGGCGGCCAGGTGGACATCACCAGCGGCAAGTTTGTCTTCAGCGCCAGCGAGGCCTACTTGATTGAGGACGGCAAGGTGACGCGCCCGGTAAAGGACGCGACCCTGATCGGCAATGGCCCGGAGGCGCTGAAGTACGTCTCCATGGTGGGCAACGACCTCCAGCTCGACGAAGGCATTGGCACCTGCGGCAAGGACGGACAGAGCGTGCCCGTGGGCGTGGGCATGCCGACGATCAAGCTGGATCGCATGGTCGTCGGCGGGACCGGACGCTAGTGGGAACGCAGACGGAAACATTCACCGGGCCCTCCGAACTCACGCAAACACTCGCGACCGATCTCATCCAGCAGGCGCTCCACGCTGGTGCGACTGACGCGGAGGTCGTCCTTTACGAGGGCGACGAGTTCGAAGCACTGGTCCGCAAGGGTGAGGTAGAGCAGCTGAAGGATTCTGGCTCGCGCGCGGCCGGGCTGCGCGTCTTCCTCGGCCAGCGTACTGCATCCACCTCCAGCAGCGATCTGACATCCGCCGGCCTGGCCCGTCTCGTAACCGGAGCAGTTGCCTTAGCCCAGGTCACCTCGGAAGATCCCTTCGCCGCCCTGCCCGACCCAGCAAGCTTCGGCAAACTCGAAGGCGACCTGCGCCTTTACTCTCACGATGTGCAGAGCCTGCCCACGGCGGCGCGTATCGACCTGGCCCGCCGCGTGGATGCGGCTGTCCTTGCTGCAGACCCGCGCATCACCAACAGCCGCGGCAGCTCCTTCGACGCCGGTGCCGGCCACAAGGTGCTGGCCAACTCGCGTGGCTTTGTCGGCGAGTATCGCCGCTCCATCTGCTCCATCTCGGCCAGCCCCATCGCGCAGTCCGCCGACGGGCAGATGCAGCGCGACTACTGGTACTCCAGCGCCCGCTCCGCCGCAGCGCTCGAAGATCCCGAGTCGATCGGTTCCGAGGCGGCGCGCCGCACGCTGCGCCGGCTGGGCGCGCGCTCCGTCGCGACGCAGCAGGTGCCCGTGGTCTTCTCGCCAGAGGTCGCACGCTCTATCGTCGGCAACATCTTTGAGGCAGCAAACGGCTCGCTCATCTATCACCAGTCGTCGTTCTTCGCCGGCAAGCTGGGCCAGCCTGTCGCCAGCCCCGAGCTCACCATCATCGACGACGGCACACTCGTCGGCGGCTTCGGTACTGCGCCATTTGACGGCGAAGGGCTGCCCACGCGCCGCACCGTCATCGTTGAGAACGGCGTCCTCAAAAACTACCTGCTCAACTCCTACGTCGGCCGCAAGCTCAACATGCCCTCCACCGGCAACGCTTCGCGCGGACTCGCCGGCGCACCCGGCATCGGCGCGGGCAATCTCTTCCTCGAATCCTGCGCAGCTCTGCCACCGCCAGCGCTGCTCGCTGGAGTGAAGAATGGCCTCTACGTCACGGAGTTGATCGGTCAGGGGGTCAACATGGTCACAGGCGACTACTCACGCGGCGCCTCTGGCATGTGGATCGAGAACGGCGAGCTCACTTATCCGGTTGAGGGCATCACCATCGCCGGCAATCTGACAGAGATGTTCCGCAACGTCACCGCCGTGGGCAACGACCTGCACTTCCGGGGTTCCGTTGCGTGCCCCACGCTACGCATCGATGGCATGACCATCGCGGGCAAGTGAGGCCACATCTTTCGTGGTTGTGCCATGAAAGAACTGCAAAGGCGCGTTTACCCTTAAAGCGATTCTCCTGATGCTATGAACCATGAAGAGTGTCTCGGCGTGGCCTTTCCTCAAAGAAAGGCCACAGGAGCAGCCGTTGAACGGTCTACACCTACAGGAGAATTGCTTTAGTACATGCGCTCAAGAGTGATTTCTCTTCTCCTGCTGGGTATGCTGGCGCCATTTTTGAGGGGCGCTGGCGCGCAGACGGTCTCTGGCGCGCATAAAGGCTTTCTTGCTCGCCATCAGGCGCGCGTCGCGGCCACGCAGGTGAATCAGCCGCATTGGGCCACACCGCTCATCACCACCAGCCCACGTATCGAGCAAGGCTTCCGCACAGACTTCATCCGGCAGACCTCGCCCAATGGCAGCACGGTGTGGAATTACAGTGGAACATCGCGGGGTCTTGAGATCATTCCCTTCCCACGAACGGAGTTGCGCTTTAGCCAGCCGTCCTTCTTCGCTCACTCCGATCCCCGCGTACGCGATGGCTTTGGCGACGTCGCCTTCCGCGTGAAGTACCGCGTCTACGGCAGCAACGAGCAGCACCACAATGCCATCATCACCGCAGTCTTCCTGGCCAGCATCCCCACCGGGAAGAATGGGAATGGCAGTTGCTGCGCCATCCTGACGCCGACCCTTGAGGTGGGGAAGGGCTTTGGCAAACTTGCGGTCACCAGCACCGCAGGTGGCACGTTGCCCGTCTCGAATGCACAGCGGCTGGGACGAACCATGGTCTGGAATACGGCGATCCAGTATCACCTCAGCCATCTGGTCTGGCTTGAGTCAGAGTTCAACTCCACCTATTTCAATGGCGGCAGGAACGACGGCCATCAACAGACGTTTACTACCCCAGGCGTCATCGTGAGCCGCATTCCCCTGCTGCACGGCAGCAATCCCGCCCACCCTCCCCTGTCGCTGACACTGGGAGCGGGAGAGCAGATCGCTCTTTCACACTTCCATACCTACGACCACTCGCCCGTCTTCAGCGCACGACTGCGGTTCTAGTGGCGCCAGCAGCTAATAGAATGAGCACGTAAGATAGCCGTTATGCGGGAAGAGATCCTGGCTGCAATCAAGCGACTGGCTGCTGAAAATGGCACGCCTCCCGGCTCACAAACCTTTGCTCGTCAAGCCGGCATTCGGGACCACGAGTGGCGTGGCGTGTACTGGGCAAAGTGGAGTGACGCTCTAGCTGCGAGGTTTCAATAGGTTGTCCATCTGATCGAGAACTGTGAAGCTGAGTTTGCGAAGCAAAGCGACTCAGGAGACCAGATGGACTATCACCAGAATGCCCGACTGACGATGCTCAGTCGAGAGCAGATGTGC
>JBBRLT010000035.1:0-33265 GCA_038231235.1 Terriglobales bacterium
ACTTCCGCCGCGGCACCTTCCGCGTGCGCGGCGACGTGATCGAGGTCTTCCCCACTTATGACGAGATGGCCTATCGCATCGAGCTCTTCGGTGACGAGATCGAAGGCCTCGCACAGATCGATCCGCTCTTCGGCACCGTGCGGCAGAAGTATGCGCGGCTGCCCATCTATCCGAAGAGTCATTACGTGGTCCAGCCAGAGCGCAAGAAGTCCGCGACGGACTCCATCCTCACCGAGCTGGAGTGGTGGGAGAAGGAGCTGGAGGCGCAGGGGCGCCTGGTTGAGTCGCAGCGCGTGCACCAACGCACTCGCTTCGATCTGGAGATGATCAAGTCGGTCGGCTACTGCCATGGCATTGAGAACTACTCACGCCACTTCAGCGGCCGCATGCCGGGCGAGGCGCCGCCTACGCTGCTTGACTACTTCCCACGCGACTTCCTGCTCTTTGTCGATGAGAGCCACGTCACGGTTCCACAACTGCACGGCATGTGGCACGGCGACCGCTCGCGCAAGCAGAATCTGGTCGACTACGGCTTCCGCCTGCCCTCTGCCATGGACAACCGCCCGCTGAAGTTCGACGAGTTTGAGACACGCACCAACAACGTCATCTACGTCTCTGCGACGCCCGGGCCGTATGAGCTCACCAAGTCTGCCGGCGTCGTCATCGAGCAGATCATCCGCCCCACCGGGTTGCTTGACCCGCCGGTCGAGATACGGCCGATCAAAGGCCAGATCGACGACCTGCTGGCAGAGATTCGCGACCGCACTGCAAAGAACGAGCGTGTGCTGGTGACCACGCTCACCAAGCGCATGGCAGAAGACCTGGCCGGCTACTACACCGAGGTCGGCGTGAAGTGCCGCTACATGCACTCGGAGATTGAAACACTGGAACGCGTCCGCCTGCTGCGCGATCTGCGCAAAGGCGAATATGACGCACTGATCGGCATCAATCTGCTGCGCGAAGGGCTCGACCTGCCAGAGGTCTCGCTGGTCGCCATTCTCGACGCAGACAAGGAAGGCTTTCTGCGCTCGCAGGGTTCGTTGATTCAAACCATCGGCCGTGCGGCGCGCAACCTGAATGGCCGCGCCATTCTCTACGCGGATAAGATGACCGATTCCATGCGCCGCGCCCTAGACGAGACGGACCGCCGCCGCGTCATCCAGCAGGCATACAACGAAGAGAACAACATCACGCCCACATCCATCCTGCGCCCCCTTGATATGTCGCTGGCACAGATACTGAAGGCGGAGTATGCCGATCTGACCGAGCAGGACGAATCGCTGCCCGACTTCAGCACCCAGCGGGAGCTGGATGGCTATATCGCGAACGTGGAGTCCGACATGCGCGAGGCAGCGAAGAAGTTTGAGTTTGAGAAGGCCGCCAAGCTGCGCGACCGGGTGAAGGAACTGCGCACCAAGGAATTTCTCTTCGGCTGAGCTCTCCCTGAAGCATGCAGCAAGCAATTCTCCTGATGCTGTGAACCATGAAGAGTATCTCCTGTGGCCTTTCCTCAAAAAAAGGCCACAGGAGCAGCCGCTGGACGGTCTACACCTACAGGAGAATTGCTTTAGTGCCCTTTGGCCGCGAGCACGTCGATCTTGTGAATCTCCGGATCGGCCGCCAGCAGCTCCTTGGCGTTTGCCATCAGAGCCTTCGCAATCGGACCGCCCAGGTGGGCGTCCCGGCCGCTCTCTGCGGCGAAAGTATCAAAAATCCCGAACTTTCCTGCCCCCAGCTTGACCGCGTACCAGGTCACCGTCTCCGGCTCCTGCTCCGCAAGCGGCTTCGCGGACTTGAGAAACTCTTCGACCGCAGATTCCTTGCCTGGCTTTGCCTGGACGGTAGCCCATATCGCTAACTTCACCATATGCGTAACTCCTTCTCTTTATGACTCTGATGCCAGTTGATGCGACGCAGCTGCCGGCTGCTGGTTTCGCGACCACTCATGCATTTTTGGTGTGGACGGACGCTCATCCAGTGTATTGTGAGGCCACATGCGATCTGATGCGCCCCCCGGCATCGGTCCTGCGTCAGAAGCATCTCCGCAGCGAAGTACCACCGAGGAGGAACCCATGCAGTGTCCAGCCTGTTCCACTGATAATCCCGCCGGAGGTGCCTTCTGCCAGAAGTGCGGCGCTGCACTTGGCGCACCTGCGCCCGCCGCAGGCTATGCGCCTGCAGGCGGCTACACGCAGGTGCCGCAGTCCGGCTCCACCATGCCTGGGCAGGCCATGCCGGCCGGAGGAGGAACATATACGCCTGCAGCAGCCGGGCTTTCTGACAATGCCGCCGGCGCCATCGCCTACATAACATTCATTCCTGCAATCATCTTCCTGGTTATGGAGCCTTACAATCGCAATCCGTTCGTGCGCTTCCATGCATTCCAGTGCATCGGACTGAACGTTGCGTGGTTTGTCCTCGGCATCCTCTTTGGCATTGTCGGGGCGGTTGCTGCCGTGATTCACCTCGGCATCTTGATGGTGCTGCTATGGCCGATCTTATGGCTGGGGATGTTCATCTTGTGGATTCTCTGCATCGTCAATGCGTCACGCGGCAATCTCTTCAAGCTGCCGGTCATCGGCAATTTTGCGGAGCAGCAGTCGCGCCGCTGACCCTTTGCGGTTGCAACAAAAGGGCTGGGAGTCGCTTCCCGGCCCTTTCTAACAGTGCTCCACTCTGCTGCCCTTCCCTACTCCACTTCCTGCTTGGCGCGATAGCCATCGCGTGCCAATACGTCATATTTCAAGGCGTGGTGCTTTTCGTCCTGCATTTGCAGCGGGTGGCCCTCATTGTTCACCAGCTCCACGCGAATCTTGCGGTAGGTGCCATCCTGCTTGGCGTTACCGGGGCGATAGCTGATGACGTACTGGTTGCGGATCGCATCGTTGATGTCGTGGAAGATCTCTGGCATCTCGCCGGTGAAGCGGGGGAAGTAGGCCCGCCCCCCGGTCAGGCTGGCAAAGGTGCGCAGTTGATTGTCAGCCTGTAGAAAGTCGATCTCCCTGGGGCCGAACAGCCCGCCGTTTGCATTTCCCGTCAAGCGTGCCGTCTGTCCCGTGCTCACCGCGTAGATGGTCACATTGGGCGTTGCCTTGATCTTCTGCAGAATCTTGTCCAGATTGATCTTCGAGAAAGTATCGCGCCCGGAGCCGATGAAGATGATGTATTTCCGGCCTTCCACCCGGCTCAGCCGGTCGAGTGTTTCGTACAGCGCGTCAAAGGTGTCAGTCTCACTGAAGGTGGGTATCTGTAGTGAGTTCAGCGATTCGTACACCAGCCGCTTGTCCCGGGTAAAGTCGGTAAGGATGTGGGTGCGCAGATCGAAGGTAGCCACAGCCACGTAGTCGTCCGGATGCAGTTGCTGCGCAAAGGCATAGGCAGCATTGCGCATGTCGTAAATGAAGTAGTAGTTATTGGCCGCAAACTCGGCCAGCAGCACTGCGGTGATGGGCGCCTGGGTGCGACCAAACGAGATCAGCTGCTGCTGCTTGCCGTCCTCAAAGACGCGGAAGTTCTCTTCCTTAAGGTTGGGCACAAACTGGTGCGTCTTCTGCAGCAGCACCCCAACATCCACAGTCACCACTGGCACATCCACCCGCAGAGAGAAGTTTTCCAGCCCCTTGGGGTTCTTGATCCTGGGTTCCGGCGGCGGCGCCTCCTCCACCTTTGGCGTCTTCTTGGGGAGTGCGATGGAACCGCTGTCGCCGCCCGGGCCGCCTGCCTCCGGCTCCGTCTGGTCCTGATTGGGTGCGTTGTTGGCCCCCGGCGCGGGTGCTGGTGTCTGGGGTGCTGGCTTTTGAGGCGCTGGTTGCTGGGGCGTGCTTTGCGGCGCGTCCTGAGGTGCACGCTCAGGAACGGCGGCAACCGGCGAGAGAACCAGCACGAACGCTAGGGGTGCGACAAAACGGAACAGGCGTTGCGGAACCAAGTGAACTACCTCGAAAGATCTGGGACGGCCGGCAGGACCAGGGCTCTGCACGCTCCACCGCATCGTAGCCGACCGTCGAGCCTCAGCACGGTCGAATCCCACGGTCTAATCTAGAGACGTGCCAGCTTCCCGTTTCGATTGCCTTGCCATCCCTCTCTTGTTGCTTATTGTTGCCCCGGCGCTGCTGCGGGCGCAAACCGTCACTCCACCGAGTTCCCCCGACCCGATGCCGGCCGAGGTGCGGACGCCCCCTCCGGCATCCACGCCGCCGGACTCAAAGGCTGCCGGAATCTTCCCCCTGGATCAGGTGCACCGCGGGCTGAAGGGCATAGCCTACACCGTCTTTGAGGGCGTTCTGCCGTCTGCAATTGAAGTGGAGATCCTGGGCGTACTGCACAACGCCCTCGGCCCCCACCAGGACATGATCCTGGCCCGGCTTGGCGGCAAGGACGCAGTCTACACCGGTGTGGTCGCCGGCATGAGCGGAAGCCCGGTCTACATTGACGGCAAGCTTGCCGGCGCACTCGCCTTCCGCATCGGCCAGTTCAGCAAGGAGCCCATCGCCGGCATTACGCCCATCCAGCAGATGCTGCAGGTACATGAGCTGCCTACTGGACCGCCTGGGCCTGCACGCGACCCAGCCGCCGAGATTCGTCCCATCGAAACGCCGCTGCTATTCAGTGGCTTCCAGCAGCAGGCGGTCGATGCCTTCCGCGACCGCTTCGCCGCACAGGGGCTTACGCCTGTGGTTGGACTGGGGGGCGGCTCCAGTGACGCCCGCCAGCCGACACCGATCGTGCCCGGCTCCGCGGTGAGCGCGCTGCTGGTGCGCGGCGATCTGGAGGTGGCCGCTACCTGCACCGCTACATATGTTGACAAGGATCAACTGCTGGCCTGTGGCCATCCCATCACGCAGAGCGGCGCGGTCTCCGTGCCCATGACCAAGGCGGAAGTGGTGGCGACGCTGCCCTCTCCGCTGAATGCCTTCAAGATCGTCAACACCACGGAAGAGGTCGGCGCCTTTACCCAGGACCGCCAGACCGCCATCCGTGGCGAGTTCGGCGCAAAGGCCCGGATGGTTCCAGTCTCGGTGACATTCCACGACGCCAGCACAACCGCGCGGACCGTGCACTTCGACGTAGTGGACAACCCGGACCTGACGCCCGTGCTGCTGCTAACCTCCATCTATCAATCCCTCATGCAGAGCAACAGCTACGCAGCCGAGACTACCTATCGCATCCGCGAACGCATCTCGCTGGACGGCGCGCCGGAGGTGAACCTGACCCAGTTCGCCGCCCCCGCCCCTGGAGTGCCTGCAGCGCTGGGCGCCACCCTGCGGCTGGGCGAGCCCTTCGTTCAGCTGTACGCCAACCCAGACCGGCGCGGCATGCTGCGCGGCGTCAACCTTGACGTGGAAGCAGAAGCCGGTCGGCGCAGCGTGGAGATTGAGAGCGCGGAGCGTGGTGGCGCATCGGTGCATGCTGGAGACACAGTAGAGCTGCGCGCCATGCTGCGCCCCTACCACGGCGAGCCGCGCGCGTTGGTCATTCCCGTCACACTGCCCGGCAGTCTGCCCACCGGCCCACTGCGGCTGGTGGTGAGTGATGCTGCGACCGTCGACCACATGATGGCCGGCTCTTCCGGCAACCTGACCTTGACCGAGACCGCCGCCGCCCTGAATGCCCTGCGCAGCAACGACCGCGTATACGTAACCATGCTTGTGCCGTCGCCCCAGGCCCGCCTGCAGGGTCAGACGCTGGGCACGCTGCCCATCTCCATGGTCAACGTGCTCGATCCGCTCCGTGCCAACCGCAGCCTCACGCTCAATGGCGAGTCCGCGGTTGCGATAACATCACTCCCCATGGACGCGGTGGTCACCGGCAATCAGGTGGTCACGCTGCAACTGGAATAAGACGCACTGGACAGGGCTACTGGAAGAGGAACGAATGGCAGAGAGCGGGACCAGAGAGATTCGGGGCTATGCGACGCACGCGGCGGGTGCCGAGCTGTTGTCCTACCGTTACGACGCGGGAGAGCTCGCTCCTGACGAAGTCGAGCTTCGTATCAGCCATTGTGGCGTGTGTCATAGCGATCTGCATCTGATCGATAACGACTGGCAGATCAGCAAGTTCCCCTTTGTGCCTGGGCATGAGATCGTGGGAACCGTCGCTACGGCGGGTGATCGGGTTCTCCATCTGCCGATTGGGACACGCGTGGGCGTGGGGTGGCAGGCTGGCAGTTGCGGCCACTGCGAGTGGTGCCGCGCGGGTAAGGAAAATCTGTGTACGCAGGCCCAGCCTACCTGCGTCCACCGCAATGGAGGCTTCGCCGAGGCCATTCGCGTCCCCGCGCGCTTCGTCGTGCCTATCCCGACGGCCCTGGAGAGCGAGAACGCGGCTCCCCTGCTGTGCGCAGGCATCACTGTCTACACGCCACTCCGCGCCCATGGTGTGTCGCCGGCATCACGGGTGGGCGTCATCGGCATCGGGGGGCTTGGCCACATCGCGCTGCAATTCGCTCGCGTCTTTGGCGCGGAGGTGACCGCTTTCTCCACCTCGCCCGCCAAAGAGGCGGAGGCCAAGGCGCTGGGCGCGCATCACTTCTGCAACACGCGCGAGAGCAAAGGAATGAAGGCGCTAGCTGGCTCCTTCGACCTGATCCTCTCTACCGTGCACGCAGATCAGGATTGGCCGGCGTTTTTGACAGCGTTGCGCCCGCAAGGGCAGCTTTGTCTGGTGGGCGCGCCACAACGCCCGCTGCAGATACCAGCCGCCATGCTGGTGCTGCCCGCCAAGGCAATCAGCGGCAGCAACACTGGCAGCCCCCTTGAAATCGCCGAGATGCTGGACGTAGCCGCCCGCCATAACGTAAAGGCACAGACCGAGCGGTTTCCCATGAGCCGCGTGAACGACGCTGTCGCCAAGGTCCGCAAGGGCGCAGTGCGCTACCGCGCCGTGCTGGCGAACTAAGCGGATGCGCGCAACCGGCGCTTTAGTAGACTTGGGCTCAAATGTCCTCTCGCGCTGCTGCCCTCGCTGCTCTGCTCTTTGCCTCTCTTCCCTGCGTCGCGCAGGGCACCAAAGTCTGGACCGTGTCGCACGTTGAGGAGTGGGAGAAGGGACGGCCGCAGGGAGTTGCCATTGCCAGCGATGGCTCCGTAGCCGCAGCACCGGTGGCCGCACTGGCCGCAGCTTCCCCTTCTACCTATATCTGGGCGATCGCGAGTGACGCTGCGGGCAACGTCTACGCAGCAACCGGTTCACCCGCCAGCGTGTTGCGTATTGCCAGCGACGGTAAGATCACAACCCTCTTCAAGACCAAGGATCTGGCCGTGCAGGCAGTCCGCGTCGGTCCTGACGGCTCTATCTACGCAGCCACACTGCCCAACGGCAAGGTCTATCGCCTGCCTGCGAACGCGACGGACGTGGAGTCGGAAAAGGCTACCGTCGTCTTCGATCCCGCCAGACTCTCCGCTCCCAAGCCCAACACCGCCAAGCCGGAGACGGCGCCCAAATACATCTGGGACCTGGCCTTCTCTCCGGACGGCGCGCTCTACGTAGCTACCGGCGATCCCGCTGCGATCTACCGCGTGACCCAGCCATCAGGCGACGCCCACGCAGAGCGCTTCTTCGACAGCAATGAGCAGCATATCCGCGCGCTTTTATTTGAGAAGGACGGCAGCCTGCTTGCCGGCTCTGACGGGGACGGCTTGGTCTACCGCATCGCGAAGGATGGCAACGGGTTCATCCTGTTCAACGCGCCCAAACGCGAGGTCACCGCACTGGCAGAGTCTGCCGACGGCAAAATCTACGTCGCCACTGTGGGTGAGAAGGGCAAAAGCAACCTGCCTCCGCTGCCGGTCCAGGGAATTGCTGCTGTCACTGCGACAATTACCATTGTCGCCCCCGGATCGGTGCAGGCATCGAGCACCAATTCCCTGGTGCCCGATGGTTCTGAGGTATTCGAGCTCAACGCCTCTGGCGCGGCCCACAGGCTGTGGGCTCCCCACGACGATGTGGTCTATGCGTTGCGGGCCACGCCCGATGGACTGATGGCTGCTAGCGGCAATCGCGGTCGCATCTACCGCATTCAGGAGAACGGCGAGGTTGCCGACATCGCCCACATCGACGCCGCGCAGGTCACCAGCATTGCCGCAGCGCCCGCGGGTGGCCTCTATCTCGCCACCAGCAACAGCGGCAAGCTCTTCCATCTCAGCTCGACCAGCAGCGAAGGCACCTTGCAGAGCGAGGTGCAGGATGCCGGTGCCGTGGCGCGCTGGGGCCGCGCTGAAGTGGATGGCTCTGGCTATCAGCTCTTCGCCCGCGCTGGCAATGTGAGCAATGCAGACCGCGGCTGGAGTGAATGGAAGCCGGTCACCGCGAACATGCCCCTGCCGGTTCCCCAAGCGCGCTTTGCGCAGTGGAAGCTGATGCTGAAGCCAGGCGCGCAGGTACACGCCATCACCCTCAACTACCTGCCGGTAAATCTGCCGCCCGTCGTGGATGAGGTGGTCGTGCTGCCGGGCGCGCGGGTGAACCAGCAGGCGCAGTTCCAGCCGCCGGTGCAACCCATCACCATCAATCTGCCCTCGGCCTCCGCCAACTCCATCAACCTGCAGCAGGATCCGTCGACGCAGCCACTCCAAGGCATCAAGGACCGCAGCGGCGTGACGGCACGCTGGGCCGCGCATGACGACAATGGCGATGAGTTGCTCTTCGCGCTCTACTTCCGTGCCGCGGGCGAGCCCAACTGGCAGTTGCTGAAGGACAACCTGACCGAGCGCTACTATTCCTTCGACGCAGCACAGCTACCGGATGCGCCGTATCAATTGAAGGTGGTAGCCAGCGACGCACCCTCGCACAGTCCCGGCGAGGCGCTGACCAGTGAACGGGTGAGTGAGCGCTTCGTGCTCGACACGGCATCGCCCACCGTGGAGGCGCTCACCGCGCGGCTCGAAGGCGGACACCTGCACATCACCGCAAAGGCGAAGGACCCCTCCACCCCCATCGCCCGCGCGGAATACTCCGTCGATGCCGGCCCGTGGCAGTACATCGAGCCAGTGGGCAAGCTCTCCGACGCGACGACGGAGCATTATGACTTTCAGGCTCCGCTCGCGTCCTCTCCGTCTGAGCAATCCAGGGTCGCCAAGCTTCCTCCAATCGACGCTGCACAGCATGTGGTGACGCTGCGGGTGTTCGACCGCTACGACAACTCCGCCACTGCAAAGTCCGTGGTGCGCTAGCCCATATGCGGTTTGAGCTGTTCATCGCGGCGCGGTATCTGCGGGCCAAGCGCCGCCAGGCCGTGGTGGGCGTCATCACACTGATCTCGGTCGCTGGCGTTGCTGCCGGGGTGGCCGCGCTCATCATTGCGCTCGCCATCACCAATGGCATGCGCCGCGACCTGCAGGACCGCCTGCTCGGCTCTACCTCCCATGTCGAGCTGTTGCGTACGGCCTCAGACGGGATTCGCGACTGGCGTCCGCTGCTCGCCCGCCTCTCGCATCTGCCGCATATTACTGGTGCCGCCCCCGGGCTTTACGGCCAGGTGCTGGTCTCGCGCGGCGCCCGGTCGGGCGGCCTGCTGGTCAAGGGCATCCTGCCAGTCGAGGAGCGCCACGTGACCGATCTGCTCGACATGGTCAAACTCGGAACCAGCGATGCTCTAACCCCGGCTCCGCCCCTTCCAACCGGAGATACCGCACCGCTGCCCCCCATCGTCATCGGGAAGGACCTCGCAACGACGCTGGACGCCAATGTCGGCTCCACCGTGCTCGTCACCAGCCCGCAGGGCGAGCTCACCCCGCTCGGCATCGTGCCCAAGTTTCAACGCTTCTACGTTGCCGGCATCTTCCACTCCGGCTTCTACCAGTATGACTCTGCCCTGGGCTTCCTCAGGCTGCTGGATGCCCAACACCTCTTCGGTGAGCCGGACCTGATCTCGGTCATCTCCTTCCGCGTGGACGACCTCTACCACGCCGATGCCATCGGCCGGGAGATCGAGCGCGCTGCCGGCCCGGGCTTCCTTACCAACAACTGGATGGAGCAGAATCGCGAGCTCTTCCGCGCTCTTCGCCTGGAGCAGATCGTCACCTTCATCGTGATTGGACTGATCGTCTGCGTGGCCGCCCTCAACATCCTTATCGCGCTCACCATGATGGTGATGGAGAAGACCCGCGACATCGCCGTGCTGATGAGCTTCGGCGTGCAGGCCTCGCAGGTGCGCCGCATCTTCCTGATGCAAGGCTTGCTGATCAGCGCAGTCGGCACCGCCATCGGCCTGGTCCTCGGCTATGCGCTCTCCTGGGCGGGCGGCCACTACCGCTTCATTCCGCTGTCAGGCGAGGTCTACTCCATCGACTACCTGCCCTTCGCCCCGCGCCTGACTGACGCGCTGATCGTGGCAGGGGTGGCGCTCGGCGTCTCATTGGTGGCCACGGTTTACCCATCCCGCTCCGCCGCGAGGGTGCTGCCCGCGGAAGCTCTGCGCTATGAGTGATCTCAGGCTGACTCAGCTGACTCATAGGTAAAAGCCAAAGGAGCGCACATTGACCTCACCAGTACGGTCATTGTTCCCGCACGGAAGTGTCAGCCGGATAACCCTTTCCCATGCCCACGGCAAATGGTAGACATGTGTATGGAGCGGGTGATCGAGGGGGAGTATCGGATGCACCAGGAGCGGGGCGAAGCTGGCCCGCTGCTGGAGGTGCGCCAGCTCTCCAAGGAGTACGTCACCGGCCGCGGCCGCCTGCGCCTCTTTGACGGACTCTGCTTTACCGTCGCGCCGGGCGAGTTGCTGGCCATCATGGGCGCCTCCGGTGCAGGGAAAAGCACACTTTTGCACATTCTTGGTGCACTTGATGCCCCTACGAGCGGTGACCTATACTTTGCCTCAACCCACTTGAATCAGCTCTCTTCCAGGCAGGCAGCAGACTTCCGCAATCGCGAGGTCGGCTACGTCTGGCAATTTCACTACCTGCTGCCGGAGTTTACGGCCGCAGAGAACGTTGCCCTGCCCCTGCTGGCGCGCGGCGAAGCCAAGAAATCTGCTGAAACAAAAGCACTTGCCTGGCTGGACGAGGTGGGCCTGGCCGACCGCGCGGAGCATCAGGCAGGCGAACTCTCTGGTGGCGAGCAGCAGCGCGTCGCGCTTGCCCGTGCCCTGGTAACGGGTCCGCGCCTGCTGCTGGCCGATGAGCCCACTGGTGATCTCGACGCGGCCACCGCCGATCGCATCTTTTCCCTGATTCAGCGGCTGCACGTCAGCCACGGGCTCACCTCCATTCTGGTCACGCACAATCAGGAGCTGGCCGACCGCTGCGACCGTGTTCTGAAACTGGAAACCGGCCGCATGACCGAGGTGGTGGCAAGGCAGCGCAACAGCGGCGCAACGCTTCCCATGGGTGTGAGCCACATCAATGACAGTGCAGTAAGTGGGGGACGCACATGAGTCCGGCGGGGTGGGTCGTGCATCTTTAGTAATAACGACTCACATTTCGGTCAACGGAAGAGTCAGGAGAGGCAGTGGCGCTTGCTAATCGGCAGTGTCGGGGTCCTCGGAGGGGGAATATGTTCGAACGGTATACAGAAAAGGCGCGGCGGGTCATCTTCTTCGCACGGTATGAGGCCAGCCAGTTCGGTTCGCCCTATATCGAGACTGAGCACCTGTTGCTCGGCTTGCTGCGCGAGGACAAGGCACTCACCAACCGCTTTCTCCGCTCCCATGCTTCCGTCGAATCGATCCGCAAGCAGATCGAAGGGCACACCACTATCCGCGAGAAGGTTTCGACGTCGGTCGACCTTCCGCTTTCGAACGAGTGCAAGCGCGTCCTGGCCTATGCCGCCGAAGAAGCGGAGCGGCTGAGCCATAAGCACATCGGGACGGAGCACCTGCTGCTTGGCCTGCTGCGCGAGGAGAAATGCTTCGCCGCGGAGATCCTGCATGAACGCGGTCTGCGGTTGGTCGCGATTCGCGAGGAGCTGGCGCGCGCCACGCAGGAGAAGGCTCCCGCGCAGCGGCAGAATCGCGAGTCCAGCCTGCTGGCTGAGTTCTCTCGCGACCTGACCCAGGCGGCGACGGACAACCAACTGGATCCGCTGGTGGGCCGCGACTCCGAGCTGGAGCGCGTGGTGCAGATCCTGTGCCGCCGCACCAAGAATAACCCAGTACTGATCGGCGAGCCGGGTGTGGGCAAGACCGCAATCGTCGAAGGCCTGGCGCAGAAGATCGCAGACGGCGATGTCCCCAGCTTCCTGGCGGACAAGCGCGTCCTCGCACTCGATCTCTCGCTCATCGTGGCCGGCACCAAGTACCGCGGCCAGTTTGAGGAGCGCTTGAAGACCATCATGAAGGAGCTGATGGAAAACCAGAACTCCATCATCTTCATCGACGAGCTGCACACCCTGGTCGGCGCAGGCTCCGCCGAAGGCTCGCTCGACGCGGCGAACATCCTGAAGCCGGCGCTCAGCCGCGGCGAGATTCAGTGCATTGGCGCAACCACGCCGAGCGAATATCGCAAATCAATTGAGAAGGATCGCTCGCTGGAACGGCGCTTCCAGGCAGTCAAGGTGCCGCCGCCGAACGAGGCCGATGCCATCCGGATCATCATGGGCATCAAGGACCGCTATGAGAAGTTTCATGCGGTCAGCTACACCGATGAAGCCATCGAGTTCGCTGTCTCGCATTCCAGCCGTTACATCCCGGACCGCTTCCTTCCAGACAAGGCGATCGACCTGATCGACGAGGCGGGCGCGCGGGTGAAGCTGCGCCAGACTTCCCTGCCGGAAGAGATCACCGAGGTCCAGAAGCGGATCAAGTTCATCGTGCACCGCATGGAAAACGCCATCGCGAACCACGAGTTCGAGAAAGCTCGCTTCTACTCCGACGAGGAGCGTAAGGAGCGCGAAAACCTGCGCGCGCTGCGCGACAAGTACCATCTCGACGACTCGACCGCCGGCATCGTCGGCCGCGAGGACATTGAAGACGTAGTCAGCCGCTGGACTGGCGTCCCGGTCAACTCAATCAAGGAAGAAGAGACGCAAAAGCTGCTGCGCGTCGAGGAAGAGCTGCACAAGCGCGTGATCTCGCAGGAGAAGGCCATCAGCGCCCTCGCCCGCGCCATCCGCCGCTCCCGTGCGGGTCTCAAGTCGCCGCACCGGCCCATCGGCTCCTTCCTCTTCCTCGGCCCCACCGGCGTGGGCAAGACAGAGATGGCGCGCACCCTGGCGCAGTTCCTCTTCGGCTCGGAGAAGTCGCTGATCCGCTTCGATATGTCGGAATTCATGGAGAAGCACTCGGTCTCGAAGCTGATCGGCTCGCCTCCGGGCTACGTCGGCTACGAGGAAGGCGGCCAACTTACCGAGCGGGTCAAGCGCTCCCCCTACTCTGTCGTTCTGCTGGACGAGATTGAGAAGGCGCATCCGGATGTGTTCAACATCCTGCTGCAGGTCTTCGAAGACGGTCAGCTTACCGACGGCCTGGGAAACACGGTCGACTTCAAGAACGTGATCCTCATCATGACTTCGAACATCGGTGCGCGCCACCTGCAGAAGCAGCAGGGGCTGGGCTTCTCCTCTGACCGCGAAGACCTGCGAATCGAGAAAATCGAAGAACTAGTAAAGAGTGAGGTTAAGCGCACCTTCAACCCCGAGTTCCTGAACCGCCTGGACGAAGTCATCATCTTCATGGCGCTCTCGGATGGAGACCTGATCCAGATTCTCGAACTGCTGGTACAGCAGCTCAACGCGAATCTGGCGCAGAAGGCCATCACCATCAGCGCCACCGAGGAGGCCAAGAAATGGATCCTCGAAAAGACGCTGGTCGACCGCACCTACGGAGCCCGTCCGCTGCGCCGCGCCCTGCAGCGTTACGTGGAGGATCCCCTCTCTGAAGCCCTGATCGCTGGCAACATCTCGCAGCGGCCGGCATTCCTGGAGGTCTATCTGGAGAACAATCAGCTCTTCTATCGTCCCGTGGTTCAGGCCGGAGAAGAGACCCCGGCTGAAGGCATCCTGCTCTTCAGCTAGGAAAGACGACTCCACAATGAGAGGCCCCGCAAACCAGCGGGGCCCTTTTCTTTGTGGGCACAGTGTTTGCCTTCCGCGATGCGGGGTCATGCGCCGTTAGCTGACCGATTTATAACTAACCAGGTAATATTCGATATCTTTAGAAATAGATGGGAAGAATAAGTCCGCACAGATATCGCTGCATTGCCCATTTTCTTTCCGAAAAGTCATTTATTTATTTCTCACAAAACCTCCAAGAGTGTTAAAACGTGCCATGCGAATGCACATTTTGACTCCTACCGCAGATGCGGACTCAGCGTCCCTGCCGCCCACCTCCAAACCCAACCTCAACCAGCCAGATCGCCGCAGGTTTCTGGGTCAGATGGGTGCGACGCTCGCAGTGGGGGCGCTGGCAGCGCCAGCCGCTGCTGCTGCACAGAGCCTTTCCACTGAGGCGAATGGGACACCCGATGCAGCGAGCATTCAAACAGCCACTGCCAGCTTCGGAATTCCCGGCAACACGCGCGTCCAGAAATCTTTCAACATCCGTCTCAATGCAGCCATCGCTCAGGCGCTGGTTCCCATTCCGTCGCACCAGACGAATGGTGATCAGCACCGCTATCCGGATGGTTCCGCGACCTTTACCAAGGTGGTACTGCAGGATTCGATAGGGCTGGTAAACCCGGCTGCCTACAAGAGCTTCACCAAGGCTCTGGCGAGTGGCAGGCCGTCCGACTTCGAGAACATCATCATCGGCGGTACGCGCACCCTGAATGGGCCGCAGGGTGGTCTGGCCTTCACGCTTGAGGGAACCGACTCTCATCAATTCGGCAGCTCCCCTTCGCCCAACAACCAGGAACATTGGACGGTGGTTCCCGCTCCACCGGCATTTTCAAGCCCCGCCTGGGGTACCGAACTGACGGAGCTCTACTGGTGCTCCTTGTTACGCGATGTCGCGTTCACCGGCTACCCCAGCAGCCCCATCGCAGCCGCTGCCTGTGCGGAGTTGACCAGTATGCCGAGTTACGCCGGCCCACGAAACAGCGCCGGTCAGGTCACGCCCAAGCTGCTGTTTCGCGGCTATTACCCCGGGGAGACGCTCGGACCCTACATCTCGCAATTGATCATCACGCCCTCTTTTTTCGGGGCGCAGCCGCTGTCGAATCAATTCATCACATACCAGCCAGGCTTGAATTACATGCTGGATCCTGTGACCTTTCTGCAAGTACAGAACGGCATCGATACGGGTTTTCGTGATCAGGCGGACCCAACGGAACGTTTTCTGCACAATGGCCGCGGACTCGCTGCATGGACCCATGTGGACGTGTTGTTCCAGGCGTATTTCACTGCATTTCTGGTGATGAACACACTCGGTGTGCCCTTGAATCCGGGGAACCCTTACGCCACGTCGCGCACCCAGAACGGCTTTGACACACTGGGAGGACCGGATATTTCGGCGACCATCGGCGAAGTAGCGGCGCGGGTTCTTGACACGGTGTGGTATCAGAAGTGGTTTGTTCATCTGCGGCCACGCCCGGAATCGAGCGGCGGCGTCGCATATCTGACCAAGACCAATCAACTTGGCAATCTGCAGGCTCGGCTCAACAGCAACTTCCTGAACTCACACGCGCTCGAGGCAAGCTACGATGCCAACAACAGCTGGTTCCTGTCGCAGCCATTTCCGGAAGGCTCGCCGTCTCACCCTGCCTATCCCACCGGGCATGGAACGGTGGCCGGCGCGTGCATCACCGTCCTGAAGTTCTTCTTAGATGGAGACTTCGTCATCCCGAATCCAGTGGTTCCATCGTCCGACGGCCTGACCCTTGAGCCGTATACCGCACCCGACGCGGGACGCCTGACCATCAATGGAGAGCTGAACAAGCTCGCCCATAACATCACTTTCGGCCACGGCATTCATGGCGGCATTCACTGGCGCAGCGACAGCGACATCTCGATCCTACTCGGAGAGGCATTTGCCCTCAGCTTTTTGCAGGACAAAATCCACACCTACAACGAGAGGATGACGGTGCGCCTCACCAAGCTGGACGGGACCATTGCCACCATCTCGAATCAATGAGCCTGTCCCCTGCAAAAGAAAGGGACCCAATGGAAGGGGGTCCCTTTCTGTAGAACTCTTGTGAACAAGTAAGGTGAGACTAGCTGGCGTAGGCGGCTGCCGGTGCAAAGGTGGTTCCCGGCTCCAGGTACGGCAGTGCTTCCGTCTCCGCCATCACTTCCTTCTTGACTGGCTTCTGGCGGGCAGCCGCGGCAGGTGAAAGGTCGACCGAACCCTTGATGACAGCGTCCTGCTGGATGATCAGGCGCGGTGAAACGATGTCGCCGGTGACCACCGCTGTCGAGCGCAGCTCCACGCGCTCGCCCGCGACGATCCGTCCGTCCACGCGGCCCGAGATCACTACCTCGCGAGCCGTGATCTGCGACTGCGCATAGCCGTCTTCGCCGACTGTCAGACGGCACTCGTTCAACTGAATCTTCCCGGTCACGCGACCGTCCAGGACCAGATCCTCGGTGCCGAAGACGTCGCCGGTGATAGTAATGTTTTTGCCGATAAGGCTGCGTTCCGTAGCGGGCATATGTTCTCTCCGGTGATGGTCTGAATCAGGGCCGTTTCGGTCTTGCCCCCTTACCTTGGTAAGGGCTCCCTGTTTGCAAAATCAAAGATATGCCCGAGCCCCGGGGAAGCGTAATGGCACCTTTGGAGCATTCCCCATGACTAAAGTGTCCTTGCCTATGCTCAGGTTGGTACGCTCCGAACGGCCTGAACGAACAGGAGCCCGACGGCGAATCACCGCCGGAGCGCTGGGCTCGGTTTCATTGGAGTTCCATCGTCTCCCCAAGGAACGGGATATCCCCACGCGTTCCTGTTGCGAGGATCCGCCCCTTAGTACCGCCGCATCTTTTCCTTTACGCTTTTCGCCAGCTTGATGATCTCATCGACCTTCTTGGGGGTGCCGGCAGAGAGTCTTGTTGCTGTCCGTCTGGGCCAATTCGTCAGCGAGTTCCTTTGACAACTGCGATAGACGCGTCGCATCCGCAACCGCCTCCTTCTGCCGCTTGGCATTCAATGCCATACGCTGCTCGCGCTCCAGACGCTCCTTCACATCTTCATGTGGATGGCTTGTGTCGACGTTGGGCAGCGGATTCTGTCCCGGCTGCTGATGCCAGGAGGGCGGTACGGGGTCGGCGTTGAGCGGCACCTGAGCCAGTGCCACCGACACGCTGCCTATCCATAGGAACGCGGAGAAAAGCGCCAAGCTCATGCATCACCTCCAGGACTGCAAGCCGAGTGAATTATTCCAGCGATCCGATACTATGACGCAAGCTGGTTCCCATTCGGCGCGTTGCACAGGAGCAAAATGCTTGTGGCGAACGCCGCGGCCGCAAAGCATACTCTGTTGCCATGACCGCTCCGCTCGAATCGAAGATGCGTAGGACCCGCCTGCTGGGCGGAGAGCCGCTCACCCCGGGCCGTCTGGAGGCCTTCTCTGACGGTGTGATCGCCATCATCCTCACCATCATGGTGCTGGAGTTGAAGGCGCCGGCCACCGCGGATGTGCGCGGGCTGCTGCATGACTGGCCACTCTTCCTCAGCTACGTCGTCAGTTACTTCTTTGTGGCCGTCTATTGGATCAATCACCATCACCTCTTCCACCGTGTCAAGCATGTGGACCTGGCCATTCTGTGGTCGAACATCGCGCTCCTCTTCTTCCTCTCGCTGATCCCTTTCTTTACCCACTGGATCTCCCTCACGCGCCTCAGCCCATTCCCCACGGCCGTCTACGCGGCCACCATGCTGGTGTGCGGCTCAGCCTTCTTCGCACTGCATCGCGCCGCCGGCCGGCAGTCCATCGCGGAGCGTGAGTTGGTGCTGATCGAACGCGCCGCCATGCGCAAGAACCTGATCGCGCTGGTCATCTATGCGATCGCCATTCCTGCGGCTTACTACAACGCTGCGTTTTCCATGGGGCTGATCTTCCTTGTTGCACTGCTCTACGCCATCCCCTCGCTGTGGCTGGAACACTATGTTGAAGAGGCGGAGACGGCAGGTTCGCCGCACGCCTGAAAGCAACCGTGCCACGATCCCGTTCGTAATACTGGCCATGCAACTGGACGACAGACGATAATCAGCCCACCCGAGAGGAACCACCTATCTTGACTGCTCGCTCTGCTGTCTTCCCGCTTCCCTGCTGTGGCCGTCCGCTCCTCGCCCTCACCGCCGCCACGCTGCTGCTACCACTACTGGCCTGCCCTGGCGCCTCGGCTGCCGAGGCTGCGCCGCGCGGGATTGTGACCCTGAATCGCGTCACGGCGAGTAAGGCGCTGGAGAACGGAGTGACGCTCCACAGCGGCAAGGCAGTGATGGAGATCACGGCGCTGCGCGACGATGTCCTCCGCGTGCGCGTGGGGCCCGATGGCACGCTGCCCGAGGATGCATCCTGGGCTGTGCTGCCTGCTGCGCGGACCGCGCACGTCACTGTCACCGAGGCGCATGACGCGAAGGCCGTCGGCTTCAAGACGGCGAAGCTTGTTGTCTCCATCGACCGCACCACCATGGCGCTGAAGGTGACAGACCTGGCCGGCAACGTCATCGATCAGGATGAAGCAGGGCGGCCGCCGGAGTATCACGGCACTGGCTTCCGCGTGACCAAGCAATCGCCATCCGAGGAGCACTACTTCGCGCTCGGCGACAAGCCGGGGCCGCTCGACCGCCGCAACATGGCCTTCTCGCTGTGGAATACGGACGCTTACGGTTTCCAGGAATCCACCGACCCCATTTACAAGTCCATCCCCTTCGTCATGACCATGAATCAGGGACGCGCTGCCGGCGTGTTTCTGGACAACACCTGGCGCACCAGCTTCGAGTTCAACAAGGAGCAGCGCGACGCCTGGAGCTTCAGCGCGCCCGATGGGCCGCTGGACTACTACCTGCTGTATGGACCTGACCCCAAGCAGGTGCTCAGTGCCTGGGCATGGCTGGTGGGCAAATCGCCCCTGCCGCCGCGCTGGTCGCTGGGCTATCAGCAGTCGCGCTACAGCTACTATCCGGAGTCCGAGGTACTTGCCATCGCGAAGAAGCTGCGCGATGACCGCATCCCCACTGACGTCCTGTGGCTGGACATCGACTATCAGAAGGAGAATCGGCCTTTCACCGTCGATACGGATCGCTTCCCGCACTTCGCGCAGATGGTGCATCAACTTGCGGAACAAAACTTTCGCACCGTCTCCATTGTCGATCTGCACGTCGCCAAGCTGCCCAACGCCGGCTATGCGCCATACGACAGCGGCATTGCCGACGATCATTTCGCGAAGCTGCCGGATGGCTCCCTTTACAGCGGCATCGTATGGCCCGGCCCGTCGGTGTTTCCCGACTTTACCCAGGCCAGCACCCGCGATTGGTGGGGGCCGCTGTTCAGCGGCCTGATGAAGGATGGCATCGCCGGCATCTGGAATGACATGAATGAGCCGGCCGTCTTTAACGTGCCGTCGAAGACCATGCCGGACAACGTGCAGTTCCGCATCGACGAGCCGGGCTTTCGTAAGCGAACCGCCTCGGAGCTTGAGATTCACAATGTCTACGGCATGCAGAACACGCGCGCCACCTATGAAGGGCTGCAGAAGCTGGCGCCCAACCTGCGGCAGTTCGTGATGACGCGCGCCAGCTATGCGGGTGGTCATCGTTACGCGGCTACGTGGACCGGCGACAACTCCAGCACCTGGAACCATCTGCGCCTGACGACGCCGATGCTGGAAAATCTCGGGCTCAGCGGCTTCGCCATGGCCGGCGCCGATGTCGGCGGTTTCGCCGGCACACCGCAGCCCGACCTGCTGACTAAGTGGCTGGAGATCGCTGCCTTCCAGCCCATCGATCGCGACCACACCGCGAAGGACACTGCCTTCCAGGAGCCTTGGGTGCATGGCACGGCGCAGGAGAACATCCGCCGCCGCTACATCGAAGAGCGCTACCGCCTGCTGCCCTACCTATATACCGTTACCGAGGAGATGAGCCGCACTGGCGTGCCCATCCTGCGTCCGCTCTTCATCGAGTTTCCCGAAGCGACCCAGGACAAGCACCCCATCGATCTCGACGCGGGTAATGAATTCCTGCTGGGTCCGGACATCCTGGTTGCGCCCGCGCCTTATCCCGATGAGCTTGACGACTACTTCGTGCAACTGCCGCCGGTCACCTGGTACGACTACTGGAGCGGAACCAAACTGGCGCCGCTACCCAAAACCACCAGCCAGGACCTGGAGCAGCCCGGCGCGAAGCAGCAGATGGCCAAGCTGATGGCGCAGTTGCGCATCAAGCCCAGCATCGACGCGCTTCCGGTCTACGTGCGCGAAGGCGCCATCCTGCCCATCGAGCCGCTAACCCAGAGCACCGTCGAGACCCCGCAGGGCCCGCTTACCCTGCGCGTCTATCTGCCGAACCCAAATGGCGACCCCGCCGCCCCACCCCAGACCTGCGCCGGGTCTGTGTACCTCGACGATGGCGTGACCACTGACTACCAGAAAGGCAACTTCGTGCGCGAGCAGTTCACCTGCACCTTGAGCGGTGACACCGTGACAGTGAAGGCCGCACAGCGCGAGGGCACCTACGCACCGTGGTGGCAGACGCTGCGCGTGGAGATCTACGGCGGCCCCGGTACGAAAGCAGAAGCGGGCGAAGGCAACGTGCCTACTTATGACGCAGAACACCAGGCCATGGTGGCCACCATGGCCGACAACGGCAAGGGCGCAGAGGTGACACTCAAGTACAGCAAGTAGTTGAGCCTGCAGCAGTCGGCTGCGCTGATGTCTTCGCGCGGTTCCTTCAGGCGCCCGCAGCGCTTCCGTGTGCCCGAGGCGAGGCCTCCGGTGAGCACTTCGACCCTCTCACTTCAGCCTGCGGAGAAAGAAATCCACCGATCGCTCCAACACTGCGAACCTTGTCTCCTCATCAAAGTAGTGAGTCTGTCCCGGATAGGTCACCAGGGTTGCCCGAGCGCCGGCCGCCATTACTTCGTTCCGTAGACGATATGCTTCTTTGACGGGAACAACAGTGTCCGCTCCACCGTGCTGGATCAGGAATTGAGGCGCGGACCGATGAAAGCCATACCCTGCTGGGGGCCCCCCACTGTATTCGCTCACTGCTTGAACGGCGGGATCGCTCGCCGCCAACGCCACCGCCACATAGCCCCCGTAGGATTCGCCATAGAGGCCAACCTTCTTTTTTTCTACGCCCGGTACAGTCTCTAGCTGGCGCGAAATATCCTGTAACTCCGCGAGGATGGACGAGAACATACGGCGCATTTCTGGAATGCCGGTGATGGACTTCATCCCAAACGGCTCAAGATAGTGGGGAAGCGCGACAATGAAGCAATTTTGGGCAAGCCGCCGTTCGCCGAAGTTGTCCTCCTTTGGCGCCTGGTCATCTGGATGGGTAAAGACGCCGACAGAGCCGTGAATCATGACAATCAACGGATGCATGCCGTTGTCGATGGGCCGGTAGAGATCGACAGTCACCTGGCCCTGGCGAACGCGAAGATGCTCCGTGGTAAAGGAGTATTGGCAGTGAGTGGATGCCGGCGCGGCCTGTGCGGATGTCATGGACGGCAGAAGGACGATCGCTGGAAGCACCAACCGGCCAACCGCCTTCGGGCCAGTCTTCATTCAAAACCGCCAGCCCGCTCCGAAAAGTAACAGTATGGTAGGCCTTTGTAGCGCCGGAAAATGACTTGCGCCGCCGGAGTAGGCGACGCTCGCTGGTTGATAAGAGATAGAGACGGCTCCCGCCTCCGCGCGCAGAATGGTGTGGCGGGAGGGGTACACCTCCACGATGCCGCCGGTATCGAGCGCGAAGTCTGTCGCCTTGCCATGAACCTGGTCCAATGGTCCGTTCGCTACCTGTATCGTGCGAGAGAACTCAATCAGTCCTGGCCTTACCTTGGCAAAGTACCCTAATCGGTCGCGGCGAATGCCAGCCTTGATGCCAGCGAAGGCCTCGAAGGTCGTCCCGCCATCCTGGGGGAATATGAACCCATCGGCATGCGGCTGGTAAAACGCTGTTCCATCCAAGGCGACATAGCGGCTGAAATTGTAGGAGGCCCATGCCCCCCAACCCCGGTCCGGGACGATTTGTGTCTCTGAAAGATGCGCTCGCGGCTGCAACGCGAACAGGACCCCCAGGTCCAGCGCGCTCTGCGCCGGCACAGACTCCTTCTCCTCGCGCAAGGCGCCAAACCTGTGCGCGACACTCAGTGTTAGACCGAGATGCTCAGCGATGTGTCCGTTCTTGATCACCTCTCCTCCTGGAAAGCGAAATAAGACCTGATCGAACTCTGCCAGCACCGTCTGGGAAACATCCATGCGTATGATTGTGCGCTCCGACGGATACAACTCCAGCACCCCGCCATAGTCAAGCGCGAAGTTCGTCCGGCGTTGGTATTTCAGCGGCTCATTTCTCAGCACATTGACTTGTACGCCTGGAGAGAACGAGGCGATTCCCGGCTCTGCTTTGCCATAGATACCAAATCTACGTCCACGCCATCCGGCTTTGACTCCGCCGACAGCTAGAAGCTCATGCCCATTGTCCACCCCGAAAGAGGTCTGAAAGCCCGGCAGATAGGCGACACTGCCTTCCAGCGCGAGACTCGGCGACAGATTCCATGTATATCGCCCAAAGGGACCTGCAAACAGATGGCGTGGGCCGACGTAGTTAGGTGATGTCGATCCTCCCTGATCTGTCAGGCTTTGCGTCTCGGCAACGATGCCCACGCCGGCTTCCTGCGACGAAAATTGTTGGCCCACGGCGTGCCCCGCTCCGGTGCATAGCAGAATCCCGCACACGGCCAGTTCGCGCACGGGCAATAGCAACATCATGCTAGAGGCCTTTCCGGGCATAAAGGGAATAGTTCCAACGAAATTGCTTTTAGAGCAGAGCACCAGGCCATGGTGGCCACCGTTGCCGACAGCGGCAAGGGTGCAGAGTTGGCACTCAAGTACAGTAAGCCTCTTCTACACCAGCGCCCTCTTGTAGAGCGCCGAGAGTTCAGACCAGGCGCGCTCCGCCGCCTCTTCGTTGTAAGGCTGGCTGCCCTTCACGCACCAGCCGTGGTTCGCGCCCTTGTACACCTCGACCCGGGCAGTCGTGCCTGCAGCAGCGAAGGCCGCCTTGAGCTTGTCCTTCACTGTTGGGTCGCGCTGGTCATCGCCATCCGCCACGGCGACATAAACCTGCGCCTTCATCTTCGGGATCAACAGGTGCGGACTGTCCGGCTTGTCCGTAGCCAGGCCGCCGCCATGGAAGGTCGCCGCCGCACCCATTCGGTTGGGCACAGCCGCTACTGTACGGAAGGTCAGCGGGCCGCCCATACAATAGCCCTGGACGCCTGCCTTGGCTTTCTTGTTGGTCTGCGGCTGCGCGTCGAGAAAGGCGACCAGCGCCTTGGCATCGCGCACCGTTCCTTCGGGTGTCAGCGCCTCCGCCAGCGGGAAGACCTTGGCGCGATCCTCCGGCTTGTTGAAGTCGAAGGAGCCATCCACCACCGGCGCGCGGCGGCTGCGATAGAACGGATTTGGAACCAACACTACATAGCCTTGCGCCGCCAGCCGCCGGCCCATCTCGCGGAAGACTGGTCGCAGTCCCAGGATGTCGGTCCAGATCAGCACCGCGGGCCAGGTCCCTTTGCCTGCCGGATAGAACAGAGCGGAGTCATCCACACCATCGGGCGTCTTCACATCCACGTCGAGCTCGACTACCTTTGCCTCGGCGTGTGCAGCCGCGGCCGTCAGCACCATTGTCGCTGCCGCACCTACGGCAAAGCTCCGGCGCGAAATGGTGGGATCGTAGGTCAGGCCCTGGTGAATCAAGTCATCGCACATTGCAGCTCTCCGTTTTCTGACCGAATCTCGTCTGCCAAGGATTGTATGTTCGCGACCCATGTGTTCGCAGCCGATCCGCCCCGAGTCTTGATGCGGCTCACACTCACAGTCATCGTTTCGCATCGCGGATTCGCATTCGCGGAAGCGTTATAATCGGGTCGCGCCACGCGGGAGTAGTTCAGTGGTAGAACGCCAGCTTCCCAAGCTGGATGTCGCCGGTTCGATCCCGGTCTCCCGCTCCAGCCTTAATGGTTACAACGGCGCCGTCAGATCATGTACATCATGTGCATCGCCACCAGCAACAGCAGAACCAGCGCGATGCCCGCCGCAGGCACGTAGCCCCAGGCGCGGCTATGCGGCCATACCGGCAGTGCTGCAGCCGCCACTAGTGCCAATCCGACGAACATTACTGTCAGCATGCGGGGCTCTCTGTGGTGCGCACCATGCGCCGCCGCGCTGCCAGCTGCCGCGCGCGCACGAAGATGTCCAGAAACATCTCCCGGGTCAGCCGCCCGGTATTCGTGTTCTGCAGCGAGGGATGGTAGCTGCCCACGAGCGTGATGCCGTTCGGCATCTCGTACTCCGCACTGTGACGAAAGGGATGGTCGGCCATCCGCAGTCTGATCCCCGCGCGGCGCAGGTGGGCCAGATAGCCATTCCATGCGATGTGCCCCAGGCACACCACCACGCGCAGTTGGGTCAGCAGCGCGATCTCTTCATCCAGATACTCGGCGCAGTTGGCCAGCTCTGCCGGCGTGGGTTTGTTGTCCGGCGGCGCGCAGCGGCCTACTGAGGTGATCATCAGGTCGCGCAGTTGCATGCCATCTTCGCGGCTGCGCGCCTCTGGCTGCGAGGCGAAGCCTGCTTCGTGCAGCACCGGATAGAGGAAGGCGCCAGAACCATCGCCGGTAAAGGGCCGTCCCGTTCGATTCGATCCATGCGCGCCCGGCGCCAGGCCCAGCACCAGCACCCGAGCCGCCGGATCGCCAAAGGCCGGCACTGGCCGCCCCCAATACGTCTCGTGCTGGTAGGCGCGGCGCCGCTTCTCCGCGATGCCCGCACAGTACGTGCGCAGCCGCGGACAGCGCTCGCAGGAGATGATGCGCTGATTCAGCGCTTCCAGTGGGGAGGTGGCGATTGCTTTTGAGGACATCGGCTGGCCTTCCGAACAGTTTAGTCGCGTGAATACGGAACCTGATGGTGCCCAAATACGTAATGCAGCAACTATGGGACGCCTTGCTGCGATCGTCTTCCTCCTTATCCTTGCTGGTTGCCGGTCATTTGCCCAAGTGACCAGCTCTGGTGTCAACGGCATTCCAGCAGATCATCTCGAGGCAATGGAGCATGCCATCCGTGAGGGCGCGTTCGCAAAGATCGGCAGCGTTTTGATCGCGCGCGACGGAAAGACTGTCTATGAGCGTTACTTTGACGGCGACGCTGCCACTTTGCGCGATACGCGTTCGGCCACAAAAAGCATCACTGACATCCTCGTCGGTATCGCCATCGACGAACACAAGCTGAGTGGCGCATCCGCGCCCATCCTGCCATCCTTTTCCGGCCGTCATATGGCGAATCCCGATCCCCGCAAGACCAACATCACCATCGAAGACTTGCTAACGATGAGTTCCGCGCTTGAGTGTGACGATTGGAATGACTTTTCTCGTGGCAATGAAGAGCGCATGTACCCGCTCGAGGATTGGGTGCAGTTCGCGCTCGATCTACCGCTGCGTGGGCATATGAAAGTGCCCGGGGAGGCGCCCCCAAAGTATGGCCGCCGCTTCAGCTATTGCACCGCCGGCGCGTTCCTGGTGAGCCCGATCCTCGAGCATGCAACTGGTATCGCAGCGGATGCATATGCCCAGACGCACCTCTTTGATCCACTGGGCATTCGCGACGCACAATGGGTCTATTCACCCTTGGGCATTCCACAGACTGGTGGCGGTCTTCGACTCACCAGCAACGATCTGCTCAAGATCGCGGAGCTCTATCAGAACGATGGCGTGTGGAACGGCAAACGGATCGTGAGCCGGGAATGGGTGCGCGCCTCGACCGCACCACATGTGCAGATCGACGAGCAGACGGAGTATGGCTACTTCTGGTGGCTCAAGACGTTCATTTCCGCAGAGAAGCACTACCCTGCCTACTTCATGAGCGGAAATGGCGGCAATAAGGTGGTGGTCGTGCCATCCATGCATCTCTCCATCGTCATCACCAGCACCAACTACAACACTCACGGTATGCACGAGCAAACCGAAAAACTGCTGACGGACTACATCCTCCCCGCGATGCAGTGAGGCCACTGCTGTTCTCCGTAGCCCGGCGTAGAATGGGTGCGCTTTCGAACGGCGTTGCCGTTCGTGTGCCAATCCACTTCCGCACCACGAGGAACGCCTGCATGCCCGTCTTCCCGCCATCGCCTGGAATCACCCGCTCCACAACGCCTGCGCTTCTGCTGGCCGCCACTCTGCTGCTCGCTGCTGGCTGCAAGTCGTCCGCACCCGCGAATGAGACCGTCAATCCGCAGGCTGCGCCGGAGGCCGCATCGCAGATCAACGGCGAAGATGTTGTCACGCTCACGCGCAAGCCCACCGCAGACGGGAAGGCGCCAGAGTTCCTCAACGCCACCGTGCTCCCTGGCCGCGGCATGAACCTGCTGCAGATCACCGCCAACATCCCCGGACGCGGCCTGACCAACGTCTTCTTCGCGCCATCGCTCGAAGACGCGAAGAGCAAGCTCAACGGCGAGGGCGCAGACAAGAATGGCAATGGATCGTTCGCCTTCGGCGGCGCATTTCTCGTGCCCTATCCCAACCGCATCCGCGGCAAGCTGTCCGATGACAAGCAGAGCATCACTGCCACCTGGCAGGGCAAGACGGTCACACTGCCCGCCAACTTTTCCGGCAAGAAGCCCGGTGCGGAGCTCCATTCCATCCATGGCCTGATCACCGCCTCGAAGACCGATGACGTGAAGGTTGAGACCAATAGCGATGGCCAGACCATTACTGGCACCATCCATGGTGGCGACTTCGGCGGCCACTGGTTCTCGAAGACAGACCTCGCTTTCACCATCGAACTCACCGGCAAGGGCGTCACTGCCACCATCACTGCGAAGAACGTAGGCGACGCTTCCGAGCCGATGGGCATCGGCTGGCACCCGTACTTCAACATCCCCTCTGGCGATCGCGCTCAGGCACGCCTGCACATTCCCGCCAGCCAACTCGCGCTGGTCAACAACTACGATGATGTCTTCCCCACTGGCAAGTTCAAGCCGGTGAAGGGCACGCCCTATGACTACAACGCGCCTGAAGGAAAGCCACTCGAAGGCAACTTCCTCGATGACAATTTCTCCAAGCTCAACCGCACCGATGGCGCGGTCGATGTGCAGCTGATCGATCCCAAGGCCAGCTACGGCATCCATGTCTATGCCGAATCCCCAGAGATCAAGTCGGTGCAGGTCTATGCGCCCACCGACCCAGGGAAGAACTTCACTGCCATTGAAGAGCAGTTCAACTTCGTCGACCCCTTCGGCAAGCAGTGGCATGGCACTCACACTGGTATGGTCACGCTGAAGCCAGGCGCTTCCGTTACCTGGAAGGTGAAGCTGGAGCTGTTCACGCCGAAGCCGTAGCCAGGAATTGAAGTAACCACGGTCCCATCCTGGCACTCTGTACATCGACGTAAGGGCGCCCCTCGACACCGTGCGGGCGCCTTTCTTTCAGCCGCGCATTCGTTTCGCCAATACCTTGCCATGCGAAGATTTCTTCCAACTTCTCGCAACTCCCCGCTCGCCGCAGCGTCACAAGCGGTATGGAAGGCTCAACCGTGCGCTGTCTCTGCTGTGGCAATCGAACACTCAGCGCCCCAGGCATCTTCGATCTGTGCCCGGTGTGCTGGTGGCAGGACGATGGCCAGGATGAGACGGATGCAGACGTAATTCGCGGGGGCACCAATGGCGCTTTGAGCCTGACTGCGGCACGCGCGAACTTTCTTGTCTGCGGCGCATGCGACAGTCAGTTCGTGGGGCGGGTTCGCTCCCCATTGCCCTCCGAGTGGGCATCCGCCTAGATTCCACGCTCCTCCTTCGGAACTCTGGTTACCCTGGCTACGCCTTGAGCGTTTGACCCCCTCCCCAAAGCCTCATACCATTGAGTCATGGCAGTGGCTGGCCTACCTGCCATAGCACTCGCCCGCCACAACCAGCCCGTCCCATCAAAGAGCGCAGGCGAACACACTCGCGGAAGGCACACTTGAGCACTACAGACGCAATCGACCCCCAGACCCACCTCGAAGCACCGGCTACCGGTGACGCCACCCCAGAAGCGTCCGCCGAAGTTGCCGCAGCAGAGCACGATCACAGCGGTCATGATCACGCGCACAACCATCCCGAAGGCCCGGCCTTCAACCCTGAGGTCACACGCGAAATCGAAGTGACCATCCCGGCCGATCAGGTCTCCCGGGCCATGCGCACCACCCTGCGCAAATATCAGAAGCAGGCGCGTATTCCCGGCTTTCGCGCGGGTAAAGTTCCGGAGTCGCTGATCCGTACGCGCTTTGCCGAGGGCATCCGTCAGGAAGTTCTCGAGGCAGTGATGCCACAGCACTTCCAGCGCGCCATCGCAGAGGGCAACCACCAACTTGTCTCGCAGCCGCAGGTCGTCGACATGCGCATGGAAGACGGCGAGCCGCTCTGGTTCAAGGCCGCCTTCGAGGTAAAGCCAGAGCTCTCCGTGGACGGCTACAACGAAGTAAAGGTTGAGAAGTCCGCAACTGCGTTCACCGACGAAGAGTTCCAGGCCGAAGTGGACCGTGTGCGCGACTCCCGCTCCACCATGGAGCCGGTCGAAGAAGAGCGCCCCCTGGTCGATGGCGACTGGGCACAGATCAACTTTACCGGCAGCTTCCAGAAGGATGGACAGGCGGTCGAAGGCCGGGACAATACCGGGCCCAATACCGGGCCCAACACCGGGCCCATCGCCGGCCAGGATGTGATCCTCGAAGTGGGTGGCACCAATACGCTGGCCTCCTTCTCTGAAGCACTGCGGAGCGCCACGGTCGGGCAGGAGCTGAAGTTTGAAGCCACCTACCCTGAAGACTTCGGGGAGAAGCGGTTGGCCGGCCAGACCATCGCGTATGACGTCGTGGTGAAGGGCATCAAGCGCCGCGTGCAGCCAGAGCTGAACGATGATTTCGCCAGGGAACTGGGGGACTACGCGAACTACCAGGACTTCACCACCAGGTTCCGCGAGAGCCTGCAGACAGAGAAGGACCGCCGCGCCGAGGCAGAGACACGGGACAAGCTGATGACAGCGCTCAGTGAGCGCTTCCAGTTCCCGGTGCCGGAATCCATGGTGCAGCAGCAGATTGATGCTCGGCTTGATCGCGGGCTGCGCGCGTTGGCAGCACAGGGGATGCAGGAAGAAGACATGAAGCGCCTCGACTTTCCGCGGCTGCGCGCAGCGCAGCACGACTCTGCCGTCAACGAGGTCAAGTCGCTGCTGATTCTCGATCGCATTGCGGATGCGGAAGGCCTGAATGTCAGCGAAGAAGAGCTGAGCCATGAGATTGAGGTGCTGGCGTTGCAGATGCGCGAACCAGCAGATGCCCTGCGCGTGCGATTGACGGGTGATGGGTCCATCGCTAGAATCCGGGAACAACTGAGGCGGGACAAGACGGCGAAGCTGCTGTACGAACGGCTTTAGTAATCGCGCAGCGCACAATGCGCTGCCGGCCACACGCACATGAACCAGCCAGCCGGATCACTTGACCGGCGGCGCAGGAGTAGAAGGAACAGCATGGGACTGGTACCGATGGTGATCGAGCAGACGAGCCGGGGCGAACGCGCCTACGACATCTACAGCCGTCTGCTGCGCGACAACATCATTTTTCTGGGCACGCCGATCGATGACAACATCGCGAACGTGATCATCGCGCAGATGCTGTTCCTCTCCGGTGAGGACCCAGAAAAGGATCTGCAGCTCTACATCAATTCGCCAGGCGGCTCGATAACCGCCGGCCTCGCCATCTATGACACCATGCAGTTCATCAAGAATGACGTGGTGACCTACTGCATCGGCCAGGCGGCCTCCATGGGCGCCTTCCTGCTCATGTCAGGCACCACCGGCAAGCGCTTCGCATTGCCCAACTCGCGCATCCTGATCCACCAGCCGTCCATGGGCGGGCTCTCGGGTCAGGCCACGGACATCGACATCCACGCACGGGAGATCCTGCGCATTCGCGAGACCACCAACAAGCTCATGTCCAAGCACACTGGTCAATCGCTCGAGCGCATTGAGCGCGACGTAGAGCGTGACTTCATCATGAACTCACCACAGGCGAAGGAATACGGCATCATCGACGAGATCATCGACCGTCCCCGCACCTAAGGGCGGCGACGGCCTCGGCGAGAAGGAGCAGTCCCGATGAAGACGCGCACGGGTTCCGACGAAACACTTCGGTGTTCGTTCTGTCACAAGTCGCAGGACGCAGTTGCCAAACTGATCTCTTCCCCCAGCGACTATCCGCGTGCGTATATCTGCGACGAGTGCGTCGCAGTGTGCAACTCGATCCTGGACGACGACCGCACGGAGACCCAGCCGGGCGCAGCACCCGCTCACCTGCCCAAGCCGCAGGAGGTGAAAGCGTTCCTGGACGAGTACGTCATCGGCCAGGAGACGACCAAGAAGAAGCTGGCCGTCGCAGTCTACAACCACTACAAGCGCGTACAGATGAACCGCACCCGCGGCAACGATGTTGAGTTGTCCAAGTCGAACATTCTGCTGGTTGGCCCCACTGGCAGCGGCAAGACCCTGCTGGCCCACACCCTGGCCAAGATGCTGGACGTGCCCTTCGCCATCGTCGATGCCACCACCCTGACCGAGGCTGGCTATGTGGGTGAGGATGTCGAGAACATCATCCTCAAGCTGTTGCAGTCCGCCGACGGCGATGTCGCTCGCACCCAGACCGGCATTATCTATATTGACGAAATCGACAAGATCGGTCGCAAGGATGAAAATCCTTCGATCACGCGCGATGTCTCCGGCGAAGGAGTGCAGCAGGCCCTGCTCAAGATCCTTGAAGGCACCGTCGCAAACGTTCCCCCTCAGGGCGGCCGCAAGCACCCCCACCAGGAGTTCACCCCGGTCGACACCACCAACATCCTCTTCATTTGCGGAGGAGCCTTCGTCGGCCTGGAGCGGGTCGTCGGCCGCCGCGTCGGCAAGAAGGCGCTTGGTTTCAAGGCCCTGACCGAAAAACAGGCCCAAGCTGAAGGCGCGACAGCAGCGCAGCGCGACAACGAGCTCTTGCGCCAGGCGGAGCCTCAGGACCTGATCAAGTTTGGCCTCATTCCCGAGTTTGTTGGCCGTCTGCCAGTCATCGGCATCCTGGATGAACTGGATGAGCCCGCGCTGGTCGAAATCCTGACCAAGCCGCGCAACGCCATCCTGAAGCAGTATCAGAAGCTCTTCGACTACGAGGGCGTAAAGCTCAACTTCAGCACGGATGCCACCGTCGCAGTGGCTCGCGAAGCACTGGCCCGCAAGGTCGGGGCGCGCGGCTTGCGCATGATCCTGGAAGATCTGATGCTGGACCTGATGTACGAATTGCCGAGCAAGAAGCAGATCAAAGAGTTGGATATTACTGCGGAAATGGTGCAGAAGCGCGACCTCTCCGAGCAGTTGCTTGAGAAGGCCGGCTGACGGCCTTTGTCTGCCGCATAAAGCTTTTGCCTGAAGGTGAGCCTCCCGCAGGCGCTACGACATCACACACTGAACAGAGCTGGGATCGGCTCGAACCGGCCCCAGCCATTGCGGCCTGCATTCAGACAGGCCATCGCCGGCGCTCACCGGTTCTCGTGAGCAGAAGGACTTCTGCCGTGGCGACCAAAGAGCCGAAAGAGCCCAGAGAACCAAAGGAAACGAAGGAGCGCGGCGAGACGCGCAAGCTCCCCATGATGCCCATCCGCGAGATGGTCATCTTCCCCTACATGATGACGCCCTTCATCGTGGGCCGCGAATCGAGCGTACGCGCGCTGGAAGAAGCGCTTACCGGCGACCGCCGCATCTTTCTCGCCACCCAGCATGACGCCTCGATCGATGAGCCCAAGGCCGACGATGTCTACTCTGTCGGCACCATTGGCAACATCGTGCAGAGCGTCAAGATGCCGGACGGCAATATCAAGGTTCTGGTCGAAGGCCTGGAACGCGCCAAGGCGACAGAGATTAACGACTCGGACGGCTTCTTCGTCGCGACCGTCCGCATCCCCAAGGTCGGCCCGGCCGGCCCCCAGACAGAACAGCTGATGCAGAAAGTCACGGGCCTGTTCGAGCAGTACGTCAAGCTGCAGCAGAGTCTCAACTACGAATCCATCGTCGCAGCGGTCCGCATGGATGAGCCCGGCAAGCTGGCCGATACCATCGCCGCCAACCTGCAGCTCTCTGTCGATGAGAAGCAGGAGCTGCTCAATCTTTTCGATCCTACGGAGCGCCTCGCGCGCATTGCCGACCTGCTAGACATGGAGATTGAGAAACTGAACATGGATCGCTCCATCCAGGGCCGGGTAAAGCGCCAGATGGAGCGTGCGCAGAAGGAGTACTACCTCAACGAAAAGATCAAGGCCATCCAGAAGGAGCTTGGCCGCGGCGAGAAGAACGAGTTTGACGAATTGAAGAAGAAGATCGAAGCCGCCGGCATGCCCAAGGACGTCTTCGAGAAGGCAGTCCAGGAGCTGAAGAAGCTCGAAGCCATGCCGCCCATGTCGGCAGAATCCACCGTCTCCCGCAATTACCTCGACTGGCTGCTCGCGGTGCCGTGGAAGAAGCGCTCCAAGGAGACACGTTCGGTAGATGCGGCAGAGAAGATCCTCAATCAGGACCACTACGGCCTCGAAAAGATCAAGGAGCGCATCCTCGAATTCCTGGCGGTTCGACGGCTGGTCAAGAATCCGAAGGGCTCGATCCTGTGTTTCGTTGGGCCTCCCGGCGTGGGTAAGACCTCGCTTGGCATGTCGATCGCGAAAGCCACGGGTCGCAAGTTCGTGCGTATGTCGCTCGGCGGCGTGCGGGACGAAGCGGAAATCCGGGGCCATCGGCGCACCTACATCGGCGCGTTGCCAGGCCAGGTGATCCAGATGATGAAGAAGGCCGGAACGAGGAATCCGGTGTTCATGCTGGACGAAGTCGACAAGATGTCGATGGACTTCCGGGGCGATCCGTCTTCGGCGCTGCTGGAGGTGCTCGATCCCGAGCAGAACTTCATGTTCGTCGATCATTACCTCGACGTGGAATACGATCTGAGCCAGGTTTTTTTCATCGCCACCGCGAACGTGCTGCATACTATCCCGCCGGCCTTGCAGGATCGTATGGAAGTGATCCGGCTCTCCGGTTACACGGAGCTCGAGAAGCTCGAAATCGCAAAACGGTTTCTGGTTCGCAAGCAGATGGAGCAGACCGGG
>JBBRLT010000036.1:0-33223 GCA_038231235.1 Terriglobales bacterium
CACAGTCGCCTTCACGCGCGTCTGCAGTACCTCTTCGGTGATCTCTTCTTCGTCGAAGATCACCACTTCCTTGATGTTGCGCACGCCGCGCTTCAGGTCCTCGCCCAGGCCCACTACTTCGCGAATCACAATTGGTGAGCGGGAGATCGCCTTCAGCACGCGCAGTTGCCCGCGCTCAATGCGCTTGGCAATCTCTACCTCGCCCTCGCGCGTCAACAGTGGCACTGTGCCCATCTCGCGCAGATACATGCGGACGGGGTCGTTGGTCTTTTCCAGCGTGCCCGGTGTCAGATCCAGTTCAACGTCATCGCCTTCTTCAGCGGCTTCCGCGTCGAACTTCTCTGCGCCAAACTTCGGTTCACCCTCGAGCAGATCGATGCCCTGGGTATTGATGGTCGTGATGAGATCGTCAAGGTCGTCCGGCGAATGCATGTTGTCCGGCAGCAGGTCGTTCACCTCACCGTAGGTGAGATAACCCTTTTCCTTGCCCTGGTCCATCAACTTCTGAATGTCGTCTTCATACTTGTCTTCGATTGCCAAAGCGCGTCTCGTCTCCCCGCGTTATTCCGCTGCTGGCGCAGCTCGTACCTGCGCCGGTCTGTGTGACAAACCGGTAAGTCCTATGAATGAAGATGCGCGCAATACGCCATCGTGTGGCAAGGGCCCGCCGCCCGAAGGCATCGTGGCGGGCAAGTTGGACGCATTCTTCCAAGAAGCAAGAAGAGTAGGATACCATGCTGAGCGCTGTCTTCCAGCCACTGCCCGCACCTCTCGCCTGCCTAATTAGATGTCGCCGCGCCGCTTTTGTTTCAACGCAAATGCAGCTGTTTTTGCGCGCCCTATTGCCCTTTCCGCGGCAGTCCTGCTTACACCTCGCCCCGGCTGGCTGGCCCCTTGCCCAACTGGCGCAGACGCTGGTCCAGCTGCATCCGCTCTGCCACCAGCGCCGTCACCCGCTCGAAATCGCTCTGCCGCTCAGCCTCAGCAATGGCCGCTCGCACCCGCCGCTGCCGGCGCTCTACAGAGTGCTGTTCCAGGGTCAGCAGAGCCTCCTCCAGCTCGTGCTCGGTAACCTGCTGGCCTTCACGCAGCAGCAGCTGGGCCAGCAGCGCCCGCGCCCCCGGCTGCCCCACCGCCTCCATGGGGTCCGGGCACAGCCGCGCACTCAACTCCTCCAGCAGCGCCAGCGCGCCAAGCCCCTCAAAGTGTTCGGCTTGCTCCGCCATGGCCTGCTGCACACGGGCAAAGACGCCCACTCCGCGCGGCCCGGCAAGCGCCCGCACCAGCACCCGCTCACACTCAGACAGGCTGCGCAGATCTGCCCCCGGCACGCGGTCCCGCCGCGCCGCCGCGGCCTGCTTCAGCTCTTGCCGCATCAGGGCGGAGTCGATGCCCAGCTTCTGCGCTGCATCCACGGCGAACTCATCCCGGGCGATGGCATGCGGCATCCGCCGGATATGCGGCAGCAGGTAGTTCACTGCATCCACCTTGCCCTGCGCCGTGCGCACAGCAAACAGCTTGCGCGCCCGCTCAATCAGATAGTCGGAATGGCGCATCGCTCCCTTCAACGCATCGGCGTACGCCTGGATGCCGCGCTCGCGCACAAAGCGATCGGGGTCCAGGCCGCCCTCCAGCGTCACCACCCGCACCTCAAAGCCCTCCTCGGTCAGCAGCGCAATGGACTTCTCTGCCGCATTGGCTCCCGCTGTGTCCGGGTCAAAGTTCACCACCAGCCGCGTGGTGTAGCGGCGCAGCAGGCGCGCCTGGTGCTCAGTGAATGCCGTCCCACTGGTGGCCAGCACCGGCGACACCCCGGCGGCAAACACGGAGATACAGTCCATCTGCCCCTCCACTAGCAGCGCGAAGTTCTGCTGCCGGATGGCCTGCCGCGCCTTGTCCAGGTTGAACAGCACCTGCCCCTTGGAGTAGAGCGGGGTCTCCGGCGAGTTCAGGTACTTCGGCCCCGCTTTGTCGTCGGAATCCAGGGCGCGCGCGGTGAAGGCGATCACCCGGCCACCTTCGTTGGCAATGGGGAAGGTGATGCGCTTGCGGAAGCGGTCATACAAGCGAATCCCGCTCCGCACCGCGCTGCCGGCCGGGTCCTCGGGTCCCCGGCTGCCTTCCTGCTCCTTGAAGCTGAACAGTCCAGAGGCGCGCAGCACTTCCGGGGGTGCGGCACCGGCTAGCCGGTCGCGCAGTCCGCCAAAGCCCTCCGGCGCATAGCCAATGCGGAACTTCGCAATGGTCTCCGGCTTCAGCCCGCGCCCGGTCAGGTACTCGCGCGCCCTCGCGCCCTCCGCCGAGCGTAGCTGCTCCTCAAAGAAGACGGTCGCCTGCTCATGCAACTCCAGCAGCCGACCGCGCAGCCGGCTCTCCGCTGCCTCTTCCGGGGAGGTGAACTCGCGCTTGGGCAGCGGGATGCCGCACTTCTGCGCCACCAGCTTCACCGCCTCGGGGAAGTTGACCTTGTCAATTTCCTGGACAAACTTGAAGACATCGCCGGACACGCCGCAGCCGAAGCAGTGGTAGAACTGCCGCGTCGCGTGCACGCTAAACGAAGGCGTCTTCTCGCCATGAAACGGGCATAGACCGGAGTAATTCTGCGCGCCCGCCTTCTTCAGCGTGATGTATTCGCCGATGACGCGGACGATATCCGCCTGCTGCTTCACGGTTTGTGCAAAATCAGACACCGGCGTCTCCATTCTCGCGCGAATGCGGCTGAGGACAACCGGCTAAGTATCTGAAGAAAAGAACTACTGCCGGCTCGCTGAATACGGTGCAGCTGCGGGTTCGCGTGTCACTGGGCAGGCCCTCGTATCTACATTTGTTCGCCTTTTTGTCTTCCCCAGACAAACTTCGCACCCATTCCTGTCTCTAAACAGACCTCCAGGTAAGAAAAAGAGGGTGTCATGCAATCCATCCAATCGGTCTGGAACGCGCTGATCCAATACGGACTGTCCGCCTGGCAATATGGTGAGTCTGCGTGGAATTGGCTCGCCCAATCTCCGCATACGCGGCTCTATGTGGCCATCGCCGGCGGCGTAGTCTTCCTGCTGCTGGTCGCCTGGGCCATGCCTGGCCGGCGGGGCATCGCGACACTCTCCCTGAATCAGCCCGAGCCGAAGCAGCGCGGTCTCAGCCGGGCGGCACTGAACGACCTGTCCCTGAATCAGCCCGTAAACGAGCCCAGAAACGGCGCCATAACGCCCGTCTGGGCCGCACGGAGAACAGCCGCCAACGTCACGCCCATCGATCGCGGTCGGGCGGCGCGTTGCACCCACTGCCAGGCAACGCTGGAGGCTCGCTGCTCCTTCTGCCCCGCCTGTGGCTACGCCCAGCCCGTGACGCAGACTGGTACGGCCGCGCGCCTTTAGCGAGTGGCACAACTACCTCTCAACCTCGGTCCTCTTCCGCCAGCAACACTCCCAGCCGACCAAATCGCCGCTCCCAGCTGGCCCGCCGATCACTGATCCATTGTTCCGCTACCGAAAGCCCTGCCGCCTCAATGCTGCAGGTGCGCACCCGGCCCAGCTTCTCCGTCCGCACCAATCCGCTGGCTTCCAGAATCTTCAGGTGCTGCACCACGGCCGCCAGCGTGATGGCCAGGGGCCCAGCTAACGTGGATACCGAGACCGGCCCCTGGCTCATCCGCTCCACCATGGCCCGCCGCGTCGGATCGCCCAGCGCGTGGAAGACGCGGTCGATCTTCACCTGCTTGGTAGCAATGCGTTGCCGGCCGCTCATGCCTCCCCTGCAGAGAGGTATTTGCCCAGCGAATCCAGCAGCTTTTGCCATCCCTCCTTGCGCCGCTCCAGACCATCCCCGCCTTCGAAGAAGGCCGACTGCTCGGTAAATCGAAGCTCCGTCCCCGCGCCCGTGGGCCGCAGCTCGAACGTGGCCAGCGAGACCGAGAAGCGATGCTCCCCGAAGGCCATGGAGTAGGCCAGCACTACCCGCCGATCCTGCTGGATGTCGAGATACGTGGTCTCGTTGGTGATCCGCATCTGCCGGCTCTCCGGCCCACCCACCATGACAAAACGGGTCGTCTCCCGCCCGCCCACGCGAAAATCCATCTCAAACGACTCCACGCCCTTGGCATCGCTCTCGGCAAACCAGCGCCGCTTCTTTACCGGATCGGCCAGCGCGGCAAACACCCGCTGCGGCGTGGCGGGGAAGGTGCGCTCAATCACAAACGTGCTGTGGATGACAGCGGCGAGAACAAGAGTGGATACGGCAGCGGCGTTGTCCATGATCTATGCTCCTATATAATTTGTTTAGTACACGCTTAACTATCCTCCGGAACGCTTCTAAGTGTCAAGTGGATACTAAAGTGTATTTGGAGCACTCGCGGAGATGGCGAGCGTGACGGCAACGAATCGGAGGAGTGACATAAGGAAGAGAACTTTCGCGGCAAGAATCGAACGCTGCCATCATCGCGCAACCGAAGCCGGCGCGTCGAACAGGCCCCGTACCTCCGCCGCGGTCATGCCGCGCTCGCGCATGGTGCGCAGGCTCAGCGCATCGCTGCGCTTGGCCAGCCGATGGCCTTCGGCGTCGCGCAGCAGCGCGCAGTGGTGCCATTGCGGCGAGTTCAGCCCCAGCGCGCGATACAGCAGCAACTGCCGGGCCGTCGACTTCAGCAGGTCCGCACCGCGCACCACTTCAGTGATCTGCATCGCAGCGTCATCCACCACGCAGGCCAGTTGATAGGCTGGCACGTCGTCGCGACGCCATAGGACGAAGTCGCCGAAGTCGCGTCCCGCCACGTAGCTGTGTGCGCCGGCGCCGCTGTCCTCGAAGTGGATAGTCTCGCCATCCGAGATGCGAAAGCGCCAGTTCACGCCCGCAGGCACGGTTGCTTCCGCCACTGTGCCCGGCGCGGGACGGCACGTTCCTGGATACACCGGCTCGTCATCCTGTTCGGCATCGCTTACGTCCTCATGCGGCGCGCTCACCGCAGCAGCCAGCTCACGGCGCGAGCAGCGGCAGGGATAGATCCATCCACCCGCGCGCAGCTGCTGCCACGCGGCGCGGTAGAGCGCGTAGCGCTGGCTTTGGCGATAAGGACCATGCGGACCGCCCACATCCGGACCCTCCTGCCACACAATGCCCAGCCAGCGCATGTCTTCGAGCATCGCCGCTGCGTGTTCCGCTCGCGCACGCTGGGTGTCCAGGTCTTCGTCGCGCAGGATCAATGTGCCGTGCGCTGCCCGTGACCGCAGATATGCGGTCCAGAAGGTGCGCGCATGGCCCAGGTGCAGCAGTCCCGTAGGTGAGGGCGCCAGGCGCCCGCGATAGCTCGCCGCCATGCTCAGGCGCTGAACTGGCGCAGGTGATGGTCGGCGTGCAGGTAGCCCCAGCGCATCCAGTCGGCGGCAGACATGCGCCCGAAGAAGGCGTGCCCTACCTCACCCATTGTTGTGCACGCGCAGAAGCGCTGCAGCGTGCCGAGCAGCCGTGCCTGATCGTCAGCAAAGGTGCCGGGCGGCGTTCCACCTACCCATTGAATCACGGCAGGAAGAGAGCGCAAGTTCTTTGGCCACTGAAGTGGACTGCGTAGCGCGGTGTATTTGATCAGAGATCGCGGAATGGGCACCTTGACCGGCGCGATCGCCACCTCCCCCAGGGGGATGCGGTAGCTGTCGTCAAGATGACAGAGCATGCCGCCAACTGACATCGCGCCCCACTGCCGCGCCGACGCAGGCGTCACGGCGGCGATGCGCTGTTCGATCTCGGTACGGGTCTCGCTACTGGCCAGTGTCTTCATCTCGTCAGATTGATCTAGATCAGTCGCTACCCCAAAGAACAACGCAGTCAGTCTATCGCTATACTGGCCGGCATGTGCCGGTCGATATGGTGGACATCGCTCCTCTTGGCGGGGCTGGGGACATGCTCGGCAAACGCCCAGGCCACTGCATCACCAACAGCCTCCGCCGCAGAGCCGAACCGGAAGGTGCCGATGGTAAAGGGAGACACGGGTATTGCCGAGGTACAGAAGCGCGAGTCTACGCCTCAATCAACCGACACTTCGAATCCCGAGTTGGCACAGATCTACGAGGACGACCAGAAGCCACGGCACGCCGATTCGATCGACTGGAACGCCGTGAATGTCGCAGATGAAGAGCGTCGCATCCGCGTGCGTGCTTTGCTGAAAGACAACAAGCTGCAGACAGGTGAGGATTTCGAGCGCGCGGCATTCATCTTCCAACACAGCCACGAGTCAGATGATTACTTGCTGGCTCACACCTTGGCGATGGTTGCTGTTGCTCGCGGGCAGCCCTCCGCAATCTGGATTGCAGCTGCTACGCTTGATCGCTACCTGCAGAGCGCGGGCAAACCACAAATTTTCGGCACCCAATATCAGACGATGGATGAGCAGCCCGCAACGCAGGAGCCCTACAATCGCAGCCTGATTGCTGATGCGCTGAGAAGTGCACTGAAGGTTCCGCCCATCGCAGCGCAGGAGGAGCGTCGCAAGCAGATCGACACCGATCGGCAACTGCCTTCTTCAACCCCCAAGCAGTAGCGCCAGCATATCGCTCTAAAACAGATCCGGAATGCTGGTGAAGGCGATGCGCGTGGGTGCCGCGGTCCCCGCAGGCAGCATGCTGGCGAAGCACAGCATCGCCGTGCCGTATTTCTTGTTGACGCGATCCATGGTGGTGGAGAGGCTGGTCCGCCGCACCTCTTCATCCAGGCCGGCGAACAGGTCGAGCGTGTGCAGATGGTCTGGTACCAGATTGCTGAGCGCGACCCCCACATAGAACGGCTTGGCGTAGTTGCGGCCGTTGGGCAGCGAGTCCCACAGCTTGCGCAGCCCTTCGCCGAGGGTCTGGTTGTCCTGGCATTCGACCAGCGCTGTGCTCTGCGACCAGGCCAGTTGCGGAATGCCGGAGTTGTGCTGGCGCAGCGCAACCTCTTTGGGCACGGCGAACGTCACGCTGAGCCGCAGGTGGGCCGCCCACAGCCGTGCAGTTCGCAGGCGCATCGCCGTCTTGTGCAGCAGCTTGTTGAGGACGGCATAGGCGCCCTCCCGAGTGCGCAGCTCCGGCGCCAGGACATGGCTGCCGCTGATGGACTTGGCATGGTCCAGCTCTGCGTCCTCGAAATCCTCGCCGCGTAGCCAGTGCCACAGCTTTTCGCCGCCCATGCCACCCCACAGCTCCGCCATCTGCTCGCGATCCAGTGCCCATAGCTGCTGCATGGTGCGGATGCCTCCCTGGTGCAGACGCTTCTCCATGCGCGCCCCGATGCCGGGCAGATCGCGCGGGGTCAGCCGCAGGAGGGCTGCTTCCAGGATGTCCGGCGTCAGGGCGACCAGCCCGTCGGGCTTCTCCATGTCGCTGGCGACCTTCGATAGGTAGCGATTGGGTCCCAGGCCGACCGAGCAGCGCAGCGTGGCGCCGGCCTGCTGGCGAATGGCTGCCTTTACGCGCTCCGCCAACTCCAGCGCGGCCAGCAGGGGCTGCTCGCGACCGATCAGCCGGCAGGCCATCTCGTCGATGGACATGATGGAGGCGACCGGCACCACCTGCTCCACCGCCTGGACGATTCGGTTGTGGTATTCGACGTAAAGCTCGTGGCGTGCCTCGATCAGCGCGATGCCCGGGCACATCCGCTTGGCTTCGCCTACCTGCGTTCCGGTTTTGACGCCGAAGGCCTTGGCCTCGTAGCTGGCGGCGATGCAGCAGGTGGTGTCTGCCACGACGGGCACTACGGCGACCGGGCGCCCGCGCAGCTCTGGACGCAGCTCTTGTTCGACGGAAGCGAAATAAGAGTTCAGGTCCAGGAACAACCAGCGCAGCCGCGGCTGCCCGTCCTGTCCGACGCTGTCCGAGTTGGCGAAGGGCTGCATTGCTGGTGCTGATTGTCCGCCAGCCGCCTCGCACTCGCAATGCCCAGTGTCCACGGGTACAAAGCGGCGGCATTCCCGAGACGGGTCAGTCAGCAGGCGTCGGGGGCGGTGGTGCGCAGAAAGCTCTTCCCAGTGCGGCGTGGAAGTGATTACTCTGATCTGCGCGTATCGCGTGAGTCGTCTCACCCGTTCGAGGGAAAGCTTGTCAAGTGGCAACTAAGGTATTTTGTGGATGGCAGCAAACCTACTGCCGCAGGATGCCCTCTAACCTAATTGCAACGTGGGGTCTTCACCATGTTCTCCAGCTACTTCGCCAATCTTGCTCACTGGCTCTACCACCTGGAGTCATACCTGCCCGCAGTGGCTGTGGCGCTGGGTGCCGCATTGCTGCTGGGTTGCGGTGTCAGCGCCGTCTGCTCGCCCTGCCGGGAGAAGGATTCCTTCTTCCATAAGCAGGTGGTATAGGCAGCCGCCTTCCGACCGGCTTCTGAGTCCGCGGCTCACGCGGATTCGCAGCAATGTTTCCTGACCTCGGCTCGCTCCTCGCCCGGTCGCTATAATTGCGACTCGCATGGACCCCAAGCTAGCCGCCCGTTCCCCGCACACTGCCGCCATCGCCGAACTTCAGCGACGCCATACCCTCGCCGAAGAGGCGGGAGGGGCGGAGCGGCGCGAGCGCCAGCATCGCGCAGGCAAGCTCTCTGCCCGCGAGCGAGTGGAACTGCTGCTCGATCCCGGCTCCTTTGAAGAGACAGACAAGCTGGTCACTCACCGCGCGACCGACTTCGACCTGGACAAGCAGCGCATTCCCGGCGACGGGTTCATCACCGGCTATGGCACTATCGACAGCCGCACGGTGTTCGTCTACGCACAGGACTTCACCGTCTTTGGCGGCTCGCTGTCAGAGAGCAACGCAGCCAAGATCGTGAAGATCATGGACACCGCCATGCGCGTGGGGGCGCCCATCATCGGGCTGAACGACTCTGGCGGCGCGCGCATTCAAGAGGGAGTGGTCTCGCTCGCCGGCTACGCAGACATCTTTCTGCGCAACACGCTGGCTTCTGGCGTGGTGCCGCAGCTCTCCGCCATCATGGGACCATGTGCGGGTGGCGCGGTCTATTCGCCGGCTATCACGGACTTCATCCTGATGGTGGACAAGACCGCGCACATGTTTGTGACCGGGCCGGATGTCATCCGCACAGTGACGCACGAAGAGGTTTCGAAGGAAGAGTTGGGTGGCGCCGCCACGCACAACGAAGTCTCCGGCGTGGCGCACTTTCTGGCGCACGACGACCGCGAGTGCCTGGCCATGCTGCGCGAGCTGTTCAGCTTTCTGCCATCCAACAACATGGACCCCGCACCCCGGCGCGCCACCGATGACCGCCCAGACCGCGAAGACGCTGCGCTGGACTCCATCGTGCCGGAAGATCCTTCGCATCCCTATGACATCAAGCGGGTGATTGAACGCGTAGTCGATGACAGCTATTTCTTTGAAGTGCAGGAACACTTCGCGCGCAACATCGTGATTGGCTTTGCGCGGCTGAATGGCCGCTCGATTGGCGTGGTCGCGAACCAGCCCGCGCACTTGGCCGGCGTGTTGGACATCAATGCCAGCACCAAAGCCGCACGCTTCGTGCGCTTCTGCGATGCCTTCAACATTCCGCTGCTCACGCTTGAAGATGTACCCGGCTTCCTTCCCGGAACCGAGCAGGAGCACGGCGGCATCATTCGCCACGGCGCCAAGCTGCTATACGCCTTCGCGGAGGCGACCGTGCCCAAGCTGCTGGTCATCACGCGCAAGGCCTATGGCGGCGCCTATTGCGTGATGAGCTCAAAGCACATCCGCACCGACGCAAACTTCGCTTGGCCTACCGCGGAGATCGCCGTGATGGGCGCGGAGGGTGCGGTGAACATTGTGTACGGCCGAGAACTTGCAGAGGCAGTCCGCGATGCAGAGAAGGCTGAAGGCGAACTAAGTGAGGAGCGCAAAGCCGCCGTGCTGGCCGACGCGCGGCGAGAGCGTGTAGCAGAGTTTCGTGGACGCTTCGCGAATCCATACATCGCCGCGGAGCGCGGCTATATCGATGCGGTGATCTACCCACGCGAGACGCGCCGGAGGTTGATCCGCGCGCTCGAAATGCTGGATGGCAAGCGCGACAAGAATCCGCCCAAGAAGCACGGCAACATACCGCTTTAACGCGGTTGGCTGAAGGTGGGAGCCGAAGCCGACTCTGGTACACTCATCGAGTGCGTCGCGGCTGTGACCATTTCTACCAGGATGATGGTGCCGCGCGTTCCCACCTGTAGTCGGTCGATCGGGGAGTGGCTCAGCCTGGTAGAGCACCTGGTTCGGGACCAGGGGGTCGGAGGTTCGAATCCTCTCTCCCCGACCAACTCACAAACATTTTCTGAAGGCCAGACCCTCCACGGTGTGTCGCGGAGGGCGATCGCTATCGCCCGGGCGCATGCTTCGGCTTTCCAAGCCGCATGTTGAATCCGATCAACGGACCGACCACATTGATTCCATTATCGTCATGGAGCGGCAGAGATAAAAATGCGTTGGAGATATGGAAGTAAGCGACGCCGGCGGATATGCTGTAGCGAGGGCTGAAGTTGTAGCGCACACCACTGCCGAGCGCGAGTGTGAAGGTGAAATTCTGGCCTTGGCCATACCGCACTCCCGAGGGGCCCTTGGCATCGATAAACCCGGCGCCTCCGCGCACTTCGAAATAGGGTGACGTCCTCCAGTTGCGATGCACAAAGTTGCGCCGTCCCCCCAGATCAAAGGCAGCATAGTGTGTCTCTGCCCCTCGCGGAATCAGGGTGAGTGAACCAGTGAATGTAACGTCAGTATTTCCTCGAAGAATCCATGGGCCATTGAGCTTGCCCAGCTGCCATCGCAGCGAAGGGAAGACAGGCACCAACGTATAGTGATAAGGCTTTTGCGAATAATCGTCGCCGACAAACGCATCGAAAACAAAGGGAATGTTGATGGGAAGAACTCCCACTTCGAGGGAGTATTCGAGCTTGTTCCGATAGTAGATATCCGTATTGAAATCGGACGTACTTGAAGCGAGTGAGACTTCATCCAGGTTTAGCGCCTTTGAGCCTTGGGCGCTTGAGAGGATGCATTGTGTAATGCAAGCCAGAAATACGGCTAGCATCCTGAAAGTTTGCTTGGTCATTTTGTTTGGGTAATGTTCGCGGAAGGTGCGTAACGGGGCAAAGCCAAAACTGGCTTCAATTTCCCTAAAATCGCCGAATCTTTCCGTTTATAGCTATGACTCTTCATGCAACAATTCTGTTGCTTCCGGCGGGCTAAAATGACGAATCACCCGGGTATTGCGCGGTGTGGGCAGAGCGACGGGCCGCTCAGAGAATTGTTGGCTGGGATAAGAGATCATGAGGCCACAGATGAAGATCGGTATTCTCGCGGTCACAGCGCTGGCCGCATCATTGCTAGCAGGTGCATATCTGGTTCGGAGCGGGAGCGCCGACAAGGCTGCTGCCGTTGCTCTTCTCAGCGCGCCGGGGCCTACCTTCACCGTACCTGCCGCGTCGTTGCCCCGGCAGTGGAGCCTGATTGCCTACGGCGATACTCGCTTCACAAACCCTGCAAATGACACCGTAACCAATCCGAGGGCGCGTCGCGCGTTGGTGGCCCGCATTGCGTCCGAGCATCCGGATGCGCTACTGATCTCCGGCGATCTTCCCTACGATGGCGCTAACCCGGACGACTACCGGGTCTTTCAGCAGGAGACCGGCGCATGGCGCGACGCGCACTTGCGTGTCTACCCGGCACTCGGCAATCACGAGCTGCATAGGGACGAGATTCGCGAGCCAAGAAACTGGTGGACGGCCTTCCCGGAATTGAAGGGGCGGCGATGGTACTCCGTGGCGTTCGGAGAACAGTACCTGATCGCAGTCGACTCTGACCTTTCGTTGACGGCGGGTAGTCCGCAGCAGCTTTGGCTGGCCGATCAACTGCAGCAGCTTCCCAAGGAAACACACTTCGTCTTCATTTCACTGCATCATCCACCGGTTGCGGATCCCATTGCCGGCGACAGTTCGCATGATGTGCGCGACAACGAAAAGGCGCTGGCCACCTTTCTTGCGAGCCGTGCTCCCTCATTGCACGCGCAGCTGATTGTGATCGCTGGACACATCCATAACTACGAGCGCTTTTCGCAGGACGGCATCGTCTATCTCGTCTCCGGCGGAGGAGGCGCAAGGCCGCACCCGGTGGCGCGATCCGCGGCCGATCTCTATAAGGACCCTTCCTTCCCGAACTATCACTACATTCGTTTCCAGTTTGACGGTGAGCAGTTGATGACCACGATGTTTCGGCTCGCCGATCCGGAGGCGGCATCGCCAGTGTGGGAACAGAAGGATGTTTTTGCCATCGCACCCAAGAGCAAGAGATAGCAAGCGGACAGAGCCGCTCCGCGCTCAGCCCTAACGATTCAGTTAACGGGCACGGCGGCCTTCGCCTTTTCGCCCGTCGCATAGTCAGGCACCTTCGGGGTTAGGTGGCGGAAGACAAATTCGCGCAGCAGGCCGTCGGCTGCTGTGCCACCGATATCGATGAACCCGTTGCTGACGGTAAGGCCTACGCCCCGGTCCGCGGCGGGATGGTATGCGTTCGCAATCGCGCCCGCAGCGAAACTGCCCAGAATGCGCGAGTAGTTCGGCTGCGCCTTGCCGTTGTCGCCACGCGTGATCACGGCTCGGGTCACTGCGTAAAGGGCTCGCGAACTGGTGCTGCCAGTGCCTTTGTAGAAGTAGCGCGGATCCTGACGTAGCAGGGCCGGAAGGGCGGCACTGCCAATGATGCGGCTGATGGCATTATCGGCGAATGCTGCGCCGTAGCGCTTGGCGTAGCCCTCTGCTCCGGGTCCATAGCCGGAGAAACGGCCGGTAATTTGATTCCCGCCGGCGATGCCGCCAGTTGCGATGAAGTTGACCGGGTCCAGTATGGAATGAAACGCCAGATTGAACTTCTGTCTGGTATCAAGTGGCGCAGCATTCCAGATGTAACTGCTATAGAAATTCGGAATTACGCCGAAGAGGCGCTGTTTTTCCTCTTCCTTAATCTGCTCCTGAGCGATCTCCACCTGGGAAGCCGTCACGGTGACCTGCTCCGTCGTTCCCGCAACAGCGAGGACGATCCTTGGCAACGCGCGTATTACACCTGCTCGCAGTTGCACATCAGGAGAGACGAAGACCTGTAACCCAGGAGCGGTCACGGTGAGCATAAAAGTGCCGGTTGGAAGATTGCTGAATGCGAACGTCCCGTCGCGCTCAGAAAAGACGACGCGTTCCCCGCTTGCGTCCCTTGGTGCGAGCGAAACGCGCGCCCCCTCAAGCGACTGCCCATTCGCATCAGCCACGGTTCCAGAAAGCCCTGAGGTGGCCGGCGCTGGCGTCGATGGGCCGTCCATCGCTCTCAGCACCAGCAGCGAATCGGGAGCATCCGGCAGGTTGGCAACGCCCGCAAGCAGTGTCGCTGGTTGTTGCGCTTGCATGGTGTTGAAGCCAATCAAAACGAGCAGTAGCGCTCCCGGCCGAGTCAACGGATGCAGCGCACTGTTCCGGGGCCAGTTGTCTGTGGTCATCACCGCATAACGAAGCAGCGCCAATCCGCTTTTGCTACGAACCACTGAGCCTCCTGTCGGTCAATACGAGCGATTCCAAATGAGGGCCATACCGCCAGCAGTCCTGCTAACCGCGCAGGGTAAGTGAAAAATTCTATTCATCATTTGCTCTGCATGAGCGACAGGATGCAATTCACCTTCAGACTCTAACGACGTATCGCCGCGTTGATACGTGAGCAGATGAACGGGCAAAGACGATGCAAGCCAATTAGATTCCTGTCAAATCGCGTCAATCTGCGTGAACTGCGCACATCGCTGCTATACGGATGCGATTGCAGTGCAAGGGATTCACTCATCCGCGCCGGAAGCAGCAGACGAGGACGTCGACTGCCGGGGAAGGTCCGGCCACCGACAGAAACAGGACGGGCCCATCGCCTGGTCTGCGAGAATTGCTTCGGGGGAGAGCCGCCCGTGTCCTTTGCCCATACCATCGATGGCTGCAGCTACACCTTCCCGGACCTGAAGACGCTGCTGGCCAAGGCCAGCCCGGCCCGCTCTGGAGATGCCCTGGCTGGCATTGCGGCGGATAGCGAACAAGAGCGCATCGCAGCGCGCATGGCGCTGGCCGATGTGCCCCTGCGCCACTTCCTCAACGAAGCAGTCATTCCCTATGAACAGGATGAGGTGACCCGCCTCATCGTCGATTCGCATGACGAGGTGGCATTCGAGCCGCTTCGGCACCAGACTGTGGGCAGCTTCCGCGAGTGGCTGCTGGATCCCTTGCATACAACCGATGTGCTCACGCGCGCGGCTGCCGGCATCACGCCAGAGATGGCAGCAGCAGTCAGCAAGCTGATGCGCAACCAGGATCTGGTGCTGGCCGCGCAGAAGTGCAGCGTGGTCACGCGTTTTCGCAACACGCTTGGCCTGCATGGGCGAATGGCTGTGCGTTTGCAGCCGAACCATCCCACGGACGACCTGCAAGGCATCTTCGCTTCCATGCTGGACGGGCTGCTGTATGGTTGCGGCGACGCGGTGGTCGGCGTGAACCCGGCCAGCGACAGTGTGGACAATGCAGTGCGTTTGCTGCATGCGCTCGACAAATTCCGTATGAGATTCGATGCTCCCATCCAGACATGTGTGCTAAGCCATGTTACGAATACACTGCAGGCCATGGAACTCGGCGCGCCAGTCGATCTGGTCTTTCAGTCGATTGCCGGAACGGAGAAGGCGAATGCTGCCTTCGGCATTCACCTCGCCATGCTGGAGGAGGCGCAGCAGGCCGCGCACAGCATGAAGCGTGGCTCGCTCGGCGACAACGTCATGTACTTTGAGACCGGGCAGGGAAGCGCGCTCTCTGCCGATGCGCACTTCGGCGTAGACCAGCAGACCTGCGAGGCGCGTGCCTATGCCTTAGCGCGGCGCTTCCGTCCGCTGCTGGTCAATAGCGTGGTCGGCTTCATCGGCCCGGAGTACTTGTACGACGGCAAGCAGATATTGCGTGCTGGCCTAGAAGATCACTTTTGCGGCAAGCTGCTGGGCCTGCCCATGGGCTGTGACGTCTGCTACACCAACCACGCCGAGGCGGACCAGGACGACATGGACAGTCTGTTGACCATGCTGGCCGTCGCAGGCGTCAACTTCATCATGGGCGTGCCGGGCGCCGACGACATCATGCTCAACTATCAGAGCTCTTCGTTCCATGACGCGCTCTATCTGCGTGAGACTCTCCACCTGAGGCGCGCACCAGAGTTCGAATCGTGGCTGGAGCACATGGGCATCGTGGATGAGCGCGGGCGTCTGCTACCGGCGCGACGAAATGCCAGCCTGCTGTCGCAGTCCCGCGAGCTGATGCGGTTAGCGGAGTCATCATGAGCGAGCATCCGGTTCGGGATGGCGTGACGAGTAGCGACGACGGCTGGACCGACCTGCGCCGCTATACCCAGGCGCACATCGCGCTGGGCCGCGTCGGCGCGAGCCTGCCTACGTCGGAGGTGCTCAGCTTCTCCATGGCCCACGCACGCGCACGAGATGCTGTGCAGGCGGCGCTCGACGTTCCAGCGATACGCGACGTGCTGGAGCATGCAGGCTTTCCGGCACTGCCCGCGAAGAGCCAGGCGAGCGATCGGGCAGAGTACCTGCGGCGTCCGGATCTGGGTCGCCGTCTCGATCCGCACTGCATGGAAGCACTGAAGCCAGTGGGGCTAATTCCTCCACACCGTCTCACCGTGGTGGTTGCCGATGGCCTCTCCGCGCTGGCAGTGACGCGCCATGCCTTGCCGCTGCTGATGGAGCTGCGGCCACGGCTGGCCGATTGGTCGCTCGATACGGTCATCGTTGCGACGCAGGCGCGGGTAGCACTCGCGGATGCTATTGGTGAGTTGCGCGGCGCGGAGGCAGCAGTGATTCTGTTGGGGGAGCGGCCCGGGCTCAGCGCGCCGGACAGCCTGGGAGCTTACCTGCTGTACGCGCCTCGCCCCGGGCGCACGGATGCCGAGCGTAACTGCATCTCGAACATTCGCGGACAGGGGCTTTCCTATGCCGAGGCTGCACACAAACTGCAATTTCTGCTGGGGCAGGCCAGGCAAGCCGGCAGGGGAGGTCTCGCCATCAAGGACAGCAGCAGCGGACAGGCAGGTCTGCCCGGTCCTCTGGATCAGGACTAGGTGAGAAAGACAAGCGAGCCTTCACAGTCTCTTAAGATGGGCTGCTGCAGGATGGAAGCGGGGGATCCCCGGTGCGCGTGCTGGTGGTCGAGGATGAGATACGACTTGCGGACAACCTTGCGGCGGCACTGCGCGAGGGGCCCGGTTACGCGGTGGACTGTGCGGCGGACGGAGAGATTGGCGACCATCTGGCGGCGCAGCGCTGCTATGACCTTGTGGTGCTGGACCTGATGCTGCCGCGCATCGATGGACTCACGCTGCTTCGCCGTATCCGTGCGCGGGAGGACGCGACGCCCATCCTGATCCTGACCGCGAAGGAGGGGGCGACCTCCATCATCCAGCTGCTGAATGCCGGCGCGGACGACTACCTCAGCAAGCCCTTCGATCTGGGGGAGTTGATCGCGCGCGCCAAGGCCCTGATCCGCCGCGGCAAGGGCGCTGCGCATCCGGTGCTGGCGGTGGCTGACATTGTGGTGAATACGCTGGAGCAGACGGTTCGCCGCGCCGGACGCCTGATTGACCTCTCGCCCACGGAATACCGCATTCTCGAATATATGGTGCATCGGCCGCGCGTCATCGTCTCCAAGCGCGAACTGCTGGAGCATCTCTACGATTACAACTGGGAGCATCACTCGAACGTGATTGAAGCGCACATCTCAAACCTGCGCAAGAAGCTGGCGTTGAGCGAGAGTTCGCAGCAGCCGCTAGAGACACTGCGGGGACGCGGCTACCGGCTGGTGACGGAGCCGGGAGCACGGCCGTGAAGCAGCACTCTATCGCGCGCCGCCTCATCGTCTCTGTCCTGCTCGTGGAGTTGGTATTTGCCATTGGCATCATCGCGCTGGCTGCCGGCTGGGAGCGCCATGCGCGCTTTCGTGCCTTCGACATCATGCTGCAGGGGCGCGCCGACTCGCTGATTGGCGCAGTGCAGGACGCCGAGGACCCGGGTGACAACCTGCTGGTCGATCGCACCGGCCTGGTACTGCCGGCAGAGGACCTGTACGAGGTGCGCGACAGCAAAGGAGCACTGCTGGCACGATCTGCTAACTGGGATGGGCCCGACCAGCAGTCGGCGAGTCAAACATCCGATCGCTCATCGCCTGGTCATGCAGAAGACGGTTTCTTTCGCATGAAGCTTCGAGGCCGCGGCTATCGCATCCTCGCCCGGCATGGCATGCGCGTGGTCGACCCCGGCGATCGGGGTGGAGGCACGCCGCATCGTTTCCTGGTCATCTATGGAGCGTCGACCGGGCAGGTGTGGAACGAGGTGCGGGAGGCCGTCGTCTTCTACGCGCTCTCCAGCATCCCGCTGCTGGTAGTTACCGGCATCCTGATGGCGTGGCTTCTCCATCGCGGGCTTCAGCCGCTGCGTCAGCTTGCCGCAGAGGCCGAAGGTATCTCCGTGCAGCGCTGGAGTTTTCAGCCGCCGCCCAGTGCTCTGAAGACGCAGGAACTGGCGCCACTCGCCTCCGCGCTCGCCGCGGCCATCGATCGGCTGCAGGGATCCTTCGCTCAGCAGCGCCGCTTTATCAGCGATGCCGCGCATGAGTTGAAGACCGCCGTCGCCGTGGTGAAGTCGTCCCTGCAGCTGCTGAACATGCGGCAGCGTACCAGTTCCGAGTATGAAGCCGGCGTAGAGGTCAGCCTGAACGATTGCCAGCACATGGAGGAGATTGTTGCCCGCATGCTGCTGCTGGCACGGGTCGAGAACCTCGTCCCCACTGCAACGGCGTCGGCGGCCACTGACTTGTCTGCCAGCATCGCGATGACAGTGCAGCAACTGCACTCCGTCGCGGAACTGCGCAACGTCGATGTGCTGATGCAGGCGCAGCCGTTGGTCTTCGTACCGCTGTCTGCGGAGGAGTGCTCGCTGTTGTGCTCGAATCTTTTGCTGAACGCGTTACAACACAGTCTGCCGCAGGCGCAGGTGCGTATCGCGCTTGAAGTGAGAGAGGGCTGGGCCGAACTTCGCGTGGAGGACGAAGGCGAAGGTATCGCGCCGGAACTGCTGCCACGCGTGTTTGATCGCTTCTCGCGCGGCGATCCCTCGCGCAGCCGCAGCACTGGCGGCACTGGACTGGGACTGGCCATCTGCAAGGCTATCGTCGATAAGTACGGCGGTTTGATCCGCCTTGAGAATCGGCCGCGCCAGGGTGCCATCGCGATTGTGCGACTGCCGGTGACACATGCAAGGGTGCCCGCAACTCCCGAATCGCAGACTCTGCCCGCAGCAGCAGAGGAGTCGCACGCCGGACCCGTCTAGAGCAGTTTTGCTGTAGGCGTAGACGGCCACCGATCGCCATGGCGGCCTTGCTTCGAGGAAAGGCCACGCCGGGATACTCTGCGCGGTGCATGCAGCAGGAATATTCCTCTAGATGCGAACCAGCTCCGTCTGCACTCTGCCAGTCACCGCTGCATCATTTTCTGAGGTCATCATGTTCACTTCGCTGCGAATACCGAACTGTTCCAGATAAATACCTGGTTCGACAGAAAAGCAGGTATGGGGCAGAATAAGCCGCTCATCGTGCGTCTCCAGGTTGTCCAGGTGTGCGCCATTGCCGTGCAGCACGGTACCGATGCTGTGGCCGGTGCGATGGGTGAACGCGGCAGCATAGCCGGCATCGCGAATCACCGCGCGCGCTGCATCGTCCGCCTCCCAGCCGGCGATAGGCCGCCCGGCGGTGAAGGCTTCCCGTATGCGGCGGATGGCGGCATCGCGCGCATCGCGCACAACCTCAAAGACGCCTAACTCCTGCGCTGTCGGGTCGCGGTCCACGACACCCGTCCAGGTGATGTCATACCAGCAGCTTTCCGGCTGATCGCGGCGCGCCCAGATATCGATCAGCAGAAAGTCGCCGGAGCGGATCGGCGCGCTTGCCTCCGCAGTCGCCTCATAATGCGAATCGGCGCTATGTGCATTGATGGAGACGTTCGGCCCATGCTCCCACACCAGCGACTCATCCACCATCGCGCGCTGCAGCCACTCGACCGTCTCGTACTCGGTGATCCCGATGCCGGAGCGAACACGCCGGCCAATCTCGCGAAAGGCTGCATCGAGGATGCTGTCGATTTTGCGCTGCGCTGCGTAATGGGTATCGATCTGCGCCGGCGTCAACACTGCTTCGAAGCGACTTACCAGATCTGCCGAGCTGACGATGGTCTTGCCCAGCTCGCGCAACACCTCGATAGTTCCCGCATCCACCATCGAGACATACATGATGGCGTTGCGCGGCGAGTACTGCATGGCAATGCGTTGCGCGCCGCTCAGCAGTTCCTTCAACCGCAGCTCCAGCTCCTGCCAGGAGCTATACACCTGCTTGTCACCCGGCAGCGTGTCCAGTCGAAGACTCTCGATGCGATGCACCAGCTTGCGCGGAGTACCGTTGGCGGGCACGAAGTAATACCAGCGCCGGGTGATGTGCAGCCCTTCACTGAGTCCGAGGATGCTGTACGCGATGGGGTCGCGATGGTGATGGTCGTAGAAGAGCCAGCCGTCAAGCTGGGCTTCGCGCAGCGCTACCTGAATCGCATCGAGGTCCATACCTAGGCGATTGTATCCGCGGTACGTCACTCCAGTGCGGTCCGTCAGTCCGCGCTAGACTGACAGGCAAGAGGGTCCTCCCGATGCATGCTGGCGGCATTCACCACGCAGAACTGGTCGTGCTGCTGCTGTTTTTCCTGCTAGCCGGGCTGACCGCGCTCGCCCGCTATTTCAAGACGCCCTACCCGATCGTGCTGGTGGTGGGTGGCCTCTTCCTCAGCTTCATCCCCAACCTCCCGCGCATTTCGCTCAACCCGGATATCGTCTTCCTGGTTCTGCTGCCTCCGCTATTGTTCGCTGCGGCCTTCAACACCTCCTGGCACGACCTTCGCTACCACCTGGTCAGCGTTTTGCTGCTGGCCTTCGGTCTGGTGAGCTTCACCGTTCTGGGCGTGGCTCTGGCCAGCCACGCTCTGCTGCCCGGCTTTGACTGGCGCCTCGGCCTGGCATTGGGTGCGGTGGTTTGCAGTACGGACGCCATCGCGGCCACCTCCATCGCAGCGCGCGTGGGGTTGCCGCGCGCTATCGTCGACGTGCTGGAGGGCGAAAGCCTGGTAAACGACGCGAGCTCTCTGCTTGCGCTTGAGTTCGCGGCAAGCCTGGTAGTGAGTGGCGAGCGGCCGGGCATCAGCGACGGGTTGCTGCGCCTTCTGATACTGGTGGGCGGCGGCCTGGCTGTAGGACTGGCAACTGCCTGGGCGATTGAGCGTGTGCAGCGGCGGCTGGTCGATCCCTCCATCGAGATCACGCTGAGCCTGATGGCCCCGTACGTCTCCTACCTGCTGGCGGAAGCGGCGCATGCTTCGGGCCCGCTTGCCACGGTAGTCTGCGGCCTCTACCTGGGCAGAACTGCCTCCCAGGTCTTCACTACCCAGGCACGGCTGGAGAATACTGCGGTGTGGAAGACCATCGACTTCCTGCTGAATGGCATTGTCTTCATCCTCATCGGACTGCAGCTTCCGTTTGTTCTGGGCAGCATTCGTTCCTTGAGTCATCGCCAGCTGTTGTGGGATGCCGCCATTCTTTCCGGCGCTGTGATCGCGCTGCGCATGGTGTGGATGTACCCCGGCGCCAGGCTGGCATTCCTGATCCGTACCCGCCTGCTGAAACAGCAGTACGAGATGCCGCGGCCAGCCGCGATCTTTGTGGTGGGCTGGACTGGCATGCGGGGCGTGCTGGCGTTGGCGGCTGCCATCTCGTTGCCCCGCGTGATTCAGGATGGCTCGCCCTTCCCACAGCGCGACGTCATCATCTTCCTCACCTTCTCGGTCATCCTGGTCACGCTGGTGCTGCAGGGCCTGACCCTGCCATCATTGATCCGCCGGCTGCATCTGTCCGAATCGAATTCGCTGCTGCAAGTGGAGGGGGATGCCCGCCAATACATGCTGCGCGCTGCCATCGACTATTTAGAGTCGCTGCCGGCCGGCGACGAAAAGCCCGATGCGTCAGTTGTGCAGGATGTGCTGCAGCACTACCAGGAGCGCTATGAGCATGTGCGAGAGAAGGACGCGGGGATGCGCTCGGGCAAGTCCGGCCAATGGGCGCAGATACGTGATCTGAACGGCCGCGTGCGGGAGAAGGAGCGGGCAGCGCTTGAGGCTCTGCGCGCTGAGGACCGCATCAGCGACCATGTCCTGCGCAAGCTCGAGCGGGAACTGGATCTGTTGGATATCCGCTTTGTATCGCGTGGGTGAACGGACGGAAATGATGAAGGTAGGATGTGCCGGGACTTTGCAATCCGCGGGGGCCACGCTACAGTGAAGCTGAAGACAAAGACTTTATTCAGAAGTCTGAGAAGCAGGAGCGAGGCACATGACAGTAACGTTGATAGGAGTCGCCTGCGGCGCGGCGTTGTTTATCGCGCTGATTGTATGGGCGTCCGAGGGCAAACCGATGAGCGAGGCCCCGCACCAGGATGAGATGAACTAGGGCACAGTCTCCGATTTCGACGTGAAAGTCCCCTAGCGGCGCCGGGGAGGCATCTTGATCCACAGCACTCCAGCTAGGAAGAAGAGCGCCGCGATCGCCAGCGAGAGCAGCGCGTTGGCCCGGTGGTTGTAGTGCGCCGCCAATGCGGCTGCCACCCACCAGGAAGCAGCGCCCGTAAACCAGATCCAGGCCGTCTTTGACCCCATCCCACTCCTGACCGACTCCGCCCCGCGGATCACGACTTCTCCCTCCGGCTGCGCAACATCCGGTTGCCCAGGAGAGCTCCTGCCGTCAGACTAGCAGCCAGGATGAGCGGCAGGTGGGAGTTGGCATTCCCTCCCGAAGCGAGCAGCCATAGGACGGTGCCGCTGGCGAGGACGTGATAGGTTTCCATGCCTGCGAGCGTAGCAATCGACCTGGGTTCTCCCCTATGCACCGCCGGCGTCATTGGCATGCCGCTGGTAACTGAATGTGTGCTGATTCTGGAATGCTGTCCCGAAACGGGCGGAGCCTCTTGTCTCATGGGGAGAGCCGGCCATTCCAAGTCCCAATGCGACCTAAGTAACGTTCCCTTCGGCATGACCTCGGCGCAGAATGTGGTCATGACACTGCTACCGATGGGACGAGCCCGCATGTTAGAGATGCTGCTGCCGACCATCGACCGCTGGTCTGGCCGCAATAGTCAGCCGACAGCTCCCACGCACTCACACCTGACCGTGGGGGAGCTGGGGGAACAGGCAGCATACTTTCATCTGCGCAAGCAGGGCCGCATGGTGGTGGCGCGGCGGTGGCGCAGCTCCCGCCAGCCGGGCGATCTGGATATGGTCACCTGGGAAGGTGACATCCTCTGCTTTGTAGAAGTAAAGGCGCGCAGCAGCCATGACATTGCAACCGCCGAGTCTGCCGTGGATGCCGACAAGCGCCGCATGATCCGGCGCATGGCGCGGCTCTATGTTGCCGGCCTGCGGGAGCAGCCCCGGCAGGTGCGCTTCGATATTGTCTCGATCTACTTCAACGATGCCGCCGCAGCGGAAATCCGGGTCATCACGGGTGCCTTTGGCTGGACGGAGCCGGCGCATCGCTGGAATTAGGGTTCTGCAGTTGCTGCGGCTTTGCACCCCATCCGCCCCCGCCGGGCGTTTCGATACGCAGTACGCTACCAGCGGCGACACGGCGGCTGCACTTGCCCGGAAGCTCTACTTCAACTCCGGCGGCGTTGGTAATCGAAGCTCGACCAGGCGCTCCGTCCTCTCCGCCATTCAGACCGTAGGGCCGCGTCTTTCTCCGGTCAGCCAGCAGCGTTACCTCGGCATCAGTCAGCAACTCCACCTCGCGCACCAAGCCGTCACCGCCGCAAAACTCGCCTGCTCCACCCGAGCCGTCGCGATACGCGTAGCGCCGTACGCGGAAGGGGTAGGCATACTCCAGCGCCTCGATGGGAGTGTTTAGGGAATTCGTCATGTGAGTTTGCACCCCGGAGATCCCGTCGAGCCGGGGCCGCGCACCCATGCCGCCAGCGGCAGTCTCGTAGTAGGTGAAGGGCTCACCCGTGCGTGGATCCACGCCGCCGATGGTCAGGTTGCTCATGGTGCCAGCGCTGGCCGCGGGCACTCGCGATGGAGCAGCCTGTGCCAGTGCGCGCAGCAGCGCGTCCACCATGCGCTGCGATGTCTCCACATTGCCCCCCGCCACCGCAGCCGGCGGCCTAGCATCCACGATGCTGCCTGCCGGTGTTATGAGCGTAAGCGGGCGCAGGATGCCGGCGGTTGCCGGGGCATCCTCTGCGAGCAGACAGCGCAGCACGTAGAAGCAGGCGGAGGTAGTGATGGCGCGGACAGCGTTGATGCTGCCTTCGACCTGTAGAGAGGATCCGGCGAAATCGATGACGACTGAGCCGGCGTGCGGGTCGAAGCGGAGCTCTACAGCAATTCTGCATGGGGTATCCGTCACGCCGTCATCGTCCAGCCAGTCTTCCGCGTGAAACGAACCGGCGGCCATGGTGCGCAACTCTGCACGCACCAGCCGCTCGGAGTAGTCGAGCAGTTCGTCGATGAGCACCCGCAGATTACCCTCACCGTATCTCTCTGCCAGCTCAAGGGCACGCATCTCGCCGACACGGCAGGCACCTATCTGGGCATCCAGATCGCCCCGGCGTTCCAAGGGAGTGCGCACATTCAGCAGGATCAGATCGAGGATCTCCTGGTCCACTTTGCCTCCACGCACGATGCGCACTGGCGGAATGCGAATGCCCTCCTGAAATATCTCGCGCGCGGGTCCCATGGAGCCGGCGAAGGTCCCGCCTACATCGGCGTGGTGTGCGCGGCTGGCAACATAAAACACTGGGTGAGTGTGTGTCGCGGCGAACACCGGGAGCACCATGGTGATGTCTGGAAGGTGGGTGCCGCCAGCATACGGATCGTTGAGGATGGCGATATCACCGGGCGCAAAGGCGATGGCCTCAATCGCCGCCTGCACAGACAGGGGCATGGAGCCGAGGTGGACCGGCATGTGGTCGCCCATGGCGATCACTCTGCCTTCGCCGTCGAAGATGGCGCAGGAGTAATCTCGCCGCTCCTTGATGTTTGGCGAAATAGCAGTGCGGCGCAGGGCCGCGCCCATCTCTTCCGCGATGGAGTGCACCGCGCTTTGAAAGACGGCAAGTTCGATGGCATCGACGGTGATCTTCACTCGCCTGTCCCTTCATTCACAGTGATGACCAGATTGCTGTAGCCGTCCACCAGCGCCATACATCCCGGAGGTAATGCGGTGGCGGAGGTGTATTCGGTAATCATCGCGGGTCCCGCAATGCGATCGCCGGGCAGCAGTGCATCGCGGCGGTAGAAGCGCGATGGAAGAATGCGGCGATCGAAAAAGACAGCGCGCTTTGCGTAGCAGGCCGCGCTGCCGTCTCCGGCGATCAACTCACGTTGCGCAGGCGTATAGGGTTCGGCAGCCGCGATCATACGTAACCGCAGATTGACGATCTCCACCGGCCGTGCGACATCGCTGAAGCCGTATCGCTGCTGATGCTGGTGGTGGAATGTCTGGAGAGTCCCATGAACTGCATGCGAATCATAAGGGACGTTCAGTTCATACCCTTGTCCTCGATACCGCAGGTCAGCGGTTCGTTCGGCCGATCCGTGCAGCCCTTCAGCGCGAAAGTCTGCGATCGCTCGCTGTTCCATCTCGGCGTAGATCGGGTCGAGCGTGGCGAGGGCTTCGCCAGACAGCATAACGGTCTGTGAATAATCGCGCACCGTATCGGCGAAGAGCATACCGGCTGCTGAGAGCGCGCCGGGCATGGCCGGAATCATCACGCGGGAGATGCGCAACGCCCGGGCCAGCGAACAGGCATGAAGAGGGCCGCCACCGCCAAAGGCAACCAGCGTGAAGTGACGTGGATCGTGGCCCTGCTCCACCGAGATGACGCGGATGGCCTTCTCCATCTGCGTCTCTACAACGCGAATGATGCCCGCGGCAAACTCTTCTGCAGTTGCCAGCGAGCCCTTCTGCGCGCGCAGCATCTCTTCAGCGCGCTGTCGATCGAGTGAGACGCTGCCACCCAAAAAGCTATCTGCATCGAGCCGGCCAAGCAGAAGGTTGGCATCGGTGACCGTGGCTTGGGTGCCGCGACCGAAGCAGATCGGTCCCGGTTCAGCGCCGGCAGACTCAGGCCCCACGCGCAGCATACCGCCCGCGTCGAAGCGCGCGATGGAGCCGCCGCCCGCCCCGGCAGTGTGGATCTCGAGCATCGGCACGCTGATGGGCACGCCTGCCACCACGGATTCGCGAGTGAGTCGCGCTCCCGCGGTCCCTGCGTCGGCCAGGAAGACATCGGTTGAGGTGCCACCCATATCGAAGCCAATGATCTTTTCAAAGCCAGCAATCCGCGCCATCTGCCAGGCGCCGATCACGCCACCAGCAGGGCCGGACAACACAGTGCGCACCGGCTCCTGCGCGGCCACGCGCGCAGAGACGATGCCGCCAGAGGACTGCATCACGTCGACCCGGCCGCCCGCGTGCTGTGCGCCCACGCGCTCCTCCAGGTGCAGCAGGTAGGTCTGTATCAGCGGCGCGAGATATGCGTTCACGACAGTGGTGGAGGCACGCTCATACTCGCGGAACTCCGGCAGGATGCGGTGCGAGGTAGAGATGGGCAGGCCCAGGCAGCGCAGGGCTGCCTCGACGCGCTGCTCTGTCTCCGGGTTGGCGAAAGAGAAGAGCAGCGAGATGGCGATGGATTGCGCTCCACTCGCCCGCACCTGCTCCGCCAGAATTGCTAACTCATGGTCCGTTGGCGAGCAAAGAATAGCGCCTTCCGCGCTCACCCGCTCTGGAACGCCGAAGCGTAGTTCGCGGGGCACGAGGCAAATCGGGATCGGCGCGAACCAGTCATAGAGGCGCTGGCGCGTCTGCCTGCCAATCGCGATGGTGTCTTCAAAGCCAGCCGTCGTGACAAAGGCCACACGCGCACCCTTGCGCTCCAGCATGGCGTTGGTGCCAGCTGTTGTCCCATGCCGCACGTGGATGCTTCGGCCAGCGCCAATCTTGTTCAATGCATCGAGGACCGCAAGCGACGGATCGCCGGGAGTCGAGAACAGCTTCAGGACACGCAGCTCTCCATCGTCGAGATAGACACAGTCGGTAAAGGTGCCGCCGGTATCGATGGCTACGCGCAAATCGTTCGGCTCTCGTATCGTTGAATCGCGGCCGCTGGGAATTCCGGGCCACCCCATGCTGGAACTCTAAAGCAATCTTCTAATGGCTGCGCTGCTGGTCCCGGCATTCGCCCTGGTGCGCAATCCCGCTGCGCTGCTGTAGCTTTCATGCTGGCGGCATTGAATGCCACCGGGCTGCGCAAACCGCCGCGGGTTGCGATGGGATGATGCGCTCCCCGCGCCACCTCCCGTTACAATCGGCGCTGTGCCAGCACCGCTGTCCATCCGCGGCTTGAAAGGAAACGAAACACATTGATCGACAATCGGTCCTGGTTTTATCGCGTCTTGTTTCATCGTGCCCTGGTTTGCCTGGTTCTCTTTGCGGCGTGGGTGCCGCCCATCGCCTGCCTCGCAGCGGAAGCTCCCACCACAATGCCGGATATGCAGTGGCGCATGATCGGCCCGTTCCGTGGGGGCCGTACGCGTGCTGCAGCTGGCGTTCCGGACCAGCCGAATGTCTTCTATATGGGCGCGACGGACGGCGGTGTATGGAAGTCGACCGACTACGGTCGGACCTGGAATCCAATCTTCGATGGCCAGGACACGCAATCGATCGGGGCCATTGCGGTTGCGCCCTCGGATAGCAACATCCTCTACATCGCGAGTGGCGAGGGTTTGCACCGGCCCGATCTCTCGGTTGGCGATGGCATCTATCGCTCCACCGATGCAGGCAAGAGCTGGATTCACCTGGGACTGCGCGATGGACAGCAGATACCGGCGCTTGCCATCGATCCAGCAAATCCCAAGAGAGTCTTCGCTGCGGTGCTTGGCCATCCCTACGGCCCCAACGCCGAGCGAGGTATCTACCGTTCGGAAGATGGCGGGGCGAACTGGACCAAGGTGCTTTCGAAGAATGAGAGCACCGGCGGGTCCGAAGTGGTGATCGATCCAAAGAATCCTCAGGTGGTGTATGCGTCGATGTGGGATGCACGGCTGGCTCCATGGGAGGACAAGAACAGCTACGAGGGCACCAGCGGCGGTCTGTTCAAGTCAACCGATGGCGGCACGACATGGAAGCAGCTCACCAACGGTCTTCCCGCCGATCTGGTGCAGATCAATGTAGCGATCGCGGCCAGCGATCCGCAGCGTCTCTATGCGACCGTCTCCACCAAGGTAGAGGGCGGCTATGCATCGGCCAAGGGCCTTGGCGTCTATCGCTCGGACGATGCTGGTGCAAGCTGGCGCAAGATCACAGAGGATCCGCGTCCCGCAGAGAAGATCGGCGGCGGCGACCTGCCAGTTCCGGTGGTCGACCCGCAGAACCGGGATGTCGTCTATAGCACCAGCATCGTGACCTGCCGCTCTACCGATGGGGGCAAGACCTGGATCAGTCTGCGCGGCGCGCCGGGTGGGGATGATTATCAGAACCTCTGGATCAATCCACGGAATCCGCAGGTACTGCTGCTGGTCAGCGATCAGGGCGCGGTCGTCAGCGTGAACGGCGGAGAGAGCTGGAGTTCCTGGTACAACCAGCCGACTGCGCAGCTCTATCACGTCGCAGCCACCAACACCTTTCCTTACCAGGTGTGCGCCGGCCAGCAGGAGAGCGGATCCGTATGCACCTCGACCCGCGGCAACGACGGACAGATCACCTTCCGCGAGTGGCATCCTGCCGGAATCATTGAGTACGGCTATGCTGCGCCCGATCCACTGCACCCACAGATTGTTTATGGAGCGGGACGCACAGAAGTGTCGCGCTACGACATGGCCACCGGGCAGGTGCAGAACATCACGCCTCTGCCTGCGCACAAGGCTGGCTTTCGCGGAGACCGCTCAGAGCCCATCCTGTTCTCTCCCGTCGATCAGCGCACGCTCTACTACGCAGCAAACCATCTCTTCAAGACCACTGACTACGGACATACCTGGCAGAGCATCAGCCCGGACCTGAGCCAGGAGACCACCGGCCAGCCGCCGTCTGTGCCCACGCTCACGCCGCAGCAACAGGCGGAGCGTCGCGGCGCTATCTACTCTGTCGCTGCTTCCTACAAGACACAACAGACGATCTGGGCCGGCACCGACGACGGACTGGTATGGATCACCCGCGATGGCGGCGGGAACTGGACCAGGATCACGCCACCCGGCGTGACCCCCTGGAGCAAAATTGCCCAGATCGATGCGTCGCGCTTCGATGACGATACTGCATACGTGGCCGTCAATCGCCTGCGAGTCGACGACCTTCGCCCTTACGCCTACAGCACCCACGATGGAGGGAAGAGCTGGCGGAGCATCAGTGTAGGGCTGCCGGAAGACGCGCCGGTCAATGCTGTTCGTGCAGACCCGCTGCAACCGGGACTGCTGTATGCAGCCACGGAACATGCAGTGTGGACCTCATTGGACGATGGCGCGCACTGGCGGCCGCTTGAGTACAACCTGCCGCACACCTCCATGCGCGATCTGCTGGTAAAGGACGACGACCTCATCGTGGCCACCCACGGCCGCTCCTTCTGGGTGCTGGACGACATCGCGCCATTGCGTGAGCTCGCCGCCGCGGCAGGCAAGAAGAACCCGGCGCTGTTTGCTCCGGCCGCCGCGTGGCGCGTGCGTCGCAGCACCAATACCGACACGCCCCTTCCCGCAGACGAGCCTGCCGGACAGAATCCACCGGACGGAGCGATCCTGGATTACGCTCTTGAGCACGATGCGCGGGGCCCTATCATGCTTGAGATATTGGACAGCGCGGGCAAGCTGCTGCGCCGCTACAGCAGCACTGATTCGGTGGCACCCACGGCAGACGAGCAGCGGACCGGTCTTATTCCGCCCTATTGGCCGCAGATGCACGGGCCGCTTTTGACCACAGCCGGCATGCATCGCTGGGTATGGGATCTGCGGGAGACTTCGCCGGCAGCAACGCACTACGAATATCCCATCGCTGCAGTGCCACATCGCACACCGCTGACGCCTGAAGGCCCACTCGTCCCGCCGGGCAGCTACACCGTTCGCCTCACAGTGGATGGGAAGAGCGAGTCGGCACCTCTCCTCGTCAAGCTGGATCCGCGTGTGACAGCAGCCCCAGCGAATCTTGAAACGCTGCACACCGCGCAGGTGGCGATGGCGGCTTCTGTGGATTCACTGTCGAAGGCGAACCTGGTGCTGCACTCCGTGATGCAACAGGTGACCACACCAGAGAATGCTCCCCTCGCCGCGCAACTTGCGCCATACACCGCCGCATTGCACGGCTTACTGGAAGGAACTGAATCAGAAGGGATCGGAGTCGTTGGGAAGGTGCAGCACTCAGGAGTCGATGCAGCCACGGCAGAGGCAACCCAGCTGTATGGTGAGCTGCAACAGGCCGACACCGCCCCCACAATGGCGCTGATGGAGGCCTCCGCTCACCTCGGAATGGAAGGCAAGGAACTCCTCGACGGGTGGGCGGCGTTCCAGCAGAAGCAGCTTCCCGCTCTGAATACGCTACTCCGCAACGCACATCGTCCGGTCGTCGACCTGGACCGGAAGCCGGGAAACATTCCGGAGGGTGGGGACGAGGATTAGTGAGGTTACGAAGCGTTCTAGTGTACTTTGGTTCGCATACACACACGCACGAGATTCTCAGCAAGCTGAGTTACACGCAGCAGGTGGAAGAACTGCGGCGGTCTCGCGCGATCATGGAGAAGGAGTTGAGCCGCCCGATTCAGACCCTGGCCTATCCCGTCGGAGAACCGCAGACCTTCTCAGAGACGACCTTTGAGGCTCTGCGCGAGACCGGGTACCTGACGGCATTCTCTTTCTATTCCGGGTTGAACCGCCTTGGCCGTATCGAACCATTCAACGTACTTCGCAGCGGTGTGGAGAGCGGAAATGTTTGGATTTTTCGACTCCGCACCGCACTATGCGCAGCAACAGGAAGCTACCTGTTCTGAGCCCTATGCATTGGAGAGCCGGATAAAAACTCATTGCCAGCCAGCATACAGGACGAAGGAGGGCTCAGGTGAGCCAAGTATGTTATTGCCCTAACGGGAGCTTGTCGTCTTCGACGAACGCCGGTGCCTGGCTCATTTGAGCCTCCGGGTGGATGCCCTGATGGTCGCACTGTAGGGACTGGCCTCAGATGGTGGCTCATCGTAGCGCCCAAGGGTGTCTGGGATGCCCGGTGTGGTCTTGTAGAGAATGACGGAGGTCACGGAACGAGCCTCAATGTCGATTGCCAGCTCGGTGCCGTCCGTGAACGCGATTAGGACTTGCCGATCCTGCTCGTCCCCGAAAAACCGTACGTATGCGACTTGCCTCGGCCTCCTTATGCAGCTTTGAGATTTATACCTGACCACAATCCGTACGGGCGCGGGTCGGGTAGATCACTAATTCCCGAATGCTGACGGGCGGTATAGAGCAAATCGGCACTGCCGGCCTGTCCTGAGAAGAGCAGAACGTTGCAGTTTGGGCACAGCTCCTTGATCTTGATGGCGAGGTCAATCCCGGATAGCTGAGGCATCATGGCATCTGAAATCAATAGGTCTGGAACGTCGGTCGAAGTGGCATAAAGTGCTTCAAGCGGGTGACGTCTTATCCAGCGTCTGCCGGTACCTGTCCACGAACGCCTTGGTCGAGAAGCCGCTCCGATTGAGTATGGCCTGGAGTGTTTCCGTAATGATGCGTTCATCATCCACCACGAATACGCGCGGGTTAATTTCGTTTGGCATGGGTATTCCCCTTTCATTTGGTTGAAGGCGCTTCGAGCGCGAGATGGCCCAGAGATCTCTATTCTGACCGCAATAGCGTCGTCTGTCCGCAATGGCACAAAGGCTGTATGGTTGGTTCAGAAATATGTGTGCTTGTTCGACACCAGCGAACTTTACGGGGCTCCCATTGCACGTTGCGTCCTACACAAATACCGTGCTTCAGCACTTGGATCGCGAGATCCTTGAACGGCTTCATCTCCGCCCCATAGCTCTTCCTCTCGGGCATACCCTCCAAACTCCCGGGGAACTCATCGACCACATCCATTTCATGGAAACCGGCGTTTATAGTTGGTAGGAAGCCACTCTAAGCCGTGCGACCGCTGAGTGCAGCCTTGGGCGCTGTAAGGAATCCCGATCGGGAGGCTCTGATTGACTTTCGAAGTGTGGCATGGCCTGGCCGCAATGAATAGCCCAGATGTCGTTCACGGGGCGACAAGTATCTTCTCGCCGGACGGCACGCCTGCGCGGTCCATCTACGGCCTTTCAATGCTTGTGCTTGGCATTACGCTGAGCATCTTCGTGATTGTCGGCGGTCTGCTGCTTTATGCGCTGCTCCGATACCGACATCGCGCCAGCGACCCCCACGCTGCGCAAGAACCTGCACAAATTTACGGCAGTAATCAAATTGAACTGTCGTGGACCGTTATCCCGGTCTTGATCGTGGTCATGCTGTTCCTCGCCACCGCCCGCGTCATCTACACCACCGAGCACGCTTCCAAACCGGCCGCAGCATTGGATGTTACAGTCATCGGCCATCAGTTCTGGTGGGAGTATCGGTATCCCAAGCTGGGGATTGTCACAGCGAACGAGCTGCATATCCCGATCAGTGATCCGAAGCATCCGACTCCAACCTATCTCACGATGTCTTCAGCGGACACGAATCACAGCTTCTGGATTCCGAGGCTGGCCGGCAAGATGGACGTGATTCCAAACCGGGTAAATGTGATGTGGGTGGATCCATCCAAGGCGGGGCTTTATCTCGGCCAATGCGCTCAATATTGCGGTACTCAGCATGCCAAGATGCTGTTGCGAGTCTATGCAGACACACCGGCGGAGTTTGCAGCCTGGGTTGCACAGCAGCAGCAGCCTGCGGCTCAGGACGACAGGGTTGCCGAAGGTCGAGCCGTTTTCCAGCATAACGCTTGCATCAGCTGCCACACGATCGCAGGCACAGTTGCAACCGGCCGATTCGGTCCGACTCTTACGCACGTCGGCGCCCGGGACACGATCGCTTCAGGATCGGTGCCCAATACACCGGCCAACATCCGTACTTTTGTCGATAATCCTGCGCACTTCAAACCGGGAGCGCTTATGCCTCCCATGCACCTCAGCGATCATGATTTGGACGTTGTCACGGCCTATCTCACATCTCTGAAGTGAGGCTGGAAAGGAATCGAATCTTATGGCCACACAGACTCCGGTGCCTGCAGTCCTCGACAAGACGACCTCGACCGCGCCGCGTTCCATGGTGCTACAGGTTCTGCACGACTGGCTGACCACGGTCGACCACAAGAAGATCGGCCTGATGTACATCGGGTACGCGCTTCTTTTTCTCGTGGTCGCCGGTTTTGAAGCACTCCTGATGCGAGTGCAGCTTGCGATCCCAAACAACACTTTTGTCTCGCCCCAGGTCTTCAATCGTCTTTTTACAATGCACGGCACTACGATGATCTTCTTCGTCGCCATGCCGGTTCTGTTTGGCTTCGGCAACTACCTCATCCCGCTGATGATCGGCGCACGCGACATGGCGTTCCCGAGGTTGAACGCCTTCAGCTTCTGGGTCTCAGCCTTTGGCGGTCTGCTGCTCTATTTCAGCTATTTTGGAGGCAGCGGGCTCTATGGTGCCGGCAGTGCGCCCGATGTCGGTTGGTGGGCCTATGCGCCACTCACCGCGAAGGCTTTCTCTCCCGGCCATAGTACGGATTACTGGACCCTGGCCATACTGCTCAGTGGCGTCGGCAGCATCGGCACAGCACTCAACATTGTCGCGACGGCGATCTGTATGCGTTGCCCTGGCATGAAGTTGAGTCGTATGCCGCTTCTGGTCTGGGTCTATCTGGTTATGTCGCTGATGATCTTCGTCGTGATCAGTCCGCTTACCGCGGCGCAGATCATGCTGATGCTCGATCGCTATCTCGGCTCGCATTTCTTCGACACACAAGCTGGCGGCTCCGCCGTGCTCTGGATGCACTTCTTCTGGATCTTCGGGCACCCGGAGGTCTATGTCCTGATCCTGCCGGCCTTCGC
>JBBRLT010000037.1:0-32889 GCA_038231235.1 Terriglobales bacterium
GAACTCTACGCTTCGGCGACTGGCGTGGTGCGCATGGCCGCCGAGTCGGAGTCGCGCGCGCTGATCGCCGCATTGCCGTCAGAGCCAGAGCAGTGGACCGCGCGCGCCATTGCCGATCTGGCGCAGGCCGGCGACGCCGCTGCAATCGCGATCTTCGAGCGCGTCGGTCGCGCAGTTGGACTGGCCATGGCCAGCACCGCGAACATCCTCAACCTGCCGCTCTACGTCGTCGCCGGCGGACTCTCGAATGCGTGGCCGCTCTTCGCTCCCGCCATGTTCGCGGAGATGCGACTGCGCAGCTACGTCTACCGCCCCACCGCCGCCGCTCCCGACGAGCCGCTTTCGACACCTGGCAAAAGCTTCGTCCGCCGCGCGGAGCTAGGTTCGGAGGCCGGAATCCTGGGTGCGTGTCTGCTGCCGTTTGCGCAGGCGCTGCAGAGGAAGGCAGACGACAGCAGATAAGTGCAGACACCTGTGACAGCCCACAAAAAAGTAGGAGTGCCGCAGACAGCCCTCGCTGACCGCTGCCCGCTCCCGGATTACCATCTTCCCATGCCCCAATCGATTGCTGTCGTGGATGCCTTCACCGCCGCGCCTTACGCCGGCAATCCCGCCGGCATCTGTGTGCTCGCCTCACCTGCCTCGAACGCATGGATGCAGTCGGTCGCCATCGAGATGAACCACGCCGAGACGGCCTTTCTGGTCCGGCGTCATGCAGGAAACAATGACGGATACGATCTGCGCTGGTTCACGCCCGGCGGCGAAGTGGACCTGTGCGGCCATGCCACCCTGGGCAGCGCGCATTATCTGTGGGAGACAGGCCTGCTCACAGCCGGCGAAACAGCGCGTTTTCACACCCGCAGCGGCCTGCTCACTGCGGCACGGATCGCCCTGGATGGCCAAACCTGGATCGAGCTGGACCTTCCCGCTGAGCCGGTCTCGGCCAGCCCTGCCCCGGATGACCTGGCGCAGATTCTCGGTGCGCCCGCAGTCTTCTTCGGGAAGAACCGCATGGACTTGCTGGCCGAGCTTGAGAGCGAAGCGGCCGTCCGCGGCCTGCGCCCGGACTTCGCTGCCATCGCGCGGCTCAGCACAGAGGCGAATCTGCGCGGCATCATCATCACCGCAGCCGGAGCGGACAGGAACGCAGAAGCCGACATTGTCTCGCGCTGCTTCTATCCGCGCCTGCGTATCGATGAAGACCCCGTCACCGGCTCTGCCCACTGCGCGCTCGCACCGTACTGGATTCCGCGGCTCGGCAAGCAGGAACTTGTCGCGCATCAAGCATCCGCGCGCGGCGGCCGGCTGCGACTAAGCATGAAACAGGACCGCGTCCTGATGCGCGGCCAGGCAGTCACCACGCTACGTGGCGAACTACTACACGAGTCGCTTAGCAACTCGCGGTAAATTGTCATCCCGACCGGAGCAGCGTAGACGGGCAGTGGAGGGATCTGCTGTGCTACAGCGGCTGACAGGAAGCAGATCCCTCCACTGCGCTTCGCTGCGGTCGGGATGACAGACGACTTACTGCTACGCTCCAGCCGAATGACAATGATTTCCGCTGCGCTGCGCTCAGGATGACAAGTGCGTCAAGCCGAGATCAGCACCACCGCGATCAGTGCCAGCACCATTCCTGCCGTCTGGCGGCGCGTGGTCCGCTCCCTCAGCAGCACAGCGGCCAGCAGAATGGTGGATGCGGGATAGAGCGAGCCCAGCACTGCGGCAATGTCCAACCGCCCCAGCCGCGTCGCCAGCGTGTAAAAGGTATTTCCACTCGCGTCGAGCAGGCCAGTCAGTGCTACCAGCCCCAGCATGCTCCAGGTCAGCCAGGCCCTTCGGCTGTTCGGACTCTCCGCCCAGATGGTTTGTGCGCGGGCTGCGCGCACGCCGTAAAGTGTCACTGCAGTCGCCAGTGACGCGCTTACCAGCCGCGCGTAGGCCAGTGGCCACAGCACGCCGTCCCGTCCGGCCAGCTTCAGCAGGATCAGCAGCGCGCCAAAGCAGACGCCTGAGATTGCGCCGAGCACAATCCCTTGGCGCTCCGATGCCGAACGTGGCCCCGAGTCTTCTCCCGTGGACGGCGCGGCAGCGATCAGCCAGATGGCGATCGCCGCCAGGACGAAGCCGAGAATCTGGGCTCGCTTGGGCAGCCCTTCTGTAGTGAAAGCCCAGGCCACGGGCAGCGCTGCGGTTACAACGCCGCTCACTGCCGCGGTCAATCCCATGCCACCCAGCGCCAGTGCCTTATACAGCACGATCACGCCAAGGCCTCCGGCCACGCCGGCTACCAGCGCATCGATAGATTCAGACCTGGCCGGCAACGGAGCCGCAGTGACCAGCGCCAGCACTGCCAGCATGGCCAGACTGAGCAGATGCGACAGCATGACCACGGCAGAGGCGCGCATTCGCCGCGCGGCAATGCCGCCCAGGAAATCGCTGGCGCCCCAGATCACAGCCGAGAGCACGCTGAGCGTGACGGTCGCCGTCTGCTTGCTGACGCCCGCAATCAGCCCGCTGGTACCAGCGCTCACCGCTGCTGCAGGGTCGCTGTCGGGTAGTAGCCGCGTCGCGCTTTGACTTCCAGGCTGGGACGCTCGACATGGATATCCAGCGTGCGATAGCGTCCGTCCAGCACCGGCACATGGCTGTAGTAGCCCAGCGTGTACTGGGTGCGGACCTCCTTCGCGATGCGGGCAAAGCTGCGCTCCATGCCATTGATAGAGAACTCCGCCTCCAGCACGCCGCCCGTCTCTGTCGCGTAGCGCGGCAGCACGTTCTCTGCCGGAATTAGTGGCAACTTGAAGCGATCCAGATAGCCGATGCCGAAGGTCGCCGCATCGCCCACCATGGTGGCGTACACCGTCTCCTGATTGGTCTGCAGGAAGCGGATCACCTCACGCACGCTGGCCTTGGACTTCACATCCTTGCCATCGCTGACAACGAAGATCACGCGGCGCCGCTCCCGGGGCCGCGACTGCAGCTCTTTGCCCGCAGCCAGGATGGCATCCGAAAGGGTGTGAGTCGCCTGCGGAATATTGAGCACCAGACCCGGGCCCACGTTGTTGCCGCCGTTCACATTCGGATCCACCGGCTTGTTGTTGATGATGGGGCCGGGGATCGCCAGCGGGCCGCCGGTCTGCGGCGGTCCCAGGTCTGAGCCGGCTTTTTTCGAGCGTTCCAGCACCGCCGGCAGCCGCGCGCCTTCCGCTGCTGTGAAATCGGTCTGCTTGGTCACGCCATCGCCATAGGTGAAGACAGAAATCTCATCCTGCGGCGTCATCGCGCCCTGCAGCGCACCGAGGCTCTGGTTCACCTTCGACATGGTGTCCTTCTGCAGGCTCTGGTCGATGACGAAGGCTACCGACAGCGGCACTGGATCCACGCTGAAGAAGGATATGTGCTGCCTCTGCCCGTTCTCATAGATGCGGAAGTCGCGATAGGTCAGTGCGGCCACCTGGGCGTGGTTCTTGTCCAGTACGCTTACCGGAACAGGAATAAACGTAGTGTTCTGGATGATGGTGAACTGCTTCGCCTCGTCCGGGCTCTTCGGGATGTAAGGAGCCTCCTGCTGCGGTGGCCCATCTGCCTCTGGAGCGCTGGATGTCGCTGCCGGCGCCTGCACCGTCTCTCCATCACTTGGCGCCTCGGCCTTGCCATGCGCAGTCTGGCCGGCCAGGCTCTTCAGATCGTTGTTCTCTGCTGGGGCTGCGCCGGACGAACCTGAGGATCCTGAGGCCGCCGGCGCGTTGGGTGAATTGGGGGCGTCGGGGGGCGCCGGCTGCTGGCTGGATGTGCTCTGCGGCGTAGCGGCAGCACCGGGTTGCGGCTGAGGCGCGCTGGGCGGCTGCTGCGCCTGAGGCGCGCTTGGTAAGGACCCGCTGCTGCTGTCCTGCTGATGCGGCGTCGCTACCGCACGCGCCGCCCACAGTCCGGATATCGCGCCTGCTACCAGAAGACTCCACGCCCACTGCCTCACGCCCAAAAAACCCTCCACACACTGCAGGCCGTCTGCACTCGCCGGCCCACCCGCGGGAGCATGCAGGAGTGCGACACTGTGGCCTGATATACCAGTGTCAGCCTACCAGACAGACGCGGCCGCACCCGAGCCCGTCCGCTCGGCCGCCCAGCGTCCCACTTTGCTTTTTCATGACAGCTGCCTACATTCCGTCCCCTGCCATCGTCTAAGGAGTGAACATGATGCGCCGCGCCTTCTCTCTGCTTTTTCTTCTAGCTGCCATGGCCAGCCCCGTCGCGCGCCTCCATGCGCAGGCCGCGCCCTCGCCGGACGCTGCGCCGCAGGGGCCGGCGGGCGACCCCAACGGCAACGATGACGGCGCCAACTCTGTCGCCACCTTCCGGCAGAACGTCGACCTGGTCTCGCTCTACTTCAACGTGCGCGACAAGAAGAACCTGCTCATCCCGCACCTCACGCGAGAAGACTGCCAGGTGTTTGAAGACAAGCAGCTGCAGAAGCTGAAGAACTTTACTGCGGAGGTAGATCAGCCACTCACCCTCGGCATCCTGCTGGACACCTCTGGTTCGCAGCGCAATGTGCTTCCCCTTGAGCAGCAGACCGGCTCAGAGTTTCTGCGCCGCATCCTGCGCCAGAAGGATGAGGCCTTCCTGGTCTCCTTCGATAGCGACATCGACCTGCTCTCCGACTACACCTCGAACGCCGGCCAGCTGGCCCGCGATATGGACAAGGCGCAGATCAACGTGGCTGGAGGGCTGGGGGGAGCGGTGCCCACCATTGGCCAGCCCAAGGGCACGGTGCTCTATGACGCGGTGGTGCTGGCAGCGCATGACAAGCTCTCCACGGAGAGCGGGCGCAAGGCCATGATCCTGCTGACCGACGGCGAAGATCAGGGCTCCCGCGCCAGGGTGCAGGACGCCATCGAGGCGGCGCAGAAGGCGAACGCGCTGGTGTACGTGCTGTTGATCGCTGACCGCGGCTTCTATGGCAACGGCGGCATCACCATCGGCTACAGCGGCGACCAGCAGATGCGGCGCATGACCGATGCCACGGGTGGCCGCGTCATCGACGTCGGCAACAGCAGCAAGAAGCTGGAGCAGGCCTTTCAGCAGATCGAGGACGAACTGCGCACCCAGTATGTCGCCAGCTACACGCCCATCAATGCCAAAACGGATGGCACCTACCGCAAGGTAGACATCCAGTGCCGCCAGCGCGAGGAGGCGCTGAAGGTGCAGTCCCGCAAGGGCTACTACGCCATTGCTCCGGAAGACTGATAAGGTGTGAAGGGAGCGCACAGTACGAAGGTAATAGTTGCAATTCCGGAATCGGTGTATACTCAAATCACGTTCGAATTGGACAGGTTTTGCTAGTTCTGTATCTGCAGTTCTCTACTTGCCGAGACCGATCTTGAATTCAGCGTTACCTCAGCAGTAAAGGACACAGAGCACAATGGAACAGGGAACAGTGAAGTGGTTTAACGACGCCAAGGGTTTTGGATTCATCAGCCGCCAGAGTGGCGAGGATGTTTTTGTGCACCACACCGCCATTCAGGCGAACGGCTTCCGCACCCTCCAAGAGGGTCAGGCAGTGCAATTCAACGTGGTGAAGGGACCCAAGGGCTGGCAGGCAGAGAACGTTCAGCCTCTCTAAACCACCCGGATAACGACGAAGGGACGGCCTAGGCCGTCCCCTTCGTCGTTATCCGTCAGTTCTTTGAGGGCTCGGGAGCCCCCAGATTCTTCTTCGACAGGTACCAGGTCTTCACATCCAGACCCGCCCCTCCGCCGTTGGTGCGCTTCGCCGCCTCGGCCTGGGTCGCTGGAGCTGGAACGATCACCGGGTCGCCGGGCCGCCAGTCGGCCGGGCAGCTGACGCCGTTGACATCCACCGTCTTCAAGCCCTGGAATACGCGCAGCAGCTCATCCATGCTGCGGCCCAGCTGCATCGGGTAGTAGATCATCGCGCGCACCTTCTGCTTGGGATCGATGGCGAACACGGCGCGTACTGCCGCAGTATCGGCCGTCGCCTCATGCACCATGCCGTAGAGCCGCGCAACCTTCTGATCCAGATCGGCGATGACGGGGAACTTTATTTCGACGCCGGCGTGCTGCTCAATGTCCCGCACCCAGGCGATGTGCGAGTAGATGCTGTCGATCGAGACACCAATCAGTTGCACATTCAGCGCCTCAAACTCCGGCCACCGGCGGGCGAACTCTACAAACTCGGTGGTACACACCGGGGTGAAGTCGGAGGGGTGGGAGAAGAGCAGGACATACTTGCCCTTGGCGGTGTAGTCGCTCAACCGGATCTCGCCATGCGTGCTCTTCGCGGTAAAGTCGGGCGCGGTCTCAGCCAGCCGGGGCAGCCGGGTCTCGGTCGTCGGTTCTGCAATCGTGCTCATCGGAGTCAGCCCTTTCGTCGGATCATTCTTGTCGCCGCAATGCAAAAACCCACCGGCAGTCTGTGCGGTGGGTCGGGTGGTGCGCTCGGGAAATCTTGTGCTTTAGTCGATGCCCGTCGGAACACAGCCCACTACCCGGCCGCAACAGCAGCAGCAACAGGCACGCAGGGGTGAACCAGCCAGGAGCATCGTGATTCTTAGACTAGGCCGCAGTCGCAAAGGTGTCAAACTTCGTTAGCGAGGCTACTGGGTCGGTTTTGAATCCACAGGAAGTAGTCGACGGCTGCCGCCGGGCTACTCGATCGTTCGCACGAAACGGCGCAGATTCGGCTGTTGGCGATCAGTTCATGGACTAATATGCCGACTGTCCCAGACTTTGTGTCTTTAAGACTAGACTTTACGGGAAAACTTCTTGCGGCCGCTCGCCAAACTGGGATGCAGTTCTATCACTTGAATGGAGCAGTTCCGATCAGTCCCTGTACTGGTGTCATTGGAATCCCAGGACAGACCTCAAATATGAGCCAGATGAGCTGGGACTCTCACGGGCATCTTTATGCACTGGATGACTCAACCGGTAAGTTGCATGTATACGCAGCGACGACGACTGGCGCCAAGAAAATATCAACGTCGCCGAGCGTTGTACCTGTCGGGAAGATCGTAGTCCGATCAAGGCAAAGGGAGCTAGAGGCACTACCTTAATGTTTGCTGCATTTAATCGACTTCTGCCCCCAATGAAGCAGTTTCGACCGCTCTAATTGATTACTAGCGAACAACCAGAGCCGTTGCGTATTGGCCATTCACTGGGGTGCAGCCATAGTGTATTGTGATCCAGCGACCGTGGCGAGACTGGTTGTTGTCCTCGTGTACATGTACAGCTTCCCAGTTGGCAAATCGGAATGTACCACACTTTGGCGGGTGAACAGATTGAAGTGATAGAAACTGCCCTGCGGATATATCTCCGTACGGTGATTCGAATCGCGTCGGATTGACGATAGGGGTTTAGTCTTGGCTAAAGGGCCATCCCCCTCCGTGAGGCGTACAAGAATGTGGCGTCATTGACAGCACACGGGACGTCAAATTGTCCTACTGAGATGTGGTAGAACCCCTGCCGGTCCAGAGCTTGTGGGATGCTTGACAGGTCGCCGGTGAGATCAAAGTGCAGTTCCATGGCGAGTGCGTCGACCCGCTCTAACCACGCTGACTCTTTGAATAGTTCCTTCTCAGACCCTTCGATATCAATCTTAGCGAAGTTGATACGTTCGATACCCTGTTCACGGCAAATGGTCTCTACCGATATATTGATAGAGCGATCTCGCCGCTCTGCTGTTGGGCTGCTGATAAATCGATTGTAGCGATGCGCCCTGTCAGAGCGGATGCCGTTTGCCCCCAGCAGGACTTTCACAATTGGGTTGTACACAGTACTCGGCTCAACCCCGATCACGAACTTGGCATCGAATGCTGCTAATGCCAGAAGGGAGAACATGCCACGGTTAGCACCCAAGTCCAACACTGTTCCCAAGGGTCGTGGGGGCGTGAGGCGTCTCATGTAGCAATCCAGGGCATACATCTCACGTACGTTCCCGAAGGTCGGATTATCGCCACCACAAGTTGCCAGGTATCGGTCAATCTGCGCTAGAGGTAGTGCAATGTGGTTGCCACGATACTGGAGTGTGATGTCACGGCTCATTGCGACATCTAAACTTGTAAGCTTCCCAGTACGAAGAATGCTTGGGGATGTCCTTATCGTGGCGGCAACAACTGCAGCCAAGTCCGAAGGGGCAAGGACGCCAGCGAGTGCGGTGTACTCCCTTGCGAGGCGAGAGATTGGATTCATAGATTTATAGCGCGTCGTCAGGTTTTTTTTGCTCGCGGCAGCCTGCGCTCTGCCGTGTGTACCAGGGCATTTCTGCGATCTGCTTGTGCTGATTGTACCGGTTACAGTCGGTTGCCGCTTCGTTTGGCATGACCTATACTTCCTCATCGAACTAATCGGCCGCCGTTGAAAGGTGCAACTTCCTTAAACCCAGGTGCTGTCTCTGCTTTTGGCAATAACATACTTGGCAAAGCGCATCTGCACGGGTAGGATCGTTTTGCCATGACAGGGCGAGTCCGCTAGGAGTCTTTCTTTGTGCGGAGACGCTTCCACTCCGCCTCTCGCTTTTGCAGTTCTTCCTTCGAGACGCTGAACATCTTGCGGACAGCGTTGTCGAATCTATCCGCTTCCGTCTTGCCGGGCACGTGTGGCGCTGGCGCTGGCTTCATCCCGACATGGTAACGCTCTTCCGGCAGAGCGCAACTGCTTAACTGCGCCGTCAAACTTGTTGCGTCTCTCGCGGTCTACAGAGGTCCAGCCCAGCGCGGGGCCTTTGGTTCATTGGGAACTTATATCATCGAATGTGGGAATATTCCGTGAACCTGCTTCCTCGCCTGCTATGCTTTACCAGTCAACGTTGGTAAGGAGCACATCATGGCATTCGAAATCTACAACAGAAAGGTCGTGCGGAGGGGTTCTCCTTCTGTCACCGCAACCAAGCTCGGCCGCTTGGCCATCAACAAGACTGCCACTCAGTATTTTGAAAAGTTGGCGGTAGAGTTCGTACTGCTTCTTTGGGACGCTGAGCTGAGGAAGATCGGCGTTCGCCCAATAATCAAGAAGGACCCTCGCGCTTACCGTGTCGTTTACGGGGAAAAAGGCAATGGTGCTGGGTTTAGCGCAAAGACCTTCCTCGACTACATCGGGCTGGACTTTTCCTCGTCGCGAGCAATGCCAGCCAACTGGAACGCCGAACAGGAAATTCTGGAGGTTGAAGTGCCACAGGACTTCCTGGCTGGCAAAGCCCAGCAGAAGTTGTTGGAGATGGACTCCAAAGCAGCCCAAGAAATCAGCGGCAAACTGAGAAGGCAGACCTGATGAGGATCTGCCTTCTCTCCGAAGAACTCGCGCCTAAGTGTCAACGTTGGCAGGAGTTTCCGGTTTCTACGTATTCCGTCCTTAGTCAAAACATCGACGAATCTTAGGACGGTGGAGGTACGCGATGATTCGCATCATCGTCGTACTCGTGGCAGTCGGTGTTAGCGCACCTTCGGTCACGGCCTATGGGGCGGCTCCGTGCGCAGCAATGCGTACGGAGCCCTCATAGGGGCTTTTGATGATCTCAGTATAGCGAAAAGTTCACCGCTGGTGTACCAGAAAAAGTGCCGCTTCCGGTCCCCCTCGATTCCCGGGTAACCTGAAGACCTGAATGAGCGACACCACGCGAGTCTGGGACAAGGCGTTAAGCCTTCCGCTTCCCACGCCCTTGCCTCTTCCTGCTAGACGGCTGAGCCCTGCACCTTGCCGGTAAGGTCGGCATACGTCAAACGCTTGCCCACTATCTGCCTCACGGCCAAATCGAAACGGCCAGCGTCGTCCATGTCCTTCCGGTTGTTGTAGCGAAAAGCCTGTTCGTCCAAGTAGCGGAACAGGTGGAAAGGTTCGACGCTGATGTAAGTACCGTTGATTCCGCGCTTTAGCAGGCTCCAGAAGTTCTCCAGGCCGTTCGTGTGCACCTTGCCGTCAACGTACTGCACAGCATGATCGACAACCTTGTGCGCGAACTCGCCCGCCAGTCCTTCGTAGGAGAGCAGGAAGTCGGTATAGAGGGCCGATCCTGCCTCGACGTGCTTACGAACCTCAGCTTGCAGGGCTGCCTTCTTGCGGTTGGGAACCACGGCAGTGCGAACGTTGCCGCCGCGTTCCAGAATGCCCATCACCGCAGTCTTGTCTTTGGTGCCGGTGCCGGTAATCCGACGCTTCCGCTTGGCGATGTGCATGTTCCGCGCTTTGCCGCCGATGAACGTCTCATCCGCTTCGCACTCCCCGGAGAGCTTATCGAAGCTGCCGGACGTGAGCGCCAGCCGGATGCGGTGATCTAAGAACCAAGCGGACTTTTGCGTGATGCCGATGGCGCGGTGAATCTCATAGCTGCTGATGCCGTTCTTGCAGTTCACAATCTGCCACATGGCCGTGAGCCATTTGTCGAGGCCAATGGGCGAGTCTTCCATGATCGTGCCCGTCTTGAGCGTGAACTGCGGAGCTTCGTGTTTTTCACGGCAATTCCAGCGGTTGTAGTTCTCTAGGAACAAGACGTTATTGCTGCCGCAGCGCGGGCACACGACGCCTTCAGGCCAGCGGCGTGCTACCAGATACTCGCGGCAGTTCGCGGGCTTGGAGAAGTAGAGAATCGCTTCCTGAAGTGTCTTTGGTTCGCTTGCCATGACCTAACAATAGGCTTTAACGTCTACTTTGTCAAGTATGTTATTGCCCTGCTTAGTATCTTCCCGCGGCGCACGTCCCGCGCTGTGAGGAAGCCGTTTTGTGCGAGATCCACCAACATCTATTGTTGCAGGCGAATTAAGTGCTCAACACCCTACGACACATTAGGCGGAACCCCTTGAGCAAGAGCCCGTTTCCGGGCTGGCTGAGGTTCGCACGCTGACAGCTCGCGTGCAGACTAATGCCTGGGCATCGCTATGTGCGTGCCGTTTACTGACCATGCGCTCGTAAACGAAAAGATGCAAATGGCGTTGCAATCCGAGACTTCTCCGGCAATTTTGTTAAAGCATGAAGTTTGGTTACAACATTCTCGAACAAGTTTCATGGTACTGTACTGTCGTGCCTCGCCCCGAAATCTATTTGCTAGTCGGTGCATTGACCTTGTGTGCCGTCTGCCTTGCTTTGTGGATATCGCGTAAGGGGTGGTAGGGCTTTTTGCGAATTGAACAACCGCCATTACGCATCTTCTCGGATGGAAGAGTCCACAGTGGTGGCACTGCGACGGGGTATCATGCCGTAAGCATCAGCACGATGTGCGACTTGTTGTCCCGCGCACGGTTACTCCGACCTAACTAGCTTTCGCTCGCGGGAGTTCCAGTGCCAAGGCGCCCAATACGAAGCGCGATTTAACCAATACCTTTGCGTCGCTTGGATACTCACTCCCTCCAAAACAGCTCTGGGGAGTTGCCGCATGGTCTGGCACCGCAAACCACGTGACAATCCCAGCCGCACTCAGGGCGCGCAGGCGGCTCAGTAATCCCCGCTGCGCTCGGACGGGGGATCAGCGGCAAACGCGACAAATGTCCACCAGATAAATATTTTTTGGGGACCAGAATGTCGGCCTTAAGTTCTCGCGCTTGCATCCTTTCGCAATCATACCAACGACGCTTGCACCCTGCTGTCATCGAATGCAGGTAGAGGGCCAACCAGAGCCGCTCTCTAAACCCTGCTAAAGCTCTCTTGCAAGGACAAAGGCGACTTCCTGGAGCGAAGTGAGCTGTTCGGTCGTGGACGCTCCCTGTATGAAAATGGACAGGTGCAGTCAGCGCGTCCGCGCCGCCCACTCACGCCAGCGCGAATGCAGGGGCTTGGCTCGCTGGCGCCGATCAGCTTTTGGCTGGAGACCCAGGCGATGGCGTAAAGTCTTCGCGCTTGCGTCCTGGCGCTACCTTTGGCTGCGGCTTGGCTGGCTTCTTCGTCTCTCGTTTGCCTGTGTTCTTGTTTCCCATGCTGCCCAGCATACCGCGTCGGACAACGCCGTCTACCGGAAAAGAGAACGGCGTGAGGGTCACTCCCCACGCCGTCAGACCATCAATTTTGCCGGCTTGCTCAGCTCAGGTGTCCCATCTTGCCCGCGCGGTAATCGTCTACCGCCTGCATCAGCTCTGCCTTGGTGTTCATCACGAAGGGCCCGTAGCTGGCGACCGGCTCGTCAATCGGCTCGCCACTCAGCACCAGCAGTGATGTATCTACCTTCGCTTCCAGCGTAACCGAACCGCCCTCCTGGCTCAGGGTTGCGATCTGCGCCTCGCCCTGCAGCACTTCTGTGCCGTTCACAGTGACGTGTCCCTGGCGCAGTACCAGCCCGGCGTTATGGCCCTCCGGCAACGCAAGCTCATAACGCTCGCCCGACTTCAGGATCACGTCCAGCAGGTTCACTGGCGTGAAGGTCAATGCTGGCCCCTTCCTGCCCTCCAACTCGCCCGCGATCACGCGGACATGGCCGCCACCCGCGAGTGGAATCACAGGGATCTGCTCCTTGGTGATGGCCTGGTAGCGCGGCTTCGACATCTTGTCTGCCTTGGGCAAGTTCACCCAGAGCTGCACCATCTCAAAGACGCCGCCCGCGCGGGAGAACTTCTCCGCATGCAGCTCTTCATGCACCACGCCGGAGGCCGCTGTCATCCACTGCACATCACCCGGATAGATCACGCCGCTGTTGCCGGCCGAATCGCGATGGCCCACCGCGCCCTGATAGGCAATCGTCACGGTTTCAAATCCGCGATGCGGATGCTCGCCCACTCCGCGCCGCTTGGCCGAGGGCGTGAATTCCAGCGGCCCTGCGTAGTCCAGCATCAGGAAGGGGCTTATTTCCTGCTCCACTCCGTTCGAGGGGAAGAGATTCCGCACCGGGAAGCCATCGCCAACCCAGTGGTTCGATCCCGCGCTGTGTACACCCAGTACTGTCTTCTGTGTTGTCATTACTTGCTCCTTCTTACTGTCTTCAGGCCTGCGTTTTTTTGGCCTGCCTCGTCTTCTCCCCATGACGCCGAGTGAGCCTCTGCCAGCCGGCCCAGCCGCCGCAGCAATGGCAGCAGCGCTCTGCGCTCCTCTACAGAGAACTCAGCCAGCGCTGCCTCCATCTCCGCGCGGTGCTGCGCGAAGGCCCGCTTGATCAGCCGTTTGCCCGTTGCGGTCAGGCGCACGATGCACGCGCGGCGGTCGGTCAGGTCGCCGTGCCGCCGCGCCAAGCCTCGCGCGGCCAGCCGGTCCACTGCCGCTGTGATCGAGCCACTGGTCAGCAAGACCTTGGCACCCAACTGCTTCGCGCTCAGCGGGCCGCGATGCAGCAGCGCCTCCAGCACGCCAAAGTCGCTCATCACCATGCCGTAGCGGGCGATGCTGCGCTGGGCATTGGCCTCCACCGCGCGGCCGGCCTTCCACAGCACCAGCCACAGATGAACGCCGCTCAGGTCATCCTGGCCGGCGGGATGCTTACCGGCTTGTTCTTGCTTTTTCATTGCTTGATATAAAGATGCTTGATGTCAAGAAAAGATTCATCTCGAAAAGCCGCTATCATCCGACCGGAGCGGCGGGGCCGCGCAGTGGAGGGATATGCTGTCCCCTTGCACGCCGCTGCATTGGAAAGCAGATCCCTCCACTCCGCGGCGCTCCGGTCGGGATGACAGGGCGGGGAGACTCCGGTCGGGATGACGAGGAGTGGTGAATAGGGCCAGGAAGACCATCAGCCCTCCATACAGCCTCCCCGAATCGCCACGGCGCCTCGTACAATCCCTGCAACCATGTCGAGTGCCAAGTCCCGCCGCCACTTCCTCAAGCACACCACGCTCAGTCTCGCTGCGGTAGCGGTTGCCGGATGCCATTCGCCAGCAAAAGAGACCAACGACGCGGTATCTAGCGCGCCCGCCGCTGCGGGTTTCGCTCCCGCGGGCATGCCGTCGGCCTTCGCAACCGCGCCGCCAGTGGGCCCGGAGGTCTCTGCGGTCACCTTCCTGGAGGCGGAACGGATCGTGCAGGTCAGCCTGACAGAGGCCGAGCGCAAGCAGGCGGCCCAGAGCTGGCGGCAGGCCATGGCCCCGCTCTACGAGCGCCGCACCGGGCCGCACAAGGTAGCGCTTGAGCCGACGCTCGCCCCCGCTACGCAGTGGGACCCCATGCTGGCGGGCATGCCAGCGCCGCCGCAGCGCGACCATTTTGTCCCCGCGCCAGTGGCTCCCGGCAAGCTCCCGGAAAAAGAGGAGGACATCGCCTTCGCGCCGGTCACCCATCTGGGCTACTGGCTGCGTACGCGGCAGATCACCGCGGAGCGGCTGACCAACATTTACCTGGCGCGCCTGGAGCGGTTCGACCCAACCCTGCGCTGCGTCATCACGCTGACGCGCGATCTCGCGCTGACCCAGGCCCATGCCGCCGATCATGAGATCGCCGGTGGCCGCTACCGTGGCCCGTTGCACGGCATCCCCTGGGGGGCGAAGGATCTGCTCGACACTGCCGGCATCGCGACGACGTATGGCGCAGAGCCCTTCCGCGACCGCGTACCCAAGGAGGATTCCGCAGTGGTCAAGCGGCTCAGCGCTGCGGGCGCGGTGCTGGTCGCAAAGCTCAGCCTGGGCGCGCTGGCGCTTAACGACATCTGGTTCGGCGGGCAGACCATGAACCCCTGGCTGCCGCAGGAAGGCTCGTCCGGGTCCAGCGCCGGACCGGGCGCCGCCACCGCAGCCGGCCTGGTCGGTTTCGCCATCGGCAGTGAGACGGGCGGCTCCATCGTCAGCCCCTCCATGCGCTGCGGCGTCACCGGGCTGCGCCCCACCTATGGGCGGGTGCCGCGTACTGGCGCAATGACGCTTTGCTGGTCGCTGGACAAGCTGGGACCGATGGCGCGCTCGGTCGAAGACACCCTGCTGGTGCTGCGCGCCATCACTGGTCCGGATGCCGGCGACTTGGCCAGCGTGCCCAGCCACCTTGACTACAACGCAAATCTCCCGGTGAAAGGTATCCGGGTCGGTTACATTCCGGGAAGGCTGGCGCAGCCGCCCGCTACGGACGTCGACCGCGCCGCACTCGATGAGGTAAAAAAGCTGGGCATGGAGCCGGTGCCGATCTCACTGCCGGACTGGCCCTATGACTCGCTCAACGTGATCCTGTTTGCGGAGGCGGCCGCATCCTTTGAGGAGATCACGCTCGATCGTCAGGTCGACCAGATGAAGGCGCAGGTGCCCGACGCCTGGCCCAACATCTTCCGCCAGTCGCGCTTCCTATCCGCCGTGGACCTGGTGCAGTCCGACCGCCTGCGCCGCAAGGTCGCGCAGCAGATGGCGGCCATTTTCGAAAAGGTGGATATGCTGCTCGTCCCCTCGCTCCGCGACGAGATGCTGACCATTACCAACTTCACCGGCCACCCCTCGCTCACCCTGCGCGCCGGCTTCGTTGAAGTCTCGCAGGCACGCAGCGACTGGGCGCCTGACCCGCATCATCCGCTGCCCACCTTTAATCCGCCGCGCCGCGTGCCCCACGGCGTGACGCTGATTGGCAAGCTGTTTGACGAGGGGCTGCTCGGCCGTGTCGGGGTGGCGCTGGAGCGCGCCTTCAACGTGGTCCAGGAGCGGCCACAAGGCTTCTAGCAGCAGTGAACTGATCGTTGCCAGAGAGTCTCCGTGTAGGAGGACCTTCGCTCTCGTATACTTTCAGATGAAAGCTTTTGAAAGTAGGTCGTACAGATGGCATCCTTGGGCGAGGTATTTGGAGTCAGTTCTAAACCGATCCTTTCATACGTGGAGCGAGATGATGTTGATACAAAGTTCCGAGGAGCCTTAGAGTCAGATAAGCAGATAGTTGTTTACGGGTCTTCAAAGCAAGGAAAAACATCCCTTGTATCGAAATATCTGCCATACAGAGACAATCTGCTGGTGAGTCTGACCCCTAAAACCACCGTCCTCGATATCTATCAAACTATGCTATCTCTCGAGGGGATAAGGATAAAGACCAACACTTCCGAAAAGCGGGCAAACGAAACTAGTCTTAGCTTGACAGCCAGCGTTAAAGCCATGATTCCCATCTTTGGGTCCGCTGAGGCTAAATCAAAGGGGGAATGGAGAGAAGGACTTGAAAAGGAGCGTGAGTACGAAGAAATACCAATAAATCTTGGACTTCCGCAACATGTTGCAGACTTATTGCACAAGGTTGGATCTACAAAGTGGATCATCCTAGAGAACTTTCACTATCTGAACGATGAGATTCAAAAACAGTTCGCGTTTGATCTACGTGCTTTCCAAGAGCTAGGCATCAGGTTTGTGATTCTCGGGGTATGGCGAGAAAAAAATAGAATGGCTCAATTTAACGGAGATCTGTTGGACCGCGTCGTGGAGATACCCGTAGAGCCTTGGACCGACATCGATTTTCGTAGGGTAGCCGCGAAGGGCGCTTCCGAACTTAACATTTCGTTTTCGGAAGCAGTTTTGTTATCCGCTATAGTAGCGTCATTCTCAAGTATAGGGGTCTTTCAGGAACTACTCAAAGGGATGTGTGCCGAAGCGAGGATTGAGTCTACTCAGTTGACGGTGTTCGAGTTAGGCGATCCAGAACTCTTGAACACCACAGTTGCCACTAAGGCAATTGACTACGCAGCTCGGCATCAGCGTGCACTTGAAGCAATCGCAGCAGGGCATCCATCAGGAGGCACGAAGGGCGATTTACCGCCCCTCTATTTGCCCTACTATCTTGTGCGCGTCGTCCTCGAGGCGGGGTTCAACGGAATAGCCAATGGGATGCGGCGATCTGAAATCCACGAACGGATTCGGGAAATCCACCATTGAGGAGAAGACGTAAGAGCATCTGATATGAGCAATCTGCTTAGCGGCCTCGCCAATCTGCAGTCCGTAAAATCGATCTCACCACCTATCTTGGATTACGATTCGCAGAATAGACGGCTTCAGGTGGTTGATTCTACTTTCTATTTTTTCATCAAGAACACAAACACGAGCGAGGTGCTTGAGACGATTCAGAATCCACTTGATGTGCGGTAGCGCAAAGAAGATAGCTCTTTGCGTACGGCGCAACGCTCTCACCGACGCTTTCCGCGCTCGGTTCGCGCTCATCCCGTCACCCTCCTTCTGGTAGGTATGCCAAGAAGATGCGCCTGCGTCCCAACAGGTCGTGAGCAGGCTACGATCGAGCATAGGAGAGAACAATATGCAGATGAGCGGCAACACGATCCTGATCACGGGCGGCGGCACTGGCATTGGCCGGGCCCTGGCTGAGGCGTTTCACGCACTCAAGAACCAGGTCATCATCGCCGGTCGTCGTCAGCCGATGCTGGACGAGACGACGGGGGCAAACCCCGGCATGCGCTCCGTGGTTCTGGATATCGAAAACGCAGACGCGATCCGCAGCTTCGCCGCACAGATGGCAAAGGAGCACCCGGCCTTGAATGCCGTCATTCATAACGCCGGCATCATGCGTCCGGAAGACGTAAGGAGCGGCGAGTTCGCTGACGCGGAAGCCATGCTGACGACCAATCTGCTTGGCCCCATGCGTCTGACCGCAGCACTGCTTCCGCAGTTGTTGTCACAGCCCAGAGCCACCATCATGACCGTCTCTTCGGGTCTGGCCTTTGTGCCCTTGGCGGCGACGCCTACCTATTGCGCCAGCAAAGCGGCCATCCACTCCTACACGCAGAGCCTGCGCTATCAGCTACGGGATACCTCGGTCCAGGTGCTGGAACTGATCCCACCCTATGTGCAGACTGAGTTGATGGGAGACCGGCAGGCGAGTGATCCGCGCGCCATGCCATTGCGCGACTTCATCGCCGAGACGATGAGCATCCTGACGAGCTCACCCGGCGCTACCGAGATCTGCGTGGAGCGGGTGAAGTCGCTGCGCTTCGCATCAAGCGGTGGCGATTACGAGGCCTACTTCAGGAACTTCAACGACGCGATGAGTGCTGCACACTGACGTTCCCGTTCAACCATCTCTCATCCTGAACGCAGCGAAAGTCCCGAAGTCCTTTGGCTCGCCCACCACGCCAAGCGGCCGCGACCAATAGGAGCGGCCCTCACCTGATGCGCCGCAGACGCTGTCGCCCGTGCGGCCAGCACCTAGAACTCGACGTGGGCGCGCACCCCGGGCACCCACACCGGGCCACGGTCGCGGTTGTAGCCGGGGTTGTTGATGTGCGACAGGCCCAGCGCAAAGAACATGCCGCGGTACGCATGCAGGTTGTAGTAGCTCTCGACAGTGGTCTCGCGGCCGTAGCGCAGCCGTCCATCGCCCAGCAGGAAGCCCAGCCCGCCCGCGGCCAGGTAGTTCTGGTGGTCGCGCTTGATGGCATTTGTAACCACTGCGACGCCAAATTTGTCTGCCGGTCGCCCCCACTGCGCGCCGTCGTAGTCGGCGCCCAACAGCACCGTCTGGTCGACTTCGGTATAGGCGAACGACTCATGCTTGCCCTCATTCCAGCCGAAGCGTGCTGCTGCTCGTAGATGTTCGGTCACCTGCTCTTCTGTGTTGTAGCCGAAGCCATACTTCACGGCGCCGAAGCGCTCATGCCGGGTAATGTCAGGCCGCGCATCCGTTCCATTGACAAATGCAGTAAAGGCCTGACGATAGTCGCCCAGGTGTGCGTTGTTCACAAACGCCAGTGCGCGTTGTGTGCCTTTGCGTCCCGGCAGCAGTCCACGCCGCAGTTCAAACTCCCAGTTCTGCCCCCGTGCCCGGCTGATCGCCCAGTCCAGGCTGATCCCATTCGCGACGGTTGGCATCAGCGCCAGCGCGTAGCGCGCCGCCCAGATGCGATCCTGATACTCGATCGTTCCCGCGTAGGTATAGCCGCGGGTATCGGCTGCATAGTCCCATGCGCCGTTGTTGTCGATGGTCCAGTTGGTGAACTGCTGGTGGCTGTCGTTCAGCACCGCGTTGATGTCCAGCAGATCCGGCAGCGACACCTTGCCCAGCCGCAACTCCAGCCGGCGCACCGGCGCTTCGGTCGCCAGGCTCAGCGGTCCACGCTGCACCTCTGCCATCTCACTGGTAAAGCCGATGGTCTGGTGCAGCAGCACGCGGGCGATGTAGGGTTTTGAGCCCAGGTTCGGATTGCGCACCACATCCAGATTGGTGAAGCCAGCCAGCCCCAGCGCCTGACTCAGTCCCCGGCCACCAGAGGACTCCAGGTTCAGGATGAAGTCCGTGTTGTAGCGCTTGCTGCGCTGGCTTGCCTCGCCACCTAAGCCGCGCTGCAACTGGTAGCCCAGGTAGAGGGTGCCGAGCAGGGAAGTTTTGTATTCACCCGCGCCATGCAGGCTGTTCGTACCCTGATACAGCGCATGGAAGGGCGGGTGCGCCTGGAAGATGATGTTTGCCTGCCCGGCCACATACCAGGGCGTCGTCTGCGAGTGCGGAAATATGGTCAGCACCTCCCCCCTCTGTCCTGCGGCCTGGGCTTCCGCCGCGCTTGCAGTGGAGTGACCGCCGCCGGACGACTGCGGCTCAATGAGCCCTGAATCTGCGAGACCGGCACTGCCGCAGGGCTCCGTTACCCGCGCCCGCGAGAACCACCAGCCCAGCAGCAGGACTACTCCTAGCGTCGTTCGCCGCACGTTGAGTCGCCTTTCCTCTGCTGGCCGGGCCCGCCGAAAGGGGGCAATACACAACGCTGTCTAAAAAGCCGCTGTAGTCACAGGGACGATTATACACTTGACACAGAAAGCCAAATGAGGCATTCTGATGATGTCGAGGGCAGCCATGAACCTGATAGACGTCACAATCCAGTTCGCAACCGATGAGCAGTGCTTGGCTTACCTCGAATCGCAGCGCTGGCCTGACGGTGTGAAGCGCTGCCCCACCTGTGGCGATGACCGCATCTCTACCATCAATCGCAAGACGGCCTCGAAGAACAAGCGCGCTCAGGTCTACCAGTGCCTAGAGAAGACTTGTAAGCAGCAGTTCTCGGCTACGTCCGGGACGATCTTTCACAACTCCCACCTGCCCTTGCACAAGTGGTTCATGGCCCTTGCGCTTGTCATTGACGCCAAGAAGGGCATGAGCGCGGTTCAACTCCAGCAGCACCTCGGCATCGGTTCCTATCGCACCGCCTGGTACATGGCGCATCGCATCCGTGAGGCAATGTTCGATACGGACGCTGCCCCGATGACGGGTGTGGTCGAGATCGATGAGACATTCATCGGCGGCAACGCTATCCGGCGCTTTCAGAGGGCACGCAAGCCGAAGCCAGCCAAAGAGATGGTGCTTGCGATCCGGGAGCGGGACGCAAAGAAGAGCGGCGGCAAAGTGAAGGCTGGCCGTGTGCGGTTCTTCCATGTGAAGGACGGCAAGCGTGCAACGCTCCAGCCCATCATCGATAAGCACGTCGATCCGTGGGCAGACCGCATCATCACTGACAATAGCGCCGTCTACGACTTCGCGATAAACGAGCGGCACAAGAAGAATCACCGCAAGGTGAACCACATAACCGAATGGGTTGTGCCAGGATCGCGCATCCACACGAACACTGTGGAGTCGTCATTCTCGCTGCTGAAGCGCGGCCTCATAGGCAGCTTTCACCGCGTCTCGGTAAAGCATCTGCACCGCTACCTGACTGAGTTCGAGTTCCGCTTCAATGAGCGCAACAACGAGGCACGGTTCGACAAGACGGCGCAGCGGATGCTGATGGGCAAGGCGATGCCCTACAAGATGCTCACTGCTCCGACTGAGGCTTAGGGGCCGGGATTATCTTCCCGGCCTTCCCCTGAGTCTTTATGTCCTGCCGCTTGGCCGGGTTGGCCTTCGTTAACCGCTTGAGCAAAGCGTCGAATTGGTCCTTCTCAACCTTCATCGGAGGACTCCAGGGATGCCTGAGAGCGCTTCAGCTTCTTGATTGACGGAGCGGCCGGCAGCTGTTCGGGCATCGTTCCGCCAATCTTCTGAATCGTCTTTCGTACCTCCAAGCCTACCCCGTAGTGAGTATCAATCGCACGTCTCTCTCCCTTGATCTCGTTGCGCCGAATCTTTTCCTCCGCTTGTGTAGCACGAAACTCATTGGCGGCCAGCTCGGTCGGGCCAATGCAGTCCAAAAGGTCATCCCGCAGGTCTATGCCCTTCTTTGCCTTCACCTCCTTTGAGCGCAAACCGCCGTAAAGACCCTGGTAACCAGCATCATGGAAGATGCCGAACATGCTGCTTCGGACCCCCGCATCTTTGGCTGCTCCACTCAAGCGGCGATTCGCATCCTTCACTCTGTCTCTCAGTACTGCGCGTCGCTCAGCTTCCGTCAGAGCATCCGTCTTCTCCTGGAGGTAGGTTTTCTCAAGAAAGTAGGCTTGGGCAGTGGCGACCTCCGGCTTTGCTGGGTCGCCATTCATCGCAACCAAGTAGCAGGCATACTTGCTAAGGGCGACGTTTTCTCTCTCCCTCTTCGCGCCACTTCCGATGTGGACCATCTCGGGCGCATGCACAAAATGGTTGGCGACGAAGTGACCCGCCATCTCGCAAGAGGTCTCCGCTCTATCGATTACCTCCTTGAAGTCTCGCCACTCCCGATAGTTAAGCGCTTCCTGGATGTCCCGCGCCATCCAATAAGGCTTTCCGTTGACTGCACCTCGCTGACTTCTCCGAAATCGTTCGATAATGACGTTCTCGATCTCCACCTGCTCACCCCCCGAGTAGAGCAAGGATACACCCAAACTTTCATACCTTCCCCCCATTTTCTATTGCGCTTGTATCCTGAGCTGTATATCCTCACTTCTATGGGCGCGAAGGAAAACCTTCAAAAGCTGGTCGATCGGAAGCAGCAAGAGGTACGTGAACTCGAAGTGCGCCTGGAGCATGCGCGCATCTACATCCAGGCATTGCAGGATTCGATTAAGGCTCTTCCCCGCGAAATCGTTGCAAGCGAGCAATCAGAGGCAACCGAACTCCGCGCCGGAACTCTCCTGCACAAGGCGAAGGAGGCTCTCTCCAAGCGCGGGCAGCCCATGCACGTCAACTTCCTGCTCGCGGAGATTGGGGTGGCAAATACCAAACAAGCAAGGGTGTCTCTTGTCGGCTCTCTTGGAACCTATGTCCGGCGTGGGCTAGTCTTCACTCGGCCAGGGCCAAACGTATTCGGCCTCGTCGGTATGGCAAAAGACGAGAAGCACTGGAACGGCGAAACTGGTGCCAGTCAGCCCAATTTGCCTGAAGGATTCGGGGGTCTTACGGATTTCGGAGAGCCGCAATGATATTGGTTTAGCGGGTCTGCTCTACTTCACCGTGCAGTCGCGCCATAACAGAACGCCCGATTCGCGTCCGGCCAAGGAAGTGCGAATCGGGCGATGGTGATTCATACACGCTGCCCGCCTCCGGATTGCTACGGAGGCGAAACTGGAGGGGCATCGCCTAGGTGGGCTATTGGCCTTATAAGCCGGGAACGGTGTGTCAGCACCGTGGGTTCAACTCCCTGCCTCTCCGCGTAATTATTGTAGTCCAACCGGGGCCGATCCCCCAAGGAGCATCACAATGACAAATGGAACGTTGACGCTGAATGGCATCACCGATCAGGAACTCGTGAAGATATTGGACGCCAAAATTCGCCACGAGGGAAGCTTCAGCTTCAACCCGCAACAGCTACAGGTCGTCGCCGGGATGAACAATAGGACTGTCTACAACAACGCGATCCTTACTTGGCAAAACGCGGACACTCTAAAGCTTGTCTTGCAGCTTCTGACGGAGCTAGAAGGCCGCCACAGGCTTCATCCTAAAGAGGCCGCGTAGACTCCACCTGCTGGTTGGCCGCCTTCAGGATCGCCAGCTTTTCATCTACTGTTGGCCGCTTAAAGTGGGCGTCCAGTACGGCGACCACTTGGGCGGCCATTTGTTCTTGCTCGATAAGCCCAAAGCGCGGAACTTGATCAGTTCCGAATTGAATCACACTCGCCATAGTTCACCTCCCACGACTTGAGATGTTTCCTGTCACGGCCCTATTATTGCACCAGCCATGGTGCATCTGTGTAAAGTGCATAATCGTCGTCACAGGCGACTCTATTCATTGCACTTATCACGGCAGCCTGGCGACGCGTGACCTCTCTTCCGTGAATCGTATGCGGCTGTCGGAAGACCTCTTCTTCCCTGATCAAAATGGCGTCCATCCCCCAAAGGTAGGGCGTGCTTAACCCCCTGAATACCTCTTCGGTAAGGTTTTCCCAATAGAGAAAATACTCTACTCTTTGGAAAGAATTTCTCGTATCGAGGGAAGAAATGACACGGCGACTCACACATCTTGCAGGTCTGGCAGCAATCGCAGGCGTTTTTACTCTTCTAGGCTCGGGCTGCGGCGACAAGCGGGAGATGAGCAAGGAAAACTTTGCTCATGTGCTCAACGAAGATTACTCGGCTAATGCCGACTGCCTCTTTGCCAAGTCGCTGCCCTATCCCTTTGAAATGCAGGTAGGCGACAAACTGCTTGGCGACGTCCACACCAAGCTGGAGGCGCTGGCCGCCGCCGGGCTGCTCAACCGCACCAGCAGCGGCAGCCAGTTGCGCTATGAACTGACCCTGACCGGCCGCCAGGTTCCCGGCAATGGACGCTTCTGCTACGGCAAGCGCCAAGTCACCAGCGTCGATACTTACTCGGCGCCTACGGACTTCCACGGCAACCGCTTCACCAAGGTGGAGTACCACTTTGTCGAGAAGGACAGCCCCACCTGGGCCAAGGTTCGCGCTGTCCAGACCGCCTTCCCCGACGTTGCCAAGGCAGTCGCCGAGGAGCCGGTGGATAAGGCGACCCTGGTCCTGACCCCGGATGGGTGGGTCCGCAACGAAGATTAGTCCCCCCCTTTTATCGAAGTCGCATCGGAACCGGCGTGCCGTCAGCGCCCAGCCGCCGAGACTCGAGCCACCATGGCTCGGGTCTCTTTATTTGACCAGGCCCTGCTGTTTTGCCTTGCCACTCGCTGAAAAGCAGATCCCTCCACTCCGCTTCGCTCCGGTCGGGATTACAGGGGTGGCTGAGTGCGTCGGGTCTCAGCGCGGTTGGTGCGGGCCGGATGACGCAATCCAGGGGAAACAATGAGTCGGCGGGGAGTAGTGCCGAGTCTTTCGCTCCGCCCGCACCCGTCAATTCGCCAGCCGTCGCACCTCGGGCGGGGGGAGTAGCGCAAGCATGCAGGTATTCGAGCCCATCGAGCACGCCAGAATGCCACGCCGCAGGATCTTTGCATGTGAATCCGGAGGCAGCGGTGTGCGGTACTGGACACTTCGCAGTGCAGCGCCGGCTGTGCGCAGCGAGTCCGACCCGCTCAGAAAGCGCACATCCTCCGCCCGGTTGTTCCCCATTTGCAGCATGAAGTCCGCGTAACCGTACTCCCCTTTCAGTGGATTCGGCACTGTATAGGTGCGCATCGCCCCGAGTTCGTCCCCCCCTGACTGAGTCGCAAAGGCAGGTTTCTCCCGCACACCCTTCGCTTTCAGCGCCGCCACACGTTTTTCCGACTGCTCTTTCATTCGTTCCAGCTCCGGCGAGAGATAGCTCGTTTGCCAGGCCCTTACCGCCAGGCGATACGCTGTCAACTCGTCTGCCTGCTTCCCTTCGGCCTCGCAGATACGTCCCAGATGCACGCCTACCTCGGGTCGCTGATTCCAGAGCCATGCACTCCGGACGTAGGCCTCTGCCTCCGGCAGCCTCTTCTCCTTGTAGTAAATCCAGCCCAGCGTGTCCCATGCCGTTGCCAGCAGTGATCCATTCACCAAATCCTGATCGCCGGCCGTGCTCATATCCGCATTTCTATTACGAGTCTCCAGCATCTCGACCTGATTGAGGCTTGCCGCCTCATCGCCGTCGAGGTCAATGCCAGCGTCGGCAAGTTCATAGATCGCCGCGTTCACCGTTACGGCGTCACTGCCCTGCTTTATAAGAGTGTGCAGAGTTTTCTTGCCCGCCGCAGTGTCTCCGCCCCTCAACAGTGCTCGGCCGAGTTGGATCTTGAGCTCATCCGATTCGGGGCTTGCCGCGATCGCTTCCTGGTAAGCGGCGGCGGCCTCTCGATAGTGCTCTTCGAACATCAGGATGGAGGCCAGCCGCTCCAGCACCTTCGGTTCGGATGGATTGGCAGCCCGCCAGGTGTGCGATACATCTTCTGCTGATTTCCAGTCGCCCGTCTCGGAATAGAGGGCAATCAACTCGGGATAAGCCCAGAAAAAATCAGGATGCTGTGTGATCTGCTTGCGATAGTCAGCGATCGCTTGTGCCGTCTTGTGACTGCGCCGGTTGATGTCGCCCCATGCCATCCATAGCCCCCGCATATGCTCATTGCGCGAGCTCGCCTGTTCGAGCAGCTTACGGGCGTGGACTGTGTTGTTCGCCCTGGATTCCTCTTCCGCCATGACGATGAGTGCAGCTGTCGCCTGGTCTTCCTTGGAAAGCACCTTCGGTGGCTGCGTCGTCTGCGGCTTCAGCTCTGGCTTGGACTGGGCAGTAAACAGCTGCATCATCTGCCCCGCATCGTCGTTCACTGCCTTCTCAAATTCGCGATAAGCTCCCCACTCGCTCACCGGCAGTTCTTCCACCTTGTAGATCAATCGCCGGTTCAGCTCCAGCGTTTGCCCCTTCACCGTGTAGGTAGAGGTGTAATCCGCAAAGGCGGTCGAGCGCTTGACATCGTCTGGCGGGGTCATGGTGTAGCCCTCCGGCAGCGTCAAGACCTCCTTGAACTCGACTGGTTCGTTGGCCACCAGGCGGATGGGGCGCTCGGGCTCTTTGGTGTCCTTCGGCAGGTCACTGCCCAGCCACGGTGTCATGCCAGGGATCTTCCTGTTCGGCCAGTCGCCGAAATCCTTCCGCGTGTACGCCCAGCTCGCGTGGAACGCCTCCTGCGTCTTCTCTGGCGGCGCGGCCTCCACACTGCTTACCTCGCCGGCAAAGCCCGTGTTGTTGGAGATGCCCTGCTCCAGTTCCTGCCACTTCGCCCGTGGAACCTGATGGAAAACCGTGCGTAGGACTACCTCCAGGTCTCCGCGCACGCTCTGGTCAAAGTGGGCTGTTAGGGTGCCCTGCGCATCCAGGGTGCCGGTGATGGTCTGCCGGTAGTACGCCGGGAAGGGAAGCGCTGCGGGCGTGGTCACCAGGTGCGCATCGCCACGCAGTGGGAGCGCGAGCGCCTGCTTGCCCCTTAGAATGGCCAACAGCAAGCGGCTAGGTGCTACTTCCGGTGTGGTATCCAGCCAAATCTGCTGCGGCCCGGGCTTGACCAGCGTGATCATGTGGTCGAACTGCGCGGGCAGCGGCAACGCCTCATTCAATCGAACCGAGGAGTGGATCAGCACCGGCTCGGCCTCGATCTTCTCTGCCGCAAGCATCGCCTGCAGCAGGGTGTGCTTGTCCTTACAGTCGCCATACTGGTTGCGGAAGACTTCCGCCGCCGTATGCGGCTGCACGCGTCCGATCCCCAGTGACACACTGATGTAGCGGTACTGCGTCGCCACGTAGTGATACAGCGCCTCGATCTTCTCGTCGTCCGTGGACAGGCCTTTGGTCAACTCATCCGCTTTTGCCTGGATCGCGGCATCCGGCACAGCGCGGTCCTTGATCACGCCTTGATACCAGGCACCCAACTCAGCCCAGGAGCGGAAAGTCGTCACCGCGATATCCGGCTCATAGAGTGGCGGCACCAGCGGCACGGGCGCTGCCTCCTTCTCGTTCTTCTTCGGATACTTACTCACCGTCTCGTGGGTCCAGCGGTAGATGCGCTCGCTGCCTTCTTCGCGGATCACGGGCTGCACCGACTTGCTCTTGACGGTGAGCGTCATCTCACGCGGAATATGAAACTCAATGACCTCTTCCTTCACTGGCAGCGCTTCATTGAAATCCACGGCGCACCAATAATTGCCGGGTGCGTCAACATTCTTCTCTACGACGGTCAGCTGATATTCGAGTGTGTCGCCCACGCTCAACGACTTCACCGGAAGCTGCTTGCTGCGCAGATCGCTGTACATCGGAGCGGCCTGCGTCACCGGCAGCGGCACCTCCTGCGCATCCCCGGTTGGCGTATCTACGACGGTGCCGTCCGGCTTGCGCACTCGCACATAGTCGATTGTCGACGTCTCATGGCTGGACGCATACGCGGTTGTCACCGTGCCGGCATCGCGCAGACCAGCGTCGCTCAGCACACGCGCCTTCAACTGAAAGGTACGGGTGCTGCTGCCGTCCCTCGTCACTCGGACTACGGTGTGCATCTGCTCCACCACAATTGCTTCGCCCGAGAGATCCGGCTGCTTCGCAGCGGGCTTGGTGGTCTGAGCGATGACAAAGGGCAGAAATAAGGCAAAGAAGGCAAGGGACCGGTATCTGAGCCGCATGGTAAGGCAGTTCTAGCCCACGGAACTGAGCAGTACCAGCGAAATGCAACCGCGACTGAAACTATGGAGGTGCCAAGGCGGGTACTTATTAGGTGTCGCCGAAGGTGCGCAGCTCGGCAAACGGAATCCGCTCTTAGCGCGCTGCCAGCTCCGGCGGCTGGGGCGTATTCTGGAGTCAGCCATGAGCCATGAAGGGATACAGCCATGAGCCATGAAGGCATCCAGATCGTCGATGAGCAGAAGGCGCGGCGCATGGACCGCGGCAGTCAGCCGTTGCCCCGTGCGGCAGTCGAGCCGGCCAGGGTGCGGGTGCATCAGACCGAGGGCACTGGCATGGAGATCGACTGGAAGGATGGCCACGCCAGTTCGTGGACCTTCCGCTGGCTGCGGGATGCCTGCCCCTGCGCCACCTGCCATGAGTCGCGCGGGCTGGCTGGCCTGGAGCCAGGCGACCCGAAGCCCACACCGGGTCAGCTGTTGCCCATGTACGCCGCGCCGCCGCGTCCTAACAGCGTGGAGCCGGCAGGCCGCTATGCTGTGGTGTTCAAGTGGAATGACGGCCATGCCAGCGGGATCTACTCCTGGGACTTTCTGCGCCGTCACTGCCAATGCGCTGAGTGCCGGGCCAGCCGCGTAAGCCAGCTTCGCAGTCCTGGGCGGCGATAGAACTGGCGATACACTGGGAGTAGAAGCGTCCAAAGAAGCTCGCCCGTGAACCCCCTCCTCCAAAAGATGAATCCGCAGCAGCGGGCAGCCGTTGAGGCGACCGATGGGCCAGTGCTGATCCTGGCTGGCGCCGGCTCCGGCAAGACGCGCGTCATCACGCACCGCATCGCATACCTGATCGAAGCCAAAGGCGTCTCGCCGGATGCGATTCTCGCCGTCACATTCACGAATAAAGCCTCGGCCGAGATGGCAGAGCGGGTGGACAAGCTGCTGGCCGGGTCCACGCTGGCCAAGCCGCAACTCTCCACCTTCCACTCCTTTTGCGTGCGCGTCCTGCGCCGGGACATTGAGGCACTGCGCATTGGCGGCGAAGGGCTTACCCGCGCCTTTGCTATTTACGATGAGAGCGATCAGCAGGCCATTGTGAAGCAGGCCATGCGGCGCATGTCGCTGGACGACAAGACGCTGACCCCGCGCACCGTGCTGTCCAAGATCAGCTGGGCCAAGAACCACATGATCGATCCGCAGGATTACTACCTGGGGTCGAGCGATCCCATCAACGAGCGTGTCGCGCAGCTCTACGAGGTCTATCGCAAGGAGTTGCGCAAGAACAATGCGATGGACTTCGACGACCTGCTGCTTGAAACGGTGCGCCTGCTGAAGGCCAGCGGCGAGACCCGCGAGCGCTACAACCGCCGCTTCCGCTACATCATGATCGATGAGTACCAGGACACCAATCGCCCGCAGTACGAGCTGATGAAGCTGCTCGCAGCCGACCACCACAACATCTGTGTAGTGGGCGACGAGGACCAGAGCATCTACAGCTGGCGCGGCGCGGATATCCGCAACATCCTGGAGTTCGAAAAGGATTTCCCTGAGACCATGACCATCCGCCTGGAGCAGAACTACCGATCCACGCAAGTGATCCTGGAGGCGGCCTCCGCCGTAGTCGCGCGCAATGCGCAGCGCAAGGGCAAGAATCTGTGGACGGAGCGGCAGGGTGGCGCACACATCGGCTACTACGAAGCGCCGGACGGCGAAAACGAAGCGCTGTTCATCGCGGACTACATTCAGAAGTATCTGCGCAAGGCGGGCGAGAGCGAGGAGCAGCCGCGCGTGGCAGTGCTCTACCGCACCAACTCGCAGTCGCGCCTGGTGGAGGAGTCGCTGCGCCGCTACTCCATTCAGTACACAATGGTGGGTGGCTTCTCCTTCTACGAGCGCGCGGAGATCAAGGACCTGCTCAGCTATCTGAAGCTGGTACAGAATCCTAACGACTCGATCGCCCTGCAGCGCGTTATCAATACGCCGGCGCGCGGCATCGGACGCGCCACGCTCGATACAGTCGAGCGAATTGCGCTAGAGACTGGCGCCAGCACCTGGGACGCGATTCGCCACACTGTCCGGCAACGGCTGCTGCCGCAGCGCGCACTGAACGCGCTCGAAAACTTTCAGCGCATGATCGATGATGCACGCGCGCTGCTGGAGCCCGGCTTCGCTGACAAGCTCAGCGCCGATGTTGCTGGTGAGACCGAGGCGTTGCCCGAGGGCGGCTATACGCAGGGTCCCGATGCCGAGGATGAGGGCACAGAGTTTGAGTTCGGAGAGCAGGGAATACTGGGACTTGAGCCAGCCGATGATTCCTTCGCGCCAGAGTCTTTCGAACCCGGCTCGTTCGACTCCGCCTCCTTCGAGCCGGTGTCCTTTGACGTGCCGCCCGGCGAAGACATTTCCGTTGATGTCAGCTTCAATCCTTTTGAAACCGAAGTGGCGGGTCATTCCGACCGCAATGCAGCAGAGGCAAGACCCACACAAGAGGAAGCAGAGACTGAGCGCGCCCCCTTCCGCAAGCCAGGCGACAAGGCCACGCTGCCCGAGCTGATCCGCTTCATCAACGACCGCAGCGGATATATCCGCGCACTCGAAGACGAAGGCACGCCGGAGGCCTTCAGCCGCATAGAGAATCTAAAGGAGCTGGCCAACGCCGCGCAGGATGCGGAGGAGCGCGGCGAGACGCTGCATGAGTTTCTGGACCACGCTGCGCTGGTGAGCGACACGGACCACTACAAGCCGGACAGCCGCGTGACACTGATGACGCTGCACTCTGCCAAGGGGCTGGAGTTTCCGTTGGTACTGCTCTGCGGCATGGAGGAGGGCCTCTTCCCACACTCGCGCACGCTCACCGATCCGACGGGTCTGGAAGAAGAGCGGCGCCTCTGCTATGTCGGGATGACGCGAGCCATGGACACGCTGATCGTCAGCCGCGCGCGGTACCGTCGCCGCTATGGCAATGACATGCCGGATGCCGCGCTGCCCTCGCGCTTTCTGGAGGAGATACCGCACCACCTGCTCGAAGACCTGAGCGGCGGCCGTGAGCGTGTCACCAGTTGGGGCGGCTATGCAGCCGGCTATGCCAGCGGGTCATCCAGTTTGAGCCGCGGACGCCACGAAGAGGGCGAGCGCCACTACAGCTATGAGGATGAGGATCAGAGCGTGCGCCCAGCGGCAGGCGCAGGTAACGGCCGCAGTTACGGAAGCGGGTCAAGGCGGCCCGACGCCGGCTCCATCGATAACATCGCCAGCTTCTTCGCGGCCCGCGGAGGGGCTACTGCCAAGCGTCCCAGGCTGCCTGTACCGGAGCCGACCGGAGCCATGGGGTTCAGGAGCGGACAGCGCGTGCGCCATCCCAAGTATGGCGATGGTGTGGTCTTCCGGCGCGAGGGTGACGGCGACGACGCGAAGATTACAGTACAATTTATCAAGTTCGGTGTGAAGAAGCTGGTGGAGAAATTCGCCCAGCTGGAGCGGTTGTGAGGCACCATGCAGTGCCCGCTGCTCGCCTCCTGACGAACGGCCCGACACCACATTTGACGATGAATCGAGAGAGACATGGCAGACACCACCAAGATTGAAGACACGCAGGAACGCAAAAAGGTAAAGCGCGCATCGCGCAAGAAGGCCGCCCCCAAGGCCAAGCGCACTGAGCCCCGTGGCGCAAACAAGCAGAAGGTCAAGAAGCTGTCCCGCGGCCAGGGTAAGCGCTAGCAGAGTTCGCCTACTTTCCTGTCTACAGCCGCACCGGAAATGCCTTAAGGTAGTGACACCCGGCCAGCCCACTAGGATTGGCCGGACTTTCTTACGGAGTCGGCGCCCCTGTCGCAGTTCTTCGCACGCAAGTCGATCGACAAGCTGATCAGCGACTCCCAGGCGCCGGAACACGCGCTCAAGAAGACGCTCGGCCCGGTGTCGCTGATCGCACTGGGCATCGGTGCGGTCATCGGCTCGGGCATCTTCACCGTCATCGGCACCGCAATCGCCGGCGAGAAGTTCGACACCTCCTCCATCCTGAACACGCCGCTGCTGGACTACCTCATCCGCCATCAGGCGCTGATCGGGCGACCGGGCGCAGGGCCGGCACTGGCTGTCTCGCTGGTGCTGGTGGCCATCGTGTGCGCCTTCACCGGGCTCTGCTACGCCGAGCTGTCGTCCATGATCCCGATTGCCGGCTCGGCTTACACCTACACCTACGCCACCATGGGCGAGCTGGTGGCCTGGATCATCGGCTGGGACCTGATCCTGGAGTACGCAGTGTCCAACATGGCGGTCAGCGTGGGCTTTGCCGCGCACTTGGTCGACTTCCTCGACTGGTTCGGCGTTCACCCTTCGCCGCGCTGGATTTCGCCCGCTTACCTGCCCTCCGGGCTCTCTGACCTGAGCGGCCACCAGCTGTACCATTCCGGCTGGCACTTCGGCTTCAACATCCCGGCATTTTTGATCGTCATGCTGCTCACCGTGGTGCTGGTGCGCGGCATCCGGGAGTCGGCACGCACCAACAACGTCATGGTGCTGCTGAAGATCGCGGCCATCTTCGTCTTCGTTATCGGCGCAGCGCACTTCATCCATCCCCCCAACTGGCATCCTTACTATCCGAATGGATGGTCCGGCGTGCTGACTGGCGGATCCATCATCTTCTTCACCTATATCGGCTTCGATTCGGTCTCCACTGCGGCGGAGGAGTGCAAGAACCCGCAGCGCGATGTGCCCATCGGCATTATCGGCACGCTGATAGTCTGCACCGTGCTGTATATCGCGGTGGCCATTGTGCTGACCGGGCTGGTGCCATGGAATACGCTGGTGGACGACGCAGCACCGGTGGTCAACGCGCTCAAGAAGCTTTCACTCCAGCCGGGCGGCCATAACCTGCAGTGGGTGCGGCTGGTGGTGCTCATCGGCGCCATGATGGGCATGATCTCCTCCATCCTGGTCTTCCAACTGGGCCAGGCGCGGGTCTGGTTTGCCATGTCGCGCGATCGCCTCTTCCCGGCGTGGTTTGGCAAGGTGCATCCCCGCTTTCGCACGCCAGCCGCCGCTACATGGATCGCCGGATTTCTGGTCGGCATCCCCGGCGGACTGCTGGACATCGGAACGCTCTCCGATCTGTCCAACATCGGCACACTGTTCGCCTTTGTGCTGGTCTCGATCGGCGTGCTCATCCTGCGCGTGCGCGAGCCGGAGCGGCACCGCAGCTTCCGCGCTCCGGGAGGCATGCTGACACCGCTGCTCAGCATCACCTTCTGCTGCCTGCTGATGTCCGGCCTGCCCATCATGACCTGGCTGCGCTTCTTCGGCTGGCTGGCCATCGGCCTGCTGATTTATTTCTTCTATTCGCGGAAGCGCAGTGAGTTCGCTCGCTAGCGCGGTCAGCGCACGGTCTCCGCCGCCCTATAGAGTTAGAGAATGGATGGAGAGAGCCGCGACTTGCTGCGTCGGCTGCCCAAGGCCGAGCTGCACCTGCATTTGGAAGGTACGGTTACGCCAGAGACGCTGGTCGAGCTTAGCGAGCGACAGCATACAGCGCTTAGCGAGCGACAGCATACAGCGCTTAGCGAGCGACAGCATACAGCGCTTAGCGAGCGACAGCATACAGCGCTTAGCGAGCGACAGCATACAGCGCTTAGCGAGCGACAGCATCCA
>JBBRLT010000038.1:0-32613 GCA_038231235.1 Terriglobales bacterium
AGTCGGCCACGCTCACTGCGCTCGTACCCGGCATGCGCCGCAAAGCCGACTCTAGGCGCAGATAGAAATCCATCTTCTGACTCGTGTTGTAGCGGAATGAGGGCAGTGCAACCTTCACCGTAAGCACTCCGCCTGTTTGCACCCCAAGATTCTGCCCCTCAATCCTTTGAAAGCTGCGCAACATCAGCCCCGCGCTGGAAAGCAGAATAATGCTCACTGCAATCTGCCCTACGACCAGGCAACGCCTCAGCAAAGTATGATTGTGAGATGCGGATGTCTTTGCGTTCAGAGCCGCGGAACTAGGCTTCTGGAGCGCAGATGCAATGCCAAACAGCGCTCCGCAAGCGAAAGAAAGTATCAGCGTAAACATGGCAATGCGCAGATCGAGATGCGCATCGGCCACGAAGGGGATCCCCGTAGGAGCGAGCCCAATGAAAGTCCGGAGCAGCTCGTAAGCCATTGCTAGGCCGGCAACGGCACCTGACGACGAAAGCAGAAAGGACTCGGTAAGCGCCTGCCTCAAGAGCTGGTTGCGGCCTGCACCCAGCGCCGAGCGAACTACAAGTTCTCGTTGGCGCGCCGCGCCGCGGGCCATCAGCAAACTCGACACGTTTGCGCACGCGATCAACAGAACTGCAAGCACAGAACCGAAGAGAATCCACGCCACGGATCGCACATCTGCAGTCTCGCGATCGCGCAAGGAGCGAATGCTAAGGCGAACCTCATCGCTGAGCTTCAGCGGGAAACCACCTTAGCTCGGAATCGAAGAGCGGCTGCATTTGAGCGTAAGCCTGTGGAATGCTTACGCCCTGCTTGAGACGCGCGAAAGTTCGCATTGGATTGCCGAAGCGGCCATTTGCAGTCTGTTGGACAGCGCGATTGAGGGCCAGGGGAAAGATAATGTCATCCGATTCCAGCGTAGGAAGCTGAAAATCTCTGGGCAGGACTCCGACGACGCGCGCAGGGCTACCGTCAATGTCGATGAATCGATCGATGATATGTCGGTCGCCGTTGTAGTGCCCCTCCCAAAGTGCATACGAAATGATGACAACACGTGGTCCATTGGGACGGTCCTCTTCAGGTAAAAAGTTCCGTCCCAGGATTGGCGAGACTCCGAACAGGGGCAGGAAACCTGCCTGGAACGAATTACAGTTAAGCTGCGCCGGGTTGTTCTCGATCAGGTCGCAGGCATGTGTCATAGTGCCTTCTGATGCCATAGCTTGGAACGGTTGTTGATTATCCTGCCAGTCGTCGTAAAACCTCCCCATTAGGAATTCCTGGCGCTCCAATGAGTGCACAAACCCCACGGAAACGATTCGGCTCGCATCTGCGTAAGGCAGCGGGCGGAAAAGAACGCGATCGACGACGCTGAAGACTGCGGTCGTCGCCCCGATGCCGAGGGCGAGAGTTGCGACGACACTGATGCTGAAGACCGGATTGCGGCGAAAGCCGCGCAGTGCGTATCGCGCATCCAGCAATACAGTACTGATCCACCAGCCGGGGCGCTGCTCTTCGCATTGCTCCCGCGCCCGCTCGACTCCGCCGAACTCGATCAGTGCTAATCGACGGGCTTCTGAGGCGTTCAGGCCGGCTGCCACTTTCTGTGCAATGGATTGCTCGATGTGAAACCGAAGTTCATCATCAAATTCACTTCGCTTCTTGCGTAATATGAGGAACCGAAGCCGCACCAGGAACTCGGCGATCATGTCGGCACCTCCGCAGATCTGCCGAGAACCAATCCGACTGCGAACGATAACCTATCCCAGGTCGCGAGTTCCGCCTCAAGTTGCTTCCTACCCGCGGGTGTCAGACGATAGAACTTCGCCTTTCGATTGTTCTCTGACTTTCCCCACTCCGAGCGAATCCATCCTTTGTATTCGAGCCGGTAGAGAGCCGGATAGAGAGAGCCCTGTCCAATTTGCAACACGTCTTGCGACAATTGCTGAATACGCTGCGCCACACCCCACCCGTGCATCGGCTCCAGAGCCAGCGTCTTTAGGATGAGGAGGTCCAGCGTACCCTGCAACAGATCAATCGACTGCGGCATATTCCTCTCGACATTCGACAGCAAATCTACTCTGGCTCTTGTCGAATGTCAAAAGGGGGGAGACGCTTGGACGGGGCGAAAAGCGTTTGGTTCTCGCTTAGTGCCAAATCGCCAATGCGCTCAATGAGAAACGGAGCTACATTGCCGGTGCAGTCGGCATCTCGGACAAGTGACTTTAAATTGCTGCAGCGCTGCGAGTTCGCGCCGGGCAATCTTCCATTGGCCGAACGCGCATCCTCGGAAGGCGAGGAAGAATGCGTGCATAAACTTTTCGCACACCGGCGGGATTTCTCGGCCTTGCGCCTTCGATCATGGCTATGATGAGGAAACACACTTCATTCTGAATTCGGCCTTGGAGGAAACCTTTGCTGTCTCGCATCCGCATTGCTCTTGCTGCCGCCGCGCTCTTGCTGGCTACTGCTTCCGTGCCAGGTCAGAGCGTTACCCGCATCCCTCTCCCGAATGGAGCTACCTTTCCCATCTCGCAAGGCGTATGGGCAGGCAACACACTCTATCTCAGCGGCATGCTGGACCCCAATGCCGGCAAGGGGCCTGCTACCGGCACAAAGACGCAGACCATCGGCGCGATCGAGAGCATTCAAAAAGCGCTGTCTGCCCAGAAGTTGACGCTCGGCGACGTGGTGGTGATGCATGTCTACCTGGCGGCCGAACCGGCGTCGGGGAATATGGACTTCGCCGGATTCATGGCGGGTTACACACAGTTTTTCGGCACCAAGGACCAACCCAACAAGCCGGCGCGCTCTGCCATGCAGGTGGCAGGACTCGCGCTGCCCGGCGCGCTGGTGGAGATTGAAGTGATCGCCGTGAAGCCATAGAAAGTGAAAGCAATTCTCCTGATGCTGTGAATCAGGAAGAGTCTCTCGGCGTGGCCTTTCCTCAAAGAAAGGCAACAGCAGCAGCCGCTGGACGGTCTACACCTACAGGAGAATTGCTTTAGCTCCGCGTCTGCTGTTGCTGCATCTGCTGGATCTGCAGCAGTGGCGATGCCAGCGGCAGCGGCTCGTGCGCGCGCTCCACCACAATCGACCAGTCTTCCGGCACGGGCAGGTTGTCGTCAAAGGCCGGCGCAGTGTCGCTTGCTTCCACATGCACCGCCACGCTGAGTTCGCTCTCCGTCTTGCCGCGGTAGACGCCATGGGTCGGCGGAACGTCGGCATAGTCCCGGCCCAGCGCGGTGCGGATGTGCCCATCGGTCGCCACCAGCTTATTCGTGGGATCGAAGCCCACCCATCCCAGGCGGGGTAGAAACGCCTCCACCCAGGCATGCGTCGCGCTGGGCGCACCGCGCTCATCTTTACTGCTGTTTTCTTCGCCATCTGACGTTGCGCCGGATGCGTCATCACCGTCGGCTGGGTGATACAGATAGCCGCTGACATAGCGGCAGGGAATACCAACCAGACGTGCGAGGGCGATCATGATGTGGGCAAAATCCTGGCAGACGCCGCGCCGCGATTCGAGAGCGACGTCGATCGGGGAATCTACTTTGGTGCTGCGCGGAAGATAGTCGAAGGTCTCAAACATTCGCCGGTTGATTTCATGCAGCAGGGTGAGGGGATCGTCTCGCCTCTCAATGCGCCATTCCGCGGCCAGCGCGCGCAAGGCAGCCGTCGGCTCTGCAAAGGTGCTGGGCGACAGCATCTCCCAGAAATCCCCCTGGGAGACCAGCCGGTCCAGCTCCGCCCATACCGAAGGATCAAGCTGCAGTGGCACGATGCCCAGCGGCTGGTTCTCGATAAGTGCGTGCGCGACGATGACTAACTGACGATGGTCGCCAGGAATATCGAAGTGATGCACCTGATTGCCAAGATGATCCCGATAGCTGAATACCCGGCAACGCGGGCTCACTGACAGGGAAAAGGTGAGGCATCTCTGGTTGGAGTCGCTGCGGGGCTGCATGCGAATCTCCATCGCGCTCTCGCACACCGAGTGCGAGTAGTCGAAGCGAGTGAGGTGCTGGATCGAGTAGTACTTCATGCAGTCTGGCTCCTCAACTGATCGCGAGCGCGGTCTGGATCGAATACTGGATGTACAGCCGGAAGACGCGTTCGTGCACCTGGCGGCATTGCTCCAGAATGTTCGACAAGTAAGCGCCCACATCCTGTGAAAGCACTTCGCCGATATCCACGAAGCTGAGCGAGGCCTGCAGGCGGCCGGAGATACGCACCAGCTCGTCAGCATGGTGCATGCCGCTCTTCCCGCCGATGGCCATCAGCGCGCTGCGCAGGCAATCGACGGAATAGCGTACGGAATGCGGAAAGTCGGCATTCAACAGCAGGAACTCCGTGATGCGTTCCTGGGTGAAATCCGCGGTGTAGGCATTGCAGTACGATTCAAACGCACTGCAGCATCGCAGCATGCCCGCGCCTTCCAGAAATTCGTAACCGCCACCGCTCGCTAGGTGTGCTTCCGTTGCCTCGCGATGGTAGATATCCAGCAGTGTCGTCGTGGCTGCGGCCCGCTCGATATACCGGCCCAGCTGGATGAACTGCCAGCCTTCGCCATGGCTCATGGTGGAGTCGGTGATTCCCTGAAACAGATGCAGCTCGTTCACTACCGTTGGCAGGAAGCTGGTCAGTGAAGTGTAGGAGCTTACCTCGCGCTGCGCTCGCGCCATCTGGTGGTAGAGCCGGTTCAGCTGCTGCCACTGCTCGGAGCTAAGCTCATCGCGCACTTGCCGCGCATTCTCCCGCGCCTGCGCGATACAGTTCACGATGGTTGCATGGCTGCGCGAACCAAATGTCAGTGAGTGGGTCAGGGCAAAGAAGTCGCCGGCCCACTCCACCTCGGCAGGTCTGCCCAGGCAGGCAATCACACGGGCCCATCGCCGGTCCTCGCCATCATTGGAAGTGGTGTTCGCCTCGTCCAGCATCAGGCTCATGTTCACGTCAATGAGTCGCACAGTATGCTCGGCCCGCTCCAGATAGCGGCTCATCCAATACAGACTGTCGGCGACGCGTGAGAGCATGCTTTCCTCAATCCAGCAAGGTCAGTCGTTCACTACCCAGGTATCCTTGCTGCCGCCGCCCTGCGAGGAGTTCACCACCAGCGAACCCCTCTCCAGCGCCACGCGGGTCAGGCCACCGGGGACGACGATAGCCCGGTCGCCGAACAGAATGTACGGGCGCAGGTCCACATGCCGCGCCTGAATGCCGCCATCCATCAGGCAGGGCGCGCGCGAGAACTCGAGCGTGGGCTGCGCGATGTAGTTCCGCGGATCGGCTTCGATGCGCCGCCGGAACTCCGCGCGCTGCTCGGCGGTACTCTGCGGTCCAATCAGCATGCCGTAGCCCCCTGACTCGCCCACGGCCTTGACCACCAGCTTGTCCAGATTGTCCAGCGCGTGCTGCCGGTGCACGGGGTTGGTCATCAGGAAAGTCTCCACATTATTCAGCAGCGGCTCTTCGCTCAGGTAATAGCGGATGATCTCTGGAACGTATGCGTACATCGCCTTGTCGTCGGCAAGCCCTGTCCCCAATGCATTCGCCAGTGTCACATTGCCGGCGCGGTAGGCGTTGAACAATCCGGCAGCGCCCAGCATGGAATCCGCGCGGAACGCCAGTGGGTCGATGAAGTCATCATCCACCCGGCGGTAGATCACGTCCACACGCTTCAGCCCGGCCGTGGTTCGCATATACACCACATTGTTGTGGGTCACCAGGTCGCGCCCTTCTACCAGATCGATGCCCATCTGGCGCGCGAGATAGGTGTGTTCGAAGTAAGCCGAGTTGTAGACACCCGGAGTCAGGACCACGATGGTTGGCTCCGGCCGGCCCTCGGGCGCCAGTGAGCGCAGCGTGGCCAGCAGGGCCTGCGAGTAATGCTCGATCGGCCGCACATCGTAGTTGCGGAACAGCTGGGGGAAGATGCGTTTCATCACGCGCCGGCTGGTCAGCATGTAACTCACCCCGCTCGGCACCCGCAGGTTGTCTTCCAGCACTACAAATTCGCCCGACTGCACGCGCAGCAGGTCAGTGCCGGTGACCGCGATGTAAATGTTGCGCGGCACCTGCAGCCCGCGCATCTCGCGACGGAAATGGCGGCAGCTGTACACCACCTCGCGCGGGACCTTGCCGTCTGCGAGGATCCGGCCATCGTTGTAGACGTCATGCAGGAACATGTTCAACGCAGTGATGCGCTGGATCAGCCCTCGCTCAATGTGTGCCCACTCGCTCTGACTCAGGATGCGCGGCAGCACATCATAGGGGAAGACGCGCTCAGTGCCTTGCTCCTGCCCATACACGGTGAAGGTGATGCCTTGTGTCAGGAAGGAGAGTTCCGCTGCTTTCTTGCAGCGCTCGATCTCCTCTTCCGGCATCTGGGCGAACATCTCCAGCAGTTGGCGATAGTGTGGTCGCGTCTCGCCTTCCGCGGTAAACATCTCGTCGTACACGTGGTCCAGTTGATAGCCGGATAGCATGGAGCTGCGCTGAACCTCGGCTGCAGCAAAGATCCGGCTCTCTATGGTCTGTGGATTTGCTTCCGTACTCACGCGGACTCCACCTCATCGCTGACCACGACAAACCGCTTGAGGTGCGCGGCTCCAAAGGCGGTGGTCAGCGCCACGTCCGAGGCATCCCGCCCGGTCGCCATCAGCACCCGCCCAATGCGCGGATGATTGTGCCGCGCATCCACCGTCCACCATCGCCCGCCCAGGTACACCTCAAACCAGGCGCTGAAGTCCATCGGCGTTCCAGTTGGAGGTATGCCAATGTCGCCCAGGTAGCCAGTCGCGTAGCGCGCCGGAATGTTCATGGAGCGGCAGAAGGTGATGGCGAGATGCTGGAAGTCGCGGCACACACCTTGCCGCTCGGTGTAGACGTCGAGCGCCGTCTTGGTCGGGCGAGCAAACTGGTAGCCGAAGGTGACCTTCTGGTTTACCCAGCTCAGGATGGCCTGCACCTTGGGCCAGCCGGGCAGGGAATAGCCGAACAGATCGTGCGCAATCGGCGACAGCAGATCCACCTCGCAGTAGCGACTGTTCAGCAGGAACTGCAGGGTGTCTGTCGGAAGCTCGGCGACCGGGTGTTCCACGGCATCCCAGGCAACAGCGTCCGGGGCACCCGTGTCCTCGATCAGCGTCGACCCCTGCAGCCGCAGTTCGCCGGCCGGCGCCACCAGCCGCGCGCAGCGATTACCGAAGCTGTCGATGTAGTCGTCCTTCACCACAGCGGCGCTCGAGAGCAGCACGTCCGGTTCGCGCAAGTCATGGAGCCGGGACGGATGCACGTACAGCATCGCTACCATGGCAAGCGCGGACGGCGTGTCAAACAGGATGTCGTAGCCCAGACGAATCAGCATCGGCGAAGCTGTAGCCTCCTATGGCTGGAGTTCAGCTCGCTCTGAGCGACAGGGATCGGAGCGGGTTGCTAAGGAGCGGAAAGGCTCCGGGGTCTTTAGGATGCCACGAACCACAGGCACAGCGCTGCTTTTCTCGGGATGCTGGTAGCAATTCTCTGCCGTGTGCGCGAGTATGGGGCATGACCTACTGCCTCGGCATCATGACCCGCGAGGGCCTCGTCATGGCCTCGGATTCGCGCACCAACGCAGGCTATGACCAGGTCAACGTCTGCCGCAAGATGCACACCTTCGTGCTGCCGGGCGAGCGCGCCTTCGTCCTGCTGACCAGCGGCAGCCTGTCCCTGACGCAGTCCGTCATCACCCTGCTGCAGGACGATTTTCAGCAGGGCAAGGGACTGGCGCAGGCAGAGTCCATGTACCTGGCGGCGCGCGCCGTGGGCGATGCCGTGCGGCGCGTCTCCGACCTGGACCGGGCGGCGCTCGAACGCGACGACTACCACTTCAATATCCACCTGCTGCTGGGCGGCCAGGTCAAGGGCGGACCCTCCGCGCTCTACTGCATCTATCCCCAGGGCAATCCGCTCAGCGCCACCCAGGACTCGCCCTATCTCCAGATCGGCGAGGTGAAGTATGGCCGGCCCATCCTGGATCGCGGCATCGTCTTCGACGACACGCCGCTCGACGTTGCGGCGCTGTATGCGCTGCTCTCCTTCGACGCAACCATCCGGTCGAATGTGACCGTGGGTGCTCCCTTGGACTTGCTGGTCTATCGTAACGGCTCGCTCGATATCGACGGCTACCGCCGCTTCGCTGCCGACGATCCGGAGCTTTTGGAGTTGCATGCGCGATGGGAGTCCAAGCTGCGCCGCGCCGTCGAGGATCTGCCCCGCCCCCGCCTCGGCGGACGGCCAGCACAGCAATCGCTGCCAGTGCAGGAATCGCTGATGGGGACGGCGGCGGGACTCTGAGCCAATGTGCTCCTAGCCGCCGCTACGTTGCCGTGCGCGGTGTGCCGCGACTTTCATTCGATTGCCGCAGACCGCCATGGAGCACCAGCGGCGTCTCGGGCCTCGCTTACTGTCGTTGAACCACATGGTGCAGGCGGGATTCTCGCACTTGCGTACCTGACCGGCCGGTTGATTTGCGATCAGGTCTGCGCACTGCGCGGCCAGTTCGGCAACAAAGGCGACATCTGTATCGAACGCGCGGAACTCCTCGAGCCTGCTGCCGTCGCTGGTTTTCACCAATTTCTGCACCAGCGGGCTCTGTGCCATCAGCGCATTGAGAGGCTCCAGCGCATCGGAGGTCAGGCCCCGCGCCCCACGTTTGGTTCGAGCGAAGAGCAGCGCGCGAAAGTGCTCGCGCAGTTGGCGCGCGTCGGCGGCAATCTGATCCGCGTGCGCGCGAGGCATGGCCTCAAAGGCATTGAGAGCCGCGCCGGAAAGCGTGCCGCTCGCCTTCAGCCATACACCCATGGTTGCGCCATCGTAGAGAAAATCGAGCGTCGCTCCAGCGGATGCCATCACGCTGTTCAGAAAGTCCAGCGCCGGGTGCTCGCCGATGAGCATCGGCGCGCCGGTTGCCGCCTGCGAGTTGGGTCCGGTGCGGAGGGTCATTTGTGAAAATCTCCTCCTGCCTATAATAACCCTTAAAAATAATTTGACAGGTTAGTTTAGGGGAAGTAACCTAAAAATATTAAGATAAAGGGTTACATACAGACACACCATTTTCCTCGGATAAAGCAATGTTCAGTCCTGTCTTCGCGGAAGCCCCGCAGCTTCCATCGCCTCCACCAGCAATCACCCCTTCAGGAGCACGAATCATGAATCGCACTCTTCTCAAGACGCTTGGCACGGCCATCCTCATCTTTGGAGTACCTGTCATTCACGCCGCCTCAGAGAAACCCTCAGTCAGCACACCCGTCACCGATTTGAAATACATACCCACCGGCGTCAAGGATGCCAGCGGGCTTGAGCTGCAGGTTGCGCCAGCCTATGGCGACCTGGCTCACGGCGCGCATGGCACCTTCGTAAAGATGCCGGCCGGCTTCGTCAGCGTGCCGCACACCCACACCGAGGACTACTACGCCGTCGTCGTCTCCGGTGTGGGATCGAATGAGAAGGTCGGCGCCGCGGACGTGCCGCTGCCAGTGGGCTCTTACTGGTTCCAGAAGGGCGGCGAGCCGCATGTGACCAAATGCATCTCGCCCAATGAGTGCATTTTCTTCCTTTCGCAGCCCGGCAAGTTCGACTACGTGCCGGTCGCGAAGAAGTAGTTCGCCCAGCGACGTCGCGGCTTCGTCTCTTTCGCGAGCGGGTGCGCCGACCATGGCGCGCCCTTCCTCTTTTACGGCTCCTGCGGAAAGGGCTGCTCGCCTTTCAGCCAGCGCGTGGTAAAGCTCTTGCCGGTGGCGCGGTAGCTCTCCTCCACCAGCTGCTTCACCTCTGCGGATTCGCCAATGGTCAGCGCCAGCAGTGACGGACCCGCGCCGCTGAGGCATACGCCCAGTAATGCAGGATGCTCCAGCTCCAGCATCGCGGCCAGTCCCGGTACAAGCTGCGTGCGATACGGCTGGTGCAGCTTGTCGACCATGGCTTCGCGCAGGCTCTGCGGGTGCTCACTCTCCAGCGCGCACAGCAGCAGCGCCAGCCGCTGCATATTGCTGACCGCATCGCGAAACGGCACCTGGGCCGGCAGCACCTCACGGGCGCGCTCCGTAGTCAGCGCGAAGTCCGGCGTCAGCACCAGCAGGCTTATGGAGGCTGGCCAGGGCAGGCTGACCGCCGTCACTGTGCCGTCATCCGACTGGCAGCTCACGGTCAACCCGCCCAGCATGGCCGCGGCGACGTTGTCCGCATGGCCTTCGAGCGCCGCTGCCACTGCCAGCAGGGGAACCGGCCCCAGGCTTACGCCACTTACAGCTTCAAACAATCGCAGTCCCGCAACGGTTGCTGCTGCACTGGATCCGAGTCCGGAGCGCGGGGGCACCTGGCTGCGCACCTCTGCGTGAAACGACGGCAGCGGCCGCGCGTATTCATGGCGCAGATGCGCGAAGGCCGACTGGATCAGGTTTTCGCCCATTGGCGCGCAGTCGATGAACTGAAAGGTCATGCCGTCCATGCCCGGGCGCCGCTCTACCAGCAGGCTCAGGTACAGGTTCACGGCAACGGCAAGCGTATCGAAGCCTGGCCCCAGATTCGCGATCGACCCCGGCACATGGATCTCTACCGGCTCAGCGCCCAGCGGCGTCGCCACTTCTACCATTCCTTATCCTCAGTGGCCCTCATACTGGCCCTGTCCGCCCACACCATGCTGCTCCAGTATGTAGGCGGTATCCTTCAGCCCGTGGCCGGTTAGCATGGCTACCACCTCTGCGTCGCGCTCTACCTTGCCAGATTCGCGCAGTTTTTTCAGTCCCGCCAGTGTCGTGGCAGAGGCGGGCTCGCAGCCAATGCCATCGCGTCCAATCGCCGCCTTGGCTTCGCCGATCTCTGCATCCGAAACCTCCATCACCAGGCCGCCGGTCGACTCCACCGCGTGTAGCGCCTTGCGCCAGGAGCGCGGATTGCCGATGCGGATGGCCGTGGCGTGCGTCTCGGGATTGAGCGGGTGCAACACCGCCTGCGGATCCTCCACATGGTCGCGCCAAAGCCGTGCGAATGGATTCGCACCCTCTGCCTGGACGACAATCAGCTTTGGCGCGCGCTCGATCAAGCCCCAGCGCAGCAGCTCATCGAATGCCTTTCCAAACGCGGCACTGTTGCCCAGGTTGCCACCCGGCACAACCAGGTAGTCGGGCGCGCGCCAGCCGCGCTCCTCCATCACTTCAAACATGCAGGTCTTCTGCCCCTCGATGCGGAAGGGATTCACTGAATTCAGGAAGTAGACTTCCTCTGGCGGCAGCGCCAGCAGCGTATTCAGTGCGTCGTCAAAGCTGCCCTGCACCTCGACGATCTCCGCGCCAAAGTCCAGCGCCTGTGCCAGCTTGTTCATGGATACCTGCCCCGCCGGCAGATACACGCGTCCCGTCACACCCGCCCGCGCTGCGTAGGCGGCAAGTGAGGCGGCGGTGTTGCCGGTGGAGGCGCAGGCGACGACCTTCGCGCCCAGATAACGAGCCTCTGTCATCCCAACCGTCATCCCCAGATCCTTGAAGCAGCCAGTCGGGTTCCATCCCAGATGCTTGAAGTGAAGGTGGCTCAATCCGGCAAACTCTGCAGACTGCTGCGCGCGCACCAACGGCACATTGCCTTCGCACAGCGTGACCACACACTCCGGCTCGTAGGCGGGCAGCGCCTCGCGGAAGCGCCATACCCCACTTGTATCTACGGGCGCGAAGGACCGTCGTCTCTCAGACCACAGCGTCTTCAGCACTGCCGCATCCGCCTGCGGGGCATCGACCGCAACCTCCAGCAGCTCGCCGCACACCGGGCAGGTCATCGCCGGCGTATGCAGCTCCAGGGTTGCACCGCATGCAGAGGCGGTACAGCGCAGATGCGTCATGGGCGCTTCCGCAGGATGGGCAGGCACAGTGGCGCCTGCACCAGGAAGTGCAGCCGGCCAATCTCCGCCATGGCTGCGTCCAGCGCCTGCTGGCTCGATGGCTCGAGCGTAATCGCGAAGGGCAGCTCTTCTCGCGCGTGTCCGGGCAGTTGCAGCACGGCATCCACGTTGATGGCGTAGGTGGCCAGTACCTGGGTGATGGCGGCCAGGATGCCCGGCCGGTCGCGCACCAGGAAGCGTGTGTAGTGCGGCATCACCAGCTCGGGCGAGGCGGTCAGGCTGCGCAACGTGGGGCTCATAGTCTCTGCTGGCGGCGAGCCCAGCCGCGCCAGCGCCACCAGATCGCTCACCACCGCGACGGCCGTCGGACCGCCCCCAGCGCCGTTGCCGGAGAAGGTCGTCTCGCCTCCATAGCGGCCGGTCGAGACCACAATGTTCTGCGCGCCCACGACCGCCGCATGGGGCAGCGCGCGCTCCACCAGCATCGGCTCGACGGCGATATGCAACTGGTCGTCGAGAACGGTCGCGTGTGAAATCTGCCGGATGGTACAGCCCAGCTCCGCCGCATAGTGCAGATCGACGGCGGTGATGGGGCGAATGGAGCGGCACAACACCGTCTCTGGATCGACATTCGCGCCCAGCGCCACCCGGGCCAGGATGGCAATTTTGGCACGAGCGTCGTATCCATCCACATCCGCGGAAGGATCGGCCTCGGCAAAGCCGGCGCGCTGCGCCTCCAGCAATGCGTCATCGAAGGAGACGCCGGCATGCTCCATCCGGGTCAGTATGTAGTTGCAGGTACCGTTCAGGATGCCGCTGACGCCTGTCAACTGATCGCCCGCCAGTCCCTCCTGCAATCCGGAGAGGATGGGGACTCCGCCCGCGACGGAGGCACCATAGGCCAGATGCTGCCGGTGCCGGCAGGCCAGCTCGCTCAGTCCCACGCCGTCCGCGGCGATCAGTTGCTTGTTCGCGGTCACCACGGACTTGCCGCTGGCCAGCGCGCGGCGCACCCAAGTGCCGGCCGGCTCCAGGCCGCCCATCAATTCCAGAAATACATCGATGTCTGAGTCCAGCACCTCATCGACGTTCTCTGTCCAACGCACCGGGGCGGGCACCCAGTCGACGCGCTTCTCGGCAATGCGCCGGTTCAGGATCCAGGCCAGCTCAAAGGACGGGAAGCTGATGGCCTGCTCTATAAGGATGCGCGCCACCGCCGAGCCCACGGTACCGAAGCCCGCAATGGCGACCTTCAACCGCCGCGGTTCGCCGCTGTTCTCCAATGTCCGCTCCTGCATTGCGCCTCCCTGGATCGTCGCGACAGAGCGAACAACAAGCCTGCCTCGGATAGTGTTCCGGCGAAAGGCTGCGGCTGACTCTCCAGTGTGCCTCCTGTTGTATCAGGGACAGCGCGGCACACCAACTGTGGCGAGGGCAGCCAGAGGCCCGAGACCATCCCGCGCTGCCAAGTCAGCGCAGCTACTTCACCTCGAGCGTAAAGCTCTCAATGGAGGCAGTTGTGTCATAGCTGGCGACCACATTGAAGGTATGGCCGCCACGCCGTACTTGCCTGCGCGGCTGTGCTGATGCCGTCGCAGCCAGTCCGTCCGGCTATTGAGATGAGCAGCGCGAAGAGAGACATCAGCCGCCGCAGCGGAGCAAGCCTCATGCGGCCCTTGAGTCTGATCCCTCGCCAGCGGCGCAGCTGCGCCCGCTGAGTATAACCAGACGTTACTCACCGATCATGGTCAATGACCGGCGGCGATCTGGCGTCTGCTGACCTTTAAGAACCCATGACATGGTCCGTCATTATCCAGCCAATAGAAGGGTTGTCTGGTTGGCCCGTCGCGCTCGTGAGGACGCCGACATTGTTGATGCTATCGAACTCACGCGTAAGTCGTTTCACCGCGGCGACGTACTTTCAACAATAGAAAAAAGCGACGGAGTCGTACCAACCAGGAAGTATGGCCATAAGAGCGCGTTAAAAACGTTGTTAATTACTTAATTAACAAGATGATTACCTGCCTAGCTTTGCCCTTATCCATTTCCCAAATTGGGCATTAATACCTCGTAAAGCAATAACAGATGAGCAATATGACACAGACACGTCTACACTTTAATTCTTACATGTAACTGTAAGGTGGCAAATCGGGCCACCGATGCTGGTCTTCATGGCTGGCATGGAATAGGGATCCCGCCCTATTCAGGAAAAGCATTCGCGATGGCGAGTGAGCGTCTGCATTCAGAGTTACACTTCTGGCGCTCTCAACGTCGCGGAGCGATCTATCGAAGTCTTGCTAAGCGGATGCGCTAAAGGCTCAGTGTAGGTTGCGGCAGGAAACGCCTCTCTTACGTACCAGCGCTGCAAAGGACCCCGACATGACGTGTCCCACGACGCCCAAGAGACCCTCCAAGGGTTTCCTGCCCAGACTTGTCTCTGCTCTGCTCTTTAGCGCACTCCTCACCCTGACTCCCATCCATCAGGCATTCGCTCAGGCCACTGCACCCTCACTTGGCACAGCGGATAGCTTCGTCGTGTTGGGTGGCTCAGCCGTAACCAACACCGGTCCCAGCGTCATTACTGGGGACCTCGGCGTCAGTCCGGGAACATCGATCACCGGCTTCCCTCCGGGGCTCGTGGTCGGAGCGACTCACCAAACAGACGCCGTCGCACTGCAGGCGCAGAATGATACGACGACTGCCTATAACGTTCTCGCGGGCGAGGCCTGCGGCTCGACCATATCAGCCGACCTTGGTGGTCAAACTCTGGTTCCGGGGGTCTATTGCGCCTCATCTACGGCGGGACTTACCGGAACACTCACCCTGGACGCCGGCGGCGACCCCAACGCGGTCTTCGTCTTCGAGATCGGCAGCGCTCTCACCACAGCGACCGACTCGAGTGTGCTGCTCATCAATGGCGCACAGCAATGCCATGTCTTCTGGCAGGTTGGCAGCTCCGCGACCCTGGGCACCAGGACGCACTTCATCGGAAATATCCTTGCGCTCACCAGCATCAGCCTCAACACGGATGCGACGCTCGCGGGCAGGGCCCTTGCGCGCAATGGCGCAGTCACGCTTGATACCAACACCATCAGCACACCCACGTGCGCCGCTCAGGGCAATACTCCGCCCACTCTTTCCAAATCATTCAGCCCAGCAACAATAGCGGCTGGCGGCACTTCGACCCTGACCCTGACGCTGACCAACTCTGACGCAACTGCAGCCTCGCTCACCTCGGCGCTGACAGATAGCCTGCCCACCGGAGTGGTCGTATCCGGCAACGCTTCTACTACCTGCGGTGGAACACTTTCGGCGCTGGCGGGCGGCTCGACCGTCTCACTGTCCGGTGGCGCAATTCCTGCCAGCGGCTCCTGCACTGTCACCGTGGATGTCACGGCTGCAGCCGCGGGCAGCTTCAACAACAACATTCCCATCGGCGCATTGGTGACCGGCAATGGCAGCAATACCTCTTCAACGAGTGCCACCCTTACCGTCACGGGCACCAACCCAACCCCCGTTGCGCCAACGCTGAGCAAGGCCTTTGGAACGCCCTCCATCACTGCGGGCGGATCCTCGACCCTGGTGCTCACGTTGAGCAACAGCAATGCTGTCGTCGATAACCTTTCGGCGGCGCTCACCGACACACTGCCCACCGGCACCACCATCGCCGGCACTCCCACCACCACCTGCGTTGGTGGAACCGTCAGCGCAACGTCGGGCTCTGTCTCCTTGAGTGGAGGCGTGATTCCGGCCAACGGCTCCTGCACGGTCACCGTAAACGTAACCGCAGCCGCCGCGGGCAGCTTCCTCAACTCGCTGGCTTCCGGCTCATTGCAGACCGATAACGGCAACAATTCGGGGACGGCGAATGCCACCCTCACCGTCACTGCGGGGATCCCTGCACTGGTTGCCCCGACGCTGGCCAAGTCGTTCACTCCTGCGTCGATCACACTTGGCGGATCCTCGACTCTGGTTCTTACCCTCAGCAACAACAATGCCGTGGCCGATACTCTGACTGCAGCACTCACCGACACCTTGCCCGCCGGCCTGACCGTCAGCGGCACCGCGACCACAACCTGCGGTGGAACAGTCACGGCAGTCGCGGGAAGCTCGGTCGTCAGCTTGACCGGCGGCGCGATTCCTGCAAACGGCTCCTGCACTGTAACCGTGAACGTTACGGAAACAGCCGCGGGCAGCTTCCTCAACACTCTGCCCATCGGCGCATTGGTCACCAACAACGGCAGCAATGCTGTCGGTGCCAATGCCACTCTCACCGTGTCCGCGGTCACTCCGACACTCGTGGCACCTTCGCTGGGCAAGTCTTTCAGCCCGTCGACGATTGCCCTGGGCTCGGCTTCGAGCGTCATCCTGACCCTGAGCAACAGCAACTCCGTGGTCGATAATCTAACGGCGCCGCTGGTCGACCTTCTGCCCGCCGGCATGACCTCCAACGGCACTGCCACCACCACCTGCGGCGGAGTTGTTACCGCAGTCAAGGGAAGCTCAACCGTTACGTTGACGGGAGGCTCCATTCCGGCAAACGGCTCCTGCAGAATCACGGCAGGCGTCATGGAAGACTGCGCGTGCACCTACCACAACTCAGTTGCGGCGGGCGCATTGCAGACCGGAAGCGGCAACAATGCAGCGGCCGCGGTTGCCACCCTTACGGTGAACGCAGCTCCGGCGTCTGGCGGCACACCAAGTCTGAGCAAGTACTACTACCCGGCGACGATCAAGCCAGGCGCCTCCACCACACTTACCATCACCCTCAACAACCCGAACGCCACCGTCGCGAAACTGACCGCGCCCTTCATCGATCACCTGCCCCTGGGCACGGTCGTCGCCTCGGGCACCATCAGCACGACCTGCGGTGGAACGCTGACGGCGGCTGTGGGCAGCTCCACTGTCACCCTGACCAACGGGGTGATACCGGTGAACAGCTCCTGCCACATCAGCGTCCACATCACGGCACCGAAGGTCGGCACCTTCGTCAATACGCTGAACATCGGCGTCTTGCAGACCAACCATGGCAACAATTCAAGTGCCGCTCACGCAAATCTGGTCGTCAGCACAGCCGCTGGCACCAGCGTATCGCTGCTCAAGTCCTTCTCTCCGTCCACCATCGGGAATGATGGCATCTCAACCTTGACCATCACCCTGAAGAACCCCTTCTCCACGAGCGCGAAGATCACCGCCGCGCTCAAGGACTACATGCCGGCACACCTGGTGGTCTATGGCAGTGCCAGCAACACCTGCGGCGGCGTGGTCACGGCCACCAAGGGCAGCTCCACCGTCACGCTCACCGGCGGTGCAATTCCCGCCAATGGCTCCTGCACTGTGACCGTCAAGGTCACGGCTCCCTGCGCCAACTACTTCAACAACATCGGAGCCGGCGCATTGCAGACCAGCAACGGTTCTAACCAGCAACCAGCCGGTGCCGCGTTAACCGTGGTCTCCACCTCCACGGTTGCCTCCACCCAGTAAGGCATCAAGAAGTCAGCACTTCAAAGCGCCGTCACCCCAGGGAGAAACAGCCCGAAGGTGGCGGCGCTTTTTGTCCGCGACAAGAATGGCAGCAGGCGATGATGCACTTTTGCTTGCATCCCTGCCGGCAAGGCAAAGGGGGAAGAGCCAAGGCTCTTCCCCTTTTCTCTTACCTCGCCGAACTCTCTAGAACAGTCCCCACAGATACTGGTTGTAAACGTCGTGGTGATACTGCACCTCGGGCGCCTTGACGAAGCTGCCCAGCAGGCGCGGGCAGCGGTCGGCCGCGGCCTGCTTCAGGTCTGCGTAGCGGGCCTTCACATCTTCGCCCAGCAGCCTGGTGGTCCACGGCGCATTGCGGAAGTCTTCAATCGCGGTGTAGACGTTGTCCGGCAGATAGCGCTCTGCCTGGCGCAGGTTGGCGATCTTCGCGACATCGCCCTCCAGGCCGGTGCGGAAGATGGAGTAGAGCACCAGATATGGATTGGCATCCGGGCTGACCGAGCGCACCTCCACGCGTGCGCTCTTCTCATTGCCGATGGGCACGCGCACCATGGAGCCGCGATCGGTGGCTGAGGCCTTGATCTGGTTTGGCGCCTCAAAGTGAGGATCGAGCCGCCGGTAGGCATTCACGCTGGCGTTCAGCAGCAGGCACAGGTCGTTGCCGTGGGTCAGCACCTTGTCGATGAATCCCCAGGCGAAGCTGCTCAGCTTCTCCTCACCCGCCGGATCCCACATCAGGTTCTTGCCGCCCTTGCTGATGGAGATGTTGGTGTGCATCCCGCTGCCATTCACACCCACGACTGGCTTGGGTAGAAAGCTGGCGGTCATGCCCATCCGCGTTGCCACCTGACGGCACACCAGCTTGTAAAGCTGGATCTGGTCGGCAGCCGCCACCACTTCGCCGTAGCCGTAGTTGATCTCAAACTGCGAGGGCGCGACCTCGGGATGATCCTTTTCGTTTTCGAAGCCCAGCGCGCGCTGCACCTCGGCGGCCGTGTCAATGAACTGGCGCAGCGGGTCGCCAGGCAGCGAGTGATAGTAGCCGCCCGTGTTCACGTAATCGAAGCGTTGCGTCTGGGGGAAGTGCTGTTCGGCATCAATGCCCTTGAACAGAAAGCCTTCAATCTCGTTTGCCGCATTCAGCGTGTAGCCATCGGAGTCGAACTTCTGCTGGGCAAAGTTTTTCAGCACGCCGCGCACATCGGCTGAGTACGGTGCGCCTCCCTTGTCGATGACCTCGGCAAACACCAGTACCTTGCCGGCGCCGAAATAGTCCTCTGGAACCCAGTAGAAGGCGCTCCAGTCCAGGAAAAGCCGCAGGTCGCTCTCGCGCTGCGCGGTAAAGCCACGGATCGAGGAGCCATCGAAGGTCAGGTTGTCCCAGCTCTTCAGCAGGAACTTCTTGTCGTAGTCCAGCATGTGCAGACGGCCTTCGAGATCACTGAACAGGACGGTCAGCGCCTTGATCCGCTTCTCGTCGGTCAGGTATTTCAAACGCTCCTCGCGCACCTTGTCTGGGGCCACCCGGTTACGCCGCTGCTCCTTGGCCTTCAGGTTCAGCTCTTCCAACTCCTCGTAGGGAAGGACAAGAAAATTCCGCTGTTCGTTCAACTTCGTTCTCCTCTGCATGGTTAGGGGTGGCAGCGGCAACGTGGGCGCTTACCTTCCAGAATAAACGGCATGTGGCAGGGGGCCAACAGGCATTTGGGAATGGCGCTGGCCGACCGAAGGCGAGCGTCCCGCCCGTCCTCATGAGCAGCGCGCATCTTTCCATGTGGAATAATCCGCCTGTTCCCGGACCTGCTCGCATCTGAGCGCCGGAAGCAGACAAACTATGCCCAAACCTCTCTCGCGCCCGCGCCTCCTTCTCGCACTCCTGCTCTGTTTGCTTTTGCTGCCCGCGCAGCCGGCGGGCGCCTACTCGGTGCTCTCCCATGAGCAGGTGGTCGACCTGGCGTGGAAGTCAAACATCGTGCCGCTGCTGAAACGCCGCTACCCGGACCTGACCGAAGACCAATTGAAAGAGGCTCACGCCTATGCATATGGCGGAGCCATCATCCAGGACATCGGCTACTACCCCTTCGGAAACAAGCTGTTGAGCGATATGCTGCACTACGTTCGCTCCGGGGACTTCGTCTCCAACCTCATCCTCGAGGCCACGGACGTGAATGAATACGCCTTCGCGCTGGGCGCCCTAGCGCACTATTACTCCGATACCTACGGGCATCCGGCGGTGAACCGCGCCACTGCCAACGAATACCCGAAGCTGAAGCAGCGCTTCGGATCGGTCGTCACCTATCACGACGATCCCGAGGCCCACCTGCAGACCGAGTTCGGCTTCGATGTGCTGGAGGTGGTGCAGCAGCGGTATGCGCCGGAGGGCTATCACGACTTCATAGGCTTCCTCGTGTCAAAGCCGGTCTTCGAGCGCGCCTTTCAAGACACCTACAGCATTCCGCTGAAGCAGGTCCTGACCAGGGAAGACCTCGCCATCGGCACCTACCGCAGAACCATCAGCCTGCTGCTGCCCAGGATGACCCAGGTCGCGGTGACCGACTACGGCAAGCAGCTGGAGCAGGCAGAGCCCACCTTCGTGCCCAAAAAGCTGATCTACCGCATGAGCAAGGCCGACTATCAGAAGCAGTGGGGCACCAGCTACAAACGGCCCGGCTTCGGGGCGCGCCTGTTCGCCTTCCTGCTCCGTCTTATCCCCCACTTTGGGCCGCTCAAGGATCTTTCTTTGAAGGTTCCAGACGCCGATACCCAGAAGGAGTTCCTCACCGGCATGAGTGCGGTGGTCGACCGCTATGACGCATCGCTGCAGCAACTGCGTACGCAACCGGCGGACCATCCCCGGCTGCCGCTCGCCTCGGTCGATCTTGATACCGGCAAGCCGACCGTGCCGGGAGAGTATTCGCTGGCCGACCAGACCTACGCGAGCTACCTCGCCTTGCTGGTAAAACCGCGGCCCGCCGCGCCGCCAACCGCGTCTGCCACCGCACCGCCTGCCACCGCACCCGCCAATGCCAACGCTACGCCGGAGCTTAGCGTGCAGCCCATCGATGCCGATGTGCGCACGGACATCGAGCACTTCTTCGCGCACGCCAACGTCAACAAGCTCGTTCTGAAGAAGCGGCAGGTCAAGCGGCTGCCGAAGGATCTGGCCAAGCTTGCCCAGGCGCCAGTAGCTTCGCCAGCGCAGCAGGGCGACCGTGCCGTGACACCCACGACTCCACACTGAGGCGGACTGCACGGAAACGTTCCGTACAATAAAGGTGTGGCAAGCATCGCCAGCCCGGCCCTTGACCCCGCCATCCTGGCGGCGATCGCAGCGAAGGTACGCGCCGGGGAGCGCATCACGCCCGAGGATGCGCAGCTTCTATGGCTGCATGCCACCGACCCAGAGCTGCGCGCGCTGGCCACCCTGGTTCGCGGGCGCTTCCATCCCGCAGACCGCGCCACCTACATGGTGATGCGCATCATCAACTACACCAACGTCTGCGTTGCCCAGTGCGACTACTGCGCCTTCTACAAGCTGCCGGGGCAGCCTGGCGGCTACGTATTGCCGCAGGAGGCGGTGTTCGCCAAGCTGGACGAGCTGTTGATGCTTGGCGGCGATCTCGCGGCTTTCAATGGCGGCTTCAACCCGCACCTGCCGCTTGACTATTACTGCGACTTGTTCTCCGCCATTCGCCAGCGCTACGGTGACACGCTGGAGTTCTATGCGCTCACCATTGCGGAGTTCCTCTACCTGGCCGACCACGCGAAGCTCTCCTATGCTGAGGCCGCTGCGCGCTTCCGCGCTGCTGGCGTGCGCTGGATCACCGGCGGCGGATCAGAAATACTGACCGAAGAGTTCCGCCGCCGCCACTCGAAGTTCAAGTACACAGTCGCTGAATACTTCGCCGCGCAACGCGCCATTCTCGAAGCAGGCCTGAAGACAACCGCCACCATGGTGATTGGCTTCGATGAGACGCTCGATGAGCGTATCGAGCACCTGGAACGCACGCGCAGCTTTCAGGACGAGGTGTTATCGCTCGGCGGCGGACTGCAGAGCTTCCTGTGCTGGACCTTCAAACCCTACTTCACGCAACTGGGAGCTCAGTTGGGCGGCATCGAGATTACCCCGCAGGAGTATCTCCGCCACCTCGCGCTCGCACGCATTTACCTCGACAACATCCCGCGCATCCGCACCTCCGTGCTGACGCAGAACCAGGGGGCGCTCGAAGGTCTGCGATACGGCGCCGATGACTTCGACCTGCCCATTGAAGATGAAGTGACGCAGAAGGCCGGCGCCACCATCTCGCTGGACTTCGAACGCCTGCTCAGCCACGCCCGTACGCTCGGCTTCACGCCGGAATACCGCCATGTGGCGCAACTCACCACGGCACGCTAAGTCGCTGGCATGCATGGGATCGTGTGGGAGTTTGAGATCAAGCCGGAGCGGGCGGTGGAGTTCGTCGCTGCTTACGCGCCCAACGGCGCCTGGGCCCAACTCTTCAGCCAGGCCGAAGGCTATCAGGCACAGAACTCCTCTGCGCTGCGGATCAGCCGACGCGCTACCTGACCATCGATCGCTGGCACAGTGTTGACGACTTCCTGCGATTCGAGGCAGAGTTTCGCGCCGGCTACCAGGCACTCGATGCTGAGTGTCAGTCGTTCACCGTCAGCGAGAGAAAGATCGGCGCCTTCACGGCCGCCGACTGAGTGAATCGGCAGCTATCTAGCCTGCAATTCAGGAACGTAGTTCCCCGGTTGCTGCCGCCACTGCCACCACCAGCGCTGTAGCGACGAGGACGCCCCACAGCCACCCCTGTTTCCCCATAGTCGCGACTCCTTGCTTCGCACTCGACCGGGCACTGGCCCTGAGTGAGGCCGCGCTGCCATACTAATGCCTCTTCCTTGCAGAGGTGTCTTCTATGCCCACACGCCGTACTGTCCTTGCCAGTCTCGCCCTCACCACCGGGGCTGCGCTCACCCGCCCGCTTCGCGCGCTCCCGTTGACCGATTCAGAGATTCTGCACGATTCCATGCGCCCGGTCTGCCACCTGCTGCCGGTACGCGGCTGGATGAACGATCCCTGCGGTCCCATCTACTGGAAGGGGCGATACCACATGTTCTTCCAGTACAACCCGAACGCCGCCGTGTGGGGCGACATGTACTGGAACCACGCCATCTCTTCAGACATGGTGCATTGGCAGCGCGAACCAATTGCGCTCGCTCCCACGCCTCACTCGGCGGATCAGGACGGCTGCTTCACCGGCACCGCCGTGGTTGCCGACGGCAAGCCAACATTCCTGTACACCGGCGTCCAGAAGGTGCCACCCGCGCAGGCCACGCTGCGCGACGGCAACAGCAACCTGCGCGAGTCGCAGTGCCTGGCCATTGCTGAGGACGATTCGCTGCGTACCTGGCGCAAGCTGCCCGCGCCCGTCATCCCCACTCCGCCGCCGGGCATGGAAGTGGCTGGCTTCCGCGATCCCTCGCCCTGGCGCGAGGGCGACCACTGGTACTGCGTCGTCGCCTCCGGGCAGCGCGGCGTGGGCGGCAATGTGCTGCTCTACAAGTCTGCCGATCTGCGCAAATGGGAGTACCTGCATCCGCTGGCGGAAGGCAAATGGGGCGGCAAGACCGGGGCAAACCCGGTCGACACTGGCGAGATGTGGGAGTGCCCCGACTTTTTTCCACTCGACGGCAAGCATGTCCTGATCCATTCGACCGAAGGCCAGACGCTATGGCAGTCCGGCACCCTCGACACCGCGACCATGCTCTTCCATGCGGAGAAGCAGGGCATCCTCGATCACGGCTCCTACTACGCGCCCAAGACCCAGCTTGACGCGAAGGGGAACCGCATCCTGTGGGGATGGATTCAGGAGGCGCGGCCGGAGGCGGAGTACAGCGCCGCAGGCTGGGCGGGCTTGATGTCGCTGCCGAGGCGGCTTTCGCTGGAGAATGGCGAGCTGGTCATGCAGCCGGCCGCGCAGGTAACCGCGTTGCGCATTGCGCCGCGCACCGGAGCGGCGGTGCGCCATCTGCCCTCTGCAGCGCAGGAACTTGGGCTCACTCTTGAGCCAGCGCAGATGGGAACTCCGTTCGAACAGTCCTTCACAGACAAGCAGGGCGCGGCGCTCCTGCTGCGTGCAAACCAGCAACAGCCAGCGGGCTCGGTGCGCATCGGGGAGAAGGAGATCAGCGGCGTCGAAGGCGGCCCCATCGACCTGCACATCTTCTTCGATCACTCCGTCGCAGAGGTCTTCATCAACCATCGCCATGCCATCACCCATCGCTACTACCAGCGCACAGCATTGGAGCCAGCGGTGGCCATCACGCTGGGCGGCAACTGGAAGCTCACGCAGCAGCAGGCCTGGACGCTGAAGAGCATCTGGTCTTGATAGTCTAGAGAAGGGGATTGAAGCCATGGCTTCCGCGACGCTGGTGCCGCTTGAGACCTATCTCCATACTGCCTACCGTCCCGACTGTGACTACATCGACGGAGAGCTGAAGGAGCGTCCAATGGGTGAGTGGGATCACGGAAGAGTGCAGGGTTTGCTCTTCGCATTCTTCTTGGGCAAAGAGGCGACAGCGCGCGTTGCCACGGACGTGCGGGTGCAGATCGCATCGACGCGCTTCCGCGTTCCCGACGTTGTAGTCCTACGCGCCGATGCGCCAGATGAGCAGATCATCACGCACCCGCCGCTGATTGTCATCGAGATCCTCTCTCCCGCCGATTCTCTGATGAGCATGCGTGAGCGCATCACGGACTATCTGGCCTTCAACATCTCCAACATCTGGGTGGTCGATCCGTCGGACCGCATGGGATACATCTGCCACTCCGGCAGCTTTCGCGACTGGCAGCCCACCACAGAGCTGGCTGTCCCGGGCACCGACGTGATGTTGGACCTGACCAAGCTCCCCTCCTGAGCCGGTTTTTCCCTCCATTCATCGAGCTTCGATACACTTACGTTATGGGCGCAGCGTTCTTCTGCGCGCCCATGCCCCGCAGGCGCATGTCTCGCTCCCGCCCACATTGCTCAGAAAAGAGATCGTCACTCTGTGTCCAGCACCATCCGCAACATCGCCATCATCGCCCACGTCGACCACGGCAAGACCACGCTGGTGGACGCCCTGCTCCGCCAGGCCGGCACCTTCCGCAGCAACGAGACCGTCATCGAGCGCGTCATGGACTCGAACGAGCTCGAAAAAGAGCGCGGAATCACCATCCTGGCCAAGAACACCGCGATCCACTTCAAGGACACCAAGATCAACATCGTGGACACACCGGGCCACGCAGACTTTGGCGGCGAAGTCGAGCGCGCACTCAAGATGGTCGATGGCGTCATGCTGCTGGTCGACGCCTCCGAAGGCCCGCTGCCCCAGACCCGCTACGTGCTCTCAAAGGCGCTCGAAGCGAACCTGCCGCCCATCCTGGTCATCAACAAGATCGACCGCCCCGATGCGCGCGCGCAGGAGGTGCTCGATGAGGTCTATGACCTGTTCATCGACCTAGATGCGCATGAGGACCAGCTCGACTTTCCTGTCCTTTACACCAATGCCAAGCAGGGCACTGCCTCGCGCTCGCTCGACACCCCGGGCGTGGACTTGCAGCCGCTGCTTGAGACCATTCTGAGCACCCTGCCCGCCGCCAATGGCGACCCCAAGGGCGCGCTGCAGATTCAGATCACCAACCTCGACTACTCGGACTACCTGGGCCGCCTGGGCATCGCGCGCGTCTTCAACGGCACCCTGCACATCGGCGATGAAGTCAACATCTCCAAGCGCGACGGCTCGCTGCAGAAGACCAAGATCACCAAGCTCTTCTCCTTCGAAGGATTGAAGCGCACCGACATCGAGACGACAGAGATCGGCGACATCGTCGCCATTGCCGGCGTTACCGGCATCACTATCGGCGAGACCATCGTCGATCTCGAGAATCCGCAGCCCCTGCCGCCCATCATCATCGATGAGCCGACCATCGCCATGCAGTTCTCGGTCAACAACTCGCCCACGGCTGGTCGCGAGGGCCAGTACGTTACCAGCCGCAACCTGCGCGAGCGGCTGGATAAGGAGCTGCTGATCAACGTCTCTATCCGCGTCGAGGACACGGGCACGCCGGAGAGCTTCAAGGTGCTGGGCCGTGGCGAGCTGCAACTGGCCATCCTGATCGAGATGATGCGCCGCGAAGGCTACGAGCTGATGGTAGGCCGCCCGGAGATCGTCACCAAGGTAGTGGACGGCAAAACCATGGAGCCGGTCGAGTACCTCACCATCGACATCCCGGAGAACTTCGTCGGCACGGTGATCGAGCGCCTGGGGCCGCGCAAGGGCGAGATGGTGAAGATGACCAACCACGGCTCCGGCCGCGTGCGCCTCGAGTTTCGCGTGCCCTCGCGCGGGCTGATTGGCCTGCGCTCCGAGATGCTGACCGAGACCCGCGGCACCATCGTGATGAACTCGCTCTTCGATGGTTACATCAACTACCAGGGCGAGATTCCGCAGCGGCCCACTGGCGCGCTGATCGCCGACCGGAACGGCACCACTACCGCCTATGCACTGGACGGTCTGCAGGACCGCGGCGTGCTGCTGGTGAATCCCGGCATCGAGGTTTACGAGGGCATGATCGTCGGCGAGCATTCGCGCGACAACGATCTGGACGTGAATGCGGTCCGCGAAAAGAAGCTGACTAACATGCGCGCCTCAAGCGCGGATGATGCGATTCGCCTGGTCCCGGTAAAAGCGCTCAACCTCGAACAGGCGATTGAGTTCATTGCGGAGGACGAGCTGGTCGAAGTTACGCCCAAGTCGCTGCGCCTGCGCAAGAGGATCCTGCAGGCGAACCGCCGGCCCAAGAGGAATGCTCAGCTGGGAAACTAGTCTTGTTCCCTTCGTGATAGCTTGGCTAGTTGGGGAGCGGCCGCCTGGCCGCTCTCGCTCTTTATGGATGCAGTGCTGTTGCAGGATCTGTGGGAATGCCGGAACAGGGGAACCTCTTCACATCACGCGATGACAAGACTCCGGCTTTGCAGCCTGTGCCGCGCTCCCTTCCAACCCGGGTTCCGGGCTGGCTGATGGCCGTGGAACTGATCTTGTTTGTCATCCTTCGCGTCTACGTCGGCACGCTGGTCTTTCTGCTGCCCTGGCGCAGTATCTGGACCACCAATGCCTGGATCAGCCACTGGCCCATGGCTGCCAACTTCATTGCGCAGGGCTGGGTCCGCGGCCTGGTCTCCGGCCTGGGGCTGCTCAACATCTGGATCGGACTGGCTGCGCTGTTTCGCCGCCGTCACCGTGTCTGAGGGTCATCTATGCCTGATCGCCATCCCCCTGCTCTCCCCGTGATTCCGCTCGAGTCGGCGCCACTTGCTTACGAGAACCCAACCTTCCTGAATAGCCCGGATGGCCGGCTGATCCGCATCATGGCCGAGTATGCCGAGCCGCTGGCCCGCTTCCGGCGCGAGCGCATCCGCGACACCGTCGTCTTCTTCGGCTCGGCCCGCTTCCGCGCGCTGGACATTGCCCACCAGGAGCTGGAGGTGCTGGCACGTCCCGGTCAGCCGAGCCAGCGCCGGCAGAAGAGCAGCCGCCCCATGGCGCTGAGATCGACCAGAGATCGGCGGACAGTGGCAAACTGCGTCGCGCCGAGGCAGCCGTCGAGATGGCGCATTACTACGAGGACGCGCGCGCGCTTGCTTCAAAGCTCACGCAGTGGGCGATGACGCTCAAGGGCCGGCATCACCGCTTCGTCGTCACTTCGGGGGGCGGCCCCGGCATCATGGAGGCAGCCAACCGCGGCGCCTTCGAGGCCGGCGGCAAGACAGTGGGGCTCAACATCAAGCTGCCCTTCGAGCAGGCTCCGAACCGCTACATCACCCCGGCGCTGAACTTCGAGTTCCACTATTTCTTCATGCGCAAGTACTGGTTCGCCTATCTATCGAAGGGGCTGGTGGTCTTTCCCGGCGGCTTTGGCACACTGGATGAACTCTTCGAGATTCTCACCCTGACGCAGACCGAAAAGCTGGCCAAGAAGATCACCGTCATCATGTACGGCTCGGCATACTGGAAGTCGGTGCTGAATCTGGATGTGCTGGTAGAGAAGGGCGCCATCTCGCCCGGAGACCACAAGCTTTTCCAGTACGCCGACACGCCGGAGGAGGCCTTCACCCTGCTGCAGGCAGGGCTGATCGCCAACCATCTGGAACCGGAGAGCCGCCACGCAGCGCCAGGCGAACCAGCCACGGAGATTGCCGCCGACGCCGATCCCGATATTGCCAAGACGCGGTGACAAGTTCGATACCTAGCAATCGGCCATTCCCATTTTGCACCGAATCTGTCGCAGATTTCAGCGCTTCTTGTTCTTCCCGTAATCGCGCGTTCACGGCTTCTTTCCGATACTGATCCCAAGCAAGGTCAGAGGAGGGCAGCCATTAACAGATCCAGCATTTCGGATAACCAGATCTCGTACCTATGGAAGAACCCCGATGCCGCGCGCAACTACACTACCGGCGTTTCGCTGCACAGTCATACCAACCGCTCGCATGAGACGCTCGACTTTGTCGTCAATGCAATCTCCGGTAACGGCTTCTGGGGCCGCGTCTTCCGCCGTATCGAAGGCGCCCACGCGAAAAACGCCATCCTGAAGCTGGATTACCCTCGCGCCTACTGGACCCCGCCCCTTACCCCGCGCCTTGCCTTTGACCTGGAACGCCGGCAGATTGAGAATGCGCTGCAGCGCTCCGCCCTGGTCTCCATCACTGACCATGACAATATCGAAGCGCCGCAACTGCTGCGCACTGTTGCCAGCGCCCGTCATATCCCGGTCTCGGTGGAGTGGACCACACCCTTCGGTGGCGACCAGTCCTTCCATCTCGGCATTCACAACCTGCCCAGCGCCGACGGCGCAGCGTGGATGCGCACCTTCGCCGAGTTCACCGCGCACCCATCCGACGCACGCCTCACCGAGCTGCTCAGCGCGCTCGATGCATTGCCAAACGTGCTGATCGTCTTCAACCACCCCATGTGGGATCTGTATGAGATCGGCGCAGAGCGGCACGCGCAGCGGGTCGACGAGTTCATGCAGCAGAATGGCGAGTTCGTCCACGGGCTGGAGTTGAACGGCCTGCGCCACTGGAACGAGAATCGCGCGGTGCGCACTTTGGCCGCACGCTGGGGCAAGCTGCTGATCTCTGGCGGCGACCGTCATGGCCTGGAACCGAACGCCAACGTCAACCTGACCGAGGCCACCTCCTTCAACGAATTTGTGCACGAGTTGCGCTACCAGCGCCGCAGTCACGTGCTCTTCATGCCGCAGTATGCGGAGCCGTGGAAGCACCGCATCATGCAGTCCACCATCGATGCAGTGCGCAACTATCCCGACTTCCCGCAGGGCTCGCGCCGCTGGGACGAGCGCGTCTACCACCCAGACCAGGCTGGCGCAATGCAGCCTCTCTCCACCCTGTGGCCCACTGGCCAGGCGCCACGGATGCTCCGCTTCGGCATCGCGGTGGCCAGGCTTGCCGGATGCGCCCCTTTCCGCGGCAGCCTGAAACTGGCCTGGAACGAGTCGCGGCAATTGCAGTTCGCTCTGGGCGAAGGGGAAGCCGTCTAGGCTGACTCCCCTTGGCACCGCGCGTTGCACTCGCGCAAAAGTCGTCTTCCTGTGCTGTAGAGTGCGGAGATACGTTCGGTTGTGGTCTTTCCCAAGAAGGATCACTCGAGCGATCGCCGGTCTCTCTATATCCACCAGGAATGTCGCGCCATGCACGCCGCCCCCCGAGTCGCGTACTTCCCTGACGCCTTTCACGAGGTCAACGGAGTGGCGCACACCAGCCGGCATTTTGAGGCGTTCGCACGCCGCCGCAATCTTCCCTTCCTCTGCGTACGCGCGGGCCCTGCCGATGGAGCAGGCAGCGATGGCGGCCCGGTGCAGACACTCGAGTTGCCCCGGGGAGCGCTCTCCTTCCCGATTGAGAAAGACCTCCGCTTCGACCTAGCCTACTGGCGGCATCTGCCGCGCATGCTCGCTGACACCCGGCGCTTCCGCCCGGACATCATCCACATCACTGGGCCTACCGAACTCGGCTTCCACGGCGCATGGATCGCGCATCATCTCAGCGTGCCCCTGGTCGCCTCCTGGCACACCAATGTGCACGAGTATGCTGCGACGCGCTCGGGCTGGTTCACCCGCTTCTTTGGAAGTCGCGGCACTGCGGTCGGGGGATACATACAGTCCTCTGCGTTATGGGCGTCTGCGCTCTTTTACAAACAAGCGCGGGTGCTGTTTGCCCCCAACTTGGAGCTCTGCGGGGTGCTGCAGCGTGCCACCGGCCGGCCCTGCCACCTGATGACGCGCGGGGTCGATACGGAGGCCTTCTCCCCGGCGCATCGCGACCGCGCAGCGGACGACACCGGTTTCGTGCTGGGATACGTCGGGCGCCTTTCCGTCGAGAAGAATGTGGCGCTCTTGGCTACCGTGCAACAGCAACTGCGCGAGCGGGGCGTGCAAGGCATCCGCTTCCTCATCGTAGGACATGGCGGGGAGGAGGCCACGCTGCGCCAGCAGTTGTTCCCCGCTGAATTCACCGGGGTGCTGCGCGGCGCGGAGCTGGCGCGCGCCTACGCCAACATGGATGCATTCGTCTTTCCCTCGCATACCGATACCTTCGGCAATGTGGTGCTCGAAGCGCTGGCTTCTGGCGTTCCGGCCATCGTGACCCCGGACGGCGGCCCCGCCCGCATCGTGCGCGACGGCCAGAGCGGCTTTATTCGTAAGGACGCAGACTTCGCAACCGCAGTAGCCACCCTGGCCGCAGACCCCACGCTGCACGTTGCCATGCGTGGCCACGCCCGCGACTATGCATTGTCCGCCTCCTGGGACGCCGTGTTCGAGAGCATCTACGCGCAGTACGAAGTGTTACTCGGCGCAAAGAAAAGCGGTGCCATGGCTTAATCCCGTGCGAAGGCCCCAACCAGTCACCACCACGGTTGTCATCCCGACCGGAGCGAAGCGGAGTGGAGGGATCTGCTTTTCTTTGACCCTGCACCTCGGTGAGGGAGAACAGCAGATCCCTCCACTCTGCGGCGCTGCCGCTCCGGTCGGGATGACGGGGCAACTATTGCGGCTGCCGCTCCAATCGGGATGACCGAAAGACCAGCCGCTCTGGAATCCCTGTTACTGCACCCGATCCCTGCTATCGCACCGGATGCCGGCTACTGCACCTGGCCGATGTAGACGCCATAAGGCGGCAGACTCACCGCATCCAGCGCTGTGGGATCCGTGGCACCTGGCGTCTTCAGCAATGTCTTCGCCTGCTTCCCGCTGACGCCTTGTGCTGACAGATCGAAGCTCACCTTCTGCGGATCGGCAGTGAAATTGCAGGCAACCACCACCGGCGGCTGGCCCGGCGTTTGCCGCAGCCAGGAGAGTACATGGGTATCGCTGGGGTTCAGCATGGTCAGCTTGCCCAGGTGCAACGCGGCATTCTCTCGCCGCAGGTGGATCGACTGCTTGTACCAGTTCAGCAGCGAGCTATCGTCATGCAGCTCTTCGGCTACATTAATGGTTTTGTAGCTGTCCGGCACCGGCAGCCAGGGCTTGTCACTCTTGCTGAAGCCAGCCTCAGGCGAACCATCCCATTGCATTGGCGTGCGATCTCCGTCACGGCCCTTCTCCCGGGGCCAGCCCGTCTTGCCAATAGGGTCCTTCACGTCTTCCACGCGCGTGGGCGGGGTGGTCTTCATGCCCAGCTCATCGCCGTAGTACATCAGCGCCGTGCTGCGAGTGGCGAACAGGATGGTGGCCAGCATGCGTTGGATATTCACGTCGTGCTTGCCGTCGCCATAGCGCGCGTCCAGCCGCGGGTTGTCGTGGTTGTCGAAGACCAGCAGCGGCTGGTTGTCGCCGATCTTGTTCTCCACGTCGTCGATCTTCTGCCGGAACAAATTCACATCCAGCTTGTTGATGAAGCCGACTTGAGTGTCCATGGGCAGCTGCAACTCGTCGCGATTGGCGCCATACCACTTCTTCAGCTCCTCCGCGTTCGGCAGGTAGGTCTCGCCGATCAGCACCCGGTTGCCGGGAAAGCGGTTGGTGACCTCGCGCAGGTCGCGCATCACCTTGTGTACCTCGGGCAGGTTCTCCGTGAGGGAGCCATCGATGTTCGGGTCGCCGAAGGCGTTGGTGCCTTCCAGCAGCTTCTCGTCCTTCAGTGAGGGATCTTCGAACATCGTTGGCACTGCGTCCAGGCGGAATCCAGCGACGCCCTTGTTGAGCCAGAAGCGAACGACACCCCACATGGCCTGCTCGACCTTCGGGTTGCGCCAGTTCAGGTCGGGCTGCTGAACGTAGAACTTGTGGTAATACCACTGGTCCGTCTTCGGCGAGTACTGCCACGCCGAGTGGCCGAAGACCGACTGCCAGTTGTTGGGCGGCTCGCCCGGCCCTTTGCCGCTCTCCCACACAAACCAGTCCCGCTTGGGATTGGTGGTGGAGCTCTGCGACTCAATGAACCAGGGATGCTTGTCAGAGGTGTGGTTCACCACGAAGTCCATGATCACGCGGATGTCGCGCTTCCTGGCCTCGGCCACCAGCCGGTCGAAGTCGGCCAGCGTGCCGTATTGCGGATCGATGCCCACATAGTCGGAGATGTCGTAGCCGAAGTCGACCTGCGGCGACGGGTAGACGGGCGAGAGCCAGATAGCGTCCACGCCCAGGTCTTTCAGATAGTCCAGCCGGCTGGTGATGCCGTTCAGGTCCCCGATGCCGTCGCCATTGGAGTCCTGAAAGCTGCGCGGGTAAATCTCATAGATGACGGCGTGCTTCCACCACACATCGTCACCCGCAGCAATCGGTTCTGCTTTCTTCGGCTGCTTGGGGGCCGCCATCGCCGGATAGCCTGCAGCGAGGGTCAGGCCCAGCAGCGCCGCAACCATCGCCCTGCTTGCTGTTGTCGTGTTTGCGTGAGTCCCGGTTGGCTGCGTCCTGTTCGCTTGCATACTCGCTCTCCCCCACGGAAGCGCCACGCACACGCATCGCTTCCGGCATCGAAGGCTACCATACGTGAGCGAGCACGCAAATCCGAGCGCACGAAGTTCAGACAGAAGCAACGCTGTCCTGCGAAGCAGCATTCGCGGAGGCTCAGTGCGTGTTACGCTCTGGTGGCGCGCGGCCAGTGCCTTCCATCAACAACGCTGGGTCGCCTCCGGAGTGATCATGCATCGGCAACCTCCAACCCAACCGACGAACGTCGGATCACATCCGGCAG
>JBBRLT010000039.1:0-32612 GCA_038231235.1 Terriglobales bacterium
ACGGTTGGCGCCGCGTACTTCCTCGATCCCAAGGTGCTGCTCTCCTTCGGCATGTGGGGGCTGTATGTGCTGATGTTGTTTGTGCGCCGCAGCACCGGGCTGCGCGGGCGCCGCGCCATCTACCTGTCCAGCATCGTGTTTCTGGTGGTGCTGAGTGTATGGGCAGCAAACCAGTTCAGCTCGGTGCACAGGTTCCCCATCCAATGACGATTCGTGTGTTGGGCGTGAATCATCGCAGTGCGCCGATCGAGCTGCGAGAGCGGCTCGCCATTGCGCCAGACGCACTCGCCGAGGCCACGCGCCTGCTGCTGGGCACGCCCGGCGTGCGCGAAGGCATGATCGTCTCCACCTGCAACCGCGTCGAGCTGGTGACGTGTCACGAGCCAACCGCGCTGCAGGAGACGGCGCCAGATGTTCTGGGATTTGTGCGGCGCTACTTCTCGGTCGAGAGCGATCTGCTGCGTCCGCACCTCTATCAGTACGAAGACCGTGAGGCAGTGCGGCATCTGTTCCGCGTCGCCTCCAGCCTGGACTCGATGGTGCTGGGCGAGCCGCAGATTCTCGGGCAGGTGAAGGCGTCCTATACCGTCGCGCGCTCTGTGGGCGCGGTGCAGAGCTCACTCGAACGGCTACTGCAGGCCACCTTCACGGTGGCCAAGCGGGTGCGCACGGAGACGCAGATTGGCACGGCTTCGGTCTCCATCGCATCGGTCGCAGTCGATCTGGCAAAGAAGATTTTTGGTTCACTCGACGGCAAGACGGTGCTGCTGGTGGGCGCGGGCAAAATGAGCGAGCTGGCGGCGCGGCACCTGATCCAGCAGGGCGCTGCTTCTATCCTGATTGCCAACCGGACCTTCGAGCGGGCGGTGCATATGGCGCAGATGTTCCGTGGGCGTGCGGTTCGCTTTGAAGACCTGTATGCGACAGCCGATCAGGCTGACATCCTCATCACCTCCACCGGCTCGACACAGCCCATCTTCCGCCGTGAGCATGCGCAGCAATTTCTGCATCGACGGCGCAGCCGGCCCATGTTCTTCATCGATATCGCGGTGCCGCGCGACGTGGCGCCTGAGGTGAACAAGCTGGATGGCGCCTTCGTGTATGACATCGACGACCTGCAGTCCGTCGCTGCCTCACACCTGAGTGAGCGCAGCCGCGAAGCCGCGCAGGCCGAAGCTATTGTGGGTGCAGAGGTGGAGCGCTACGCGAACGGCCAGCAGACGCGGAGCGCAGTGCCGGTGATCGTCGGGTTGCAGCAGACGCTGGAAGAGATGCGCCAGGCAGAGCTGCGCCGCATGCAGGGCAAGCTGCAGTCGCTTTCGGCAGAGCAGCGCGCCGCGGTGGAGGCGCTGACTCGCGGCATCATCAACAAGGTGCTTCACCAGCCGGTGCAGGCGATGAAGGCAGCGGCACGGGATGGCGATCTGTCACTGGTGGAGGCGGCGCAGCAGCTGTTTGCTCTTCCGGCGGCTGATGTGGCGTCATCCGCTCCGCCGCCAGAAGAGGATCCCGCGCCGGACGCTGCGCTGGAGAAGAGCCGCCATTGATCCGCATCGGCTCTCGCGGATCGCAGCTTGCGCGCTGGCAGTCCAACCACATCGCAATACTGCTGCGCGCGCAGGGGCACGAGGTGACCATCGCCACCATCCAGACCACTGGGGACCGCATGCAGGGCGTGCCGTTCGCGCGTGTCGGATCGAAGGGGATGTTCACCAAAGAGATTGAAGAGGCGCTGCTGGCGGGCTCGGTCGATTTAGCTGTGCATAGCCTGAAGGATCTGCCGACGGAACTGCATGGGCCGTTCGTGATCGGTGCTGTGACAGAACGCATCGATCCCCGCGATGCCTTCGTCTCTGCGAAATACAACAGCATGGATGGACTGCCCGCGGGCTCGCGCGTAGGTACCAGCAGTCTGCGCCGGCAGTCACAATTGCGCGCGCGGTGGCCACACCTGAAGTACGTAGAGTTCCGCGGCAACGTGGATACCCGGCTGCGCAAGCTGAGCGAAGGCCAGGTGGAAGCAGCAGTGCTGGCGGCTGCGGGCCTGGATCGGCTGGGGCGGACGGAGTGGGTGCGCGAGCGCTTTGCCGAAGACGTGCTGTGTCCGGCTCCCGGGCAGGGTGCGCTGGCGATCGAGTGCCGCGCCTCCGACGCTGCCACCCTGGATCTGCTGCAAACGCTGGAGCACAGGGAAACGCGCTTCGCCATCACGGCGGAACGGGCCGCGCTAGCTGCGCTGGGCGGTGGATGCCAGGTGCCCATCGGGGCATATTGCCACCGGGACGGCGACACATTCCGCATTACCGGATGTGTGTCCTCGCCAGATGGCGTAACGGTGCTGCGGGCAGAGCATCGCGGTGCAGATGCAGTGGCACTGGGGTTGGCGCTGGCTGATACGCTGCTGCGGCAGGGAGCACTGCAGTTGCTGGCGCAGCAAGGCTCACTGCCGTGAGTGCTGGGCCACTCGCTGGGCGCCGCATCGTGGTAACCCGGGCGCAGCGGCAGAGCAGCGGACTGCGCAGCCTGCTGGAGCAACAGGGCGCAGAGGTCGTGTTGCTGCCGGCGATTGAGACTGTCGCGCCAGAGTCTTACGCGCCGCTGGATCATGCACTCTCGACAGCAGAAGAGTTCGATTGGCTGGTGCTGACCAGCGCGAATGCCGCTCACGTCATCGGCGAGCGCCTAAAGCATCTTGGTCTGACGGTCGATGCGCTGCGTGGCACGCAGGTCGCCGTGGTCGGGCCGTCTACGGCAGAAGCAGCGCGGCAACTGGGCCTCGAGGTCTCCCTGATGCCGGAGCAATACGTGGGCGAGGCGCTGGCGGCTGCGCTCGCTCCACTGGTACCGCGCAAGCGCGTGCTGCTGGTGCGCGCCGCCGCCGCGCGGGATGTGGTGCCCGCCACCCTCACCGCTGCAGGGGCCGAGGTCACGGTTGCTGACGCTTATCGCACCGTCGTGCCAGCGGATGCAGGAGACCGCGCGCGTGTCATCTTCGGCGGTCACTCGTTGCCAGATGCGGTTGTCTTCACCAGTGGCTCGACGGTGACGCACCTGCTCGACGTGTTGAGCAGCGCCGTTCTCTCGCTGCCGTCATCAGTTGCCTGTGTCTCCATTGGTCCGGTGACTACGGCCGCGCTGCACGATGCTGGTCTGCTGGTCGCCGCCGAGGCGAAGTCCGCCTCGCTCGACGCTGTGGTCCAAGCGTGCGTAGAGATTTTCCGGCCATCGTAGGCAGAAGAACAGCAGGTCGCTTCGAAAAGCTCAGGGCCAAGCTCTTCGCCTGCTCAGGACGACATAGATCTATTCAATGATCTGCTCAATGGCTGGACCAGGTCTTGTCCTTCGAATCGCACTCGGGCTCGATAGTGCATTCGGCGCAGCGCGGTTTGCGCGCGATACAGATGGCGCGGCCGTGCAGGATCATCTCATGGCTGAAGTCAATCCAGCGCTCCTTAGGGATGATCTTAAGCAGGTCCTGCTCCACCTTCTTCGGCTCAGTGTTCAGCGTCAGCTCCAGCCGGCGCGACAGGCGCAGAACATGGGTGTCCACCACGATGCCGTCCGCGATGCCATAGGCCACGCCCAGCACCACATTGCCAGTCTTGCGCGCGACGCCAGGCAGGGTCAGCAACTCTCCCATGGTGCGCGGCACCTCGCCACCGAAGCGCGCCACCACTTCCTTTGCTGCGCCGGAGATGGATTTCGATTTGTTGCGGAAGAAGCCGGTGGTGCGGATCAGCTCTTCGAGTGCCGGCAGCGAGGCCGCAGCCATGGCCTTCGGAGTGGGGAAGTGACGAAAGAGGGTAGGCGTCACCAGGTTGACGCGCGCATCCGTGCACTGTGCGGAGAGGATGGTGGCCACCAGTAGTTCCCATGCGTTGGTGTGCAGCAAGGCACAGGTGGCGCCCGGATACGCAGCGCGCAGCCCGGCGAGGATAGCGGAGACGCGCTCCGGAGAGGTCTTGACCAGCGGCTTGCGTGCCTTGGCCGAAGCGGTCTTACTCTTCCCGGGCTTGCCGGCAACACTCTTGCTTGGGGCAGGAGCCTTCTTTGTTGCGCGTTTCAACGCTGCCTTCGCGGCACTCTTCTTCGCTGGTCGCTTAGCGGGCACTGGCATCGCGATCAGCCCAGGCGGTCGAGCATCGCCTCAGAAGTGAGCCGGATGCAGGAATAGATGGGCGTGTCCTTCAGTGTGTAGGCGCTGATCTCGGTCTCGCGCAACTGCTGCACCAGGTCGAGGAAGTCTTCCGGGTAGTTGCTCTCGAAGGCGACGACAAACTCCTGATCGTCGATGCCAAAGGAGTACGTGGTGTTCAGCTTGACCCGCGGATACAGATGGCCGATGCGGATGTGTTCATTCATCAGCCGCTGCCGCTCCTCGATGGGCAGCAGGTACCAGGAGCGCGTCTTCCAGAAAGGGTAGATGAAGATGTACTTCTGCCCGCCGGGCCGGATAGCGCCCTTCGAGTCGTGCTGGCCTTCGTGCTCGTGGCCGATCAGGTACTGCGAGCGCTTGGTCATGGAGATGTAGTTGTTCGCGACCTGCAGGTAGCCGCCCAGCGGGGTCGCCATCAGCTCTGCCGTCATCTCGCTCAGGTCATCGACGGTGTAGCAGATGCGCCAGAGCACCATGTCGCAGTCGGGGCGCAGCCCGACGGTGGAATAGGTGAGGGTGAGCAGCCGGCCAGGCTGGTTCCAGCGTGCAATGACTTCGGCGAAGAGCCGCTTGTGCTCAGCGCGCTCGGCTGCGGGCAGACGGCGCCACTCGGGCAGAACTTTGAGGAAGGTGAAGCCGACCATCTGGCGGCGGATGGGCTTGTCTGCCTTCGCTTCGGGCTTGTGCGCGGGCGCGTCGGCGGCCGCTTCAGGGGCGGCGATTGTCTCGGCCATAGTGAGTCTCCTCTACCTCTCGATGGTAGCAGGGACGCTTGCCCGATGTTCGTATCGCCAGCACAGACTGCGGCATCCAATCCTCGCATTCAAGCCGGAGTCAGGAGAAGCCGTGTGAGCCAGGCAAGCACGCAAGAGACCCGCGAGCTACGCCGCTGCGCATGGGCGGAGAGCGATCCGCTGCTGCGCGTCTATCACGATGAAGAGTGGGGCATTCCGCAACGCGATGGCCGCGCGATGTGGGAGATGCTGATGCTCGAAGGCTTTCAGGCAGGGCTCTCATGGCTGACCATCCTGCGCAAGCGCGCCGCCTTCCGCGCTGCGTTTCGAGACTTCGATCCGCAGGCCGTAGCGCGCTTTCGCGAAAGAGACATCGCGCGGCTGCTGGCGGACGAGGGCATCGTGCGCTCGCGCGCCAAGATTGAGGCGACCATTGCCGGCGCCCGTGTCTTCCTGGCCATGGAGGATGAGGGCGCGGGCTTCGCCAAGACCATGTGGGCGCACGTGGATGACAAGCCGCTGCGCAACACGACAGGGAAGGTGCCGGCAAAGACGCCGCTCTCTGAGGCTATCTCGGCCGACCTGAAGAAGCGCGGCTTCAAGTTTGTCGGTCCAGTGATTGTCTACGCATGGATGCAGGCAGTCGGGATGGTGGACGATCATGCCCCGGACTGCTTTCGCGCCTAGGTTAAGATTGCGCGCGCAGCAATCGACTGCAGATCCTTCGCTGTGCCCAGAATGACGAGGCTGGGGTGGCAGAGCGGAGGAGGCTACTCTCTGTCTGTCGCCCTTGTCCTATGGCTTGTTCTTGTGGCCAAGGTCAAGGCCGAACTTCGGAGCGCTCTCTGTCCCGCTGATCTTCACTGGGATCTCCGCTCCAGCGCCGTTCTTGTGGAAGAAGGGGTCGACGCCCTTCAGCAGCCACGACTTCCACCGTGTCGCGATCATCTGCGATAGCTTCGCGTCGGTGCGCACCTTGCCGTGGAAGTCAAACGTCTTGCCGTCCAGCGTGTAGATTCCGGTCAGCGCCAAACTGGCGCCGGGCATTTGGTAGTCGAGGCGGCTGAAGGAGATGCGTCCATCGCGCAGGTCGAGTGCGCCGTTCATGCGGGAATGCACATCGGGCGCGCCGGACAGGGCTTCCGTCGGGTGTCCCTGCGCCCGCAGGCTCAGGTCATCGACCCTGTCCTGTATCTGACGATTGCTGAAGTGCATCCTGCTGACGCTGAAGTTGCCGCGCAGGGCAAGCTTCCGGGTAACACTCTCTTTTCCTGGCGGGATGTGCAGTTTGACCTGAGTCGAGACAACGCCGGTAAGCACGGGTGGCCTGCTTTTTACCGCGAGTTTGAGAAAGTCTTCCAGTTGGCCGTGAGGGATATCGACATCCAGATCGACCACATGACCCTTGCCCTTCACGTTCACCACCGCGCCGGTGCAGGTGAATGTGGAGTTGCCCAGCCGGGCGGTGACGGGCTGGAGGTAGGTATCGCCGCTGGTCCCATCGACGATCGCATGGAACTGTGTCTTGAGCGGTACGGGATGATTGGCCGTATCGAGCGAGAAGTTGGGAGTGTCGGTTTGGCCGTCGACTTCGATGCGATTTAATAGGCCGCGGAAGTCGCCAGTGGATGCGAGCAGGCCGCCAATACCTCGGATGGTGTTCAGGTCAACATGATCGAAGGTGTAGCGGCCGGTGAGCGCGGAATCGCCAGGGGTCTCTGTGTTCCAGGGGCCGAAGGTGCCCGAGGCGTGGATATCGCCGCGAGGAATTGCGTTGGTGAGAGTAGCGTCGTATGGCCACGCGCGCTTGGGCCCGAAGTCCTCGAGCACGATGTGGCGCAGCGCAAATACTTTAGGATCTTTGCCGGGCTTGGCGGTATCGATGACCAGCTCACATCCGTCGCACAGGATGCGTCCGACAGCGATCTTGATTTTTCCGCGGCGGCCTTTGTGCGGCGTCCCCTGGGCGCGATACTCGCGCGGAGGAATGTGAATGGATAAGCCCATCACGCGGACTGCTGCCACCTGCGTGGGTTTGATGAAAAGGCTGCGCAATGGAGCGTGGAAGGAGAATTGGGCGATGGAGAAGAGCGGATGGGTAGCGCCGGCAGCCATTACGCCGTCCGGCGGATAGATGCGCAGTCCCATGCCGGAAACCTGAAGCCCGTGGAAGATCGACACCTGCAGCGAGTCGAGCTCGACCTTGCTGTCAAACCGAGTGCTCAGCGTCTCGATCACACGGCCCTTCAGAATGGGTCCGGCGCGACGCAGCATCACCGTGGCAATCACACTGAGTACGACGGCGCTGGAAAGCAGGGAGATACCTAGCCACTTCCACAAGCGGCCGTGTCCGGCGCTGCCTTTACGGCTGGGCAAGCTCGTCTTCCCCTGTACTCGGCGCAATCTCTCTTCAATACATCAATTGGACGTGCCTTGGCGCTGGAGGACTCGCGCAAGTCAATGCCGGTGTCATGCCAGCACAGTGGTCGCCATGCCGCGAAGTGCGCGAACGATATACTCGCCGAGGCATGAGTGAAAAGATTCTGGCAGCACTGGCGCACTTCATCATCGCGGTCATCTCTGCATCGGGCTACTGGGGCGTAGCGCTGTTGATGGGCATCGAGTCGGCATGCATCCCGCTGCCATCGGAAGTGATCATGCCCTTTGCCGGCTACCTGGTGCATACCGGCGAGTTGAAGCTGTTCTGGGTGGCGACTGCCGGGGCGCTGGGCTGCAACCTGGGTTCGGTGGTGGCCTACTGGATTGGCGCCTGGGGCGGGCGGCCCATGGTGGAACGCTTCGGCCGGTATGTGCTGCTGAACCAGCACGATCTCGACCGCGTGACGCACTACTTCGAGAAGTATGGCGGCATCACCGTGTTCTTCGGGCGGCTGCTGCCAGTGGTGCGCACCTTCATCGCGCTGCCTGCCGGTATTGCAAAGATGCCGCAGCTGCGCTTCCACCTGTACACGTTTCTCGGCTCGTGGCCGTGGTGCTATGCACTGGCGTATGTGGGCATGAAGCTGGGTGCAGGATGGGACTCCGATCCGCGCTTCAAGGCAGTATTCCATCGCTTCCACCTTGCGGTCGAAGTGGTGCTGCTGGCCGGGATCGTGTGGTTTGTGTGGTCGCACTGGCGCGGACGCACCGGCCGGGCTGACCGGAAGACGGCTGACGCCTGACGGCTGTCGATGGAGGCGGCCCGATCTCAAGGCGTGCCTTACATGAGCAGCTCTCGCTGTCCTTATTTGCCAAAGCCGCATGCGGGCGTCAGACTAAGGAATTGAGCTTAGAAGCATTTCCCGCAAAGAATGGACCAGCAAGCAATGACCAGTTCGAAGGACGGCGGCCAAGCAGCCGCTGCCGCGCAGACGATAGCGCCCGCCAAGGGCAAGCTCGGTGTGATGATCCCGGGCATGGGAGCAGTGGCCACGACGCTGATCGCTGGCGTCGAGGCAGTGCGGCGGGGCTTCGCCAAGCCGATCGGCTCTGTAACGCAGATGGGAACCGTCCGGCTAGGTAAGCGGACTGACAACCACACTCCCCTCATCAAGGAATTTGTACCGCTCGCCGCGCTCGACGACCTGGTCTTCACTGGTTGGGACATCTTTGACGTGAACATGTATCAGGCGGCCAAGACCGCGGCCGTGCTGGAGCGCGATCACCTGGAGCAGATCAAGCCGTTTCTGGAAGGCATCCAGCCCATGCCGGCCGTCTTCGATCAGCACTACGTCAAGCGGCTGAGCGGCAAGCATGTCAAGCAGGGTCGCAGCAAATGCGACTTGGCGCAGCAGATTCGCAACGACATCCAGGAGTTCAAGACCAAGACGGACCGCCAGGTGATGATCTGGTGCGGCTCGACTGAGATATTCCTGGAACCAACGGCGGTTCATCAGTCGATTGAGGCGTTCGAGAAGGGTCTGCTGGACGACGATCCTTCCATTGCACCGTCGCAAATCTACGCCTACGCCGCGCTCAGCGAGGGCATCCCGTTTGCGAATGGCGCGCCCAACCTGACGGTCGATGTGCCGGCATTGCAGGACCTGTCGAAGAAGACCGGGGCACCCATCTGCGGCAAGGACTTCAAGACCGGCCAGACCCTGATCAAGACGGTGCTGGCGCCGGCCTTCAAAGCGCGCATGCTGGGCGTCGCTGGATGGTACTCCACCAACATCCTGGGCAACCGGGACGGCGAGGTTCTGGACGATCCCGAGTCGTTCAAGACCAAGGAAGAATCGAAGCTGGGCGTGCTCGACTTCATCCTGCAGCCCGACTTGTATCCGGACCTGTACGCGGACATCTATCACAAGGTTCGCATCAACTACTACCCGCCGCGCGGTGATAACAAGGAGGGATGGGACAACATCGACATCTTCGGGTGGCTGGGCTATCCGATGCAGATCAAGGTGGACTTTCTGTGCCGCGACTCCATCCTGGCTGCTCCACTAGCACTGGACCTGATCATGTTCCTGGACCTGGCTTCTCGCACCCCGGAGCTGAAGCACCGCGGCATCCAGGAGTGGCTGAGCTTCTTCTTCAAGTCGCCGATGACTGCCCAGGGGCTCTACCCGGAGCACGACCTGTTCATTCAGTCCATGAAGCTGAAGAACACGCTGCGGCACATCATGGGTCAGGACCTGATCACGCATCTGGGGCTTGAGTACTACGATTAGGGCAATTCTCTTGTAGGTGTAGACCGTCCAGCGGCTGCACACGCCGACATACTCCTCTTGGTTCCCTGCGTCTAAGGGTTAGGAGCGGCCATTCCGAGCATGGCTCACCTTTGCGGGCGTATTCTGTCTAAAGAAACGCCGAGCTACGCTTGCATGGGCTTGCCGGCCGGCCTTCTGAGGTGGTGCGATGCGGGTATCCGGTTCTCGATCGAAAAGAATGCTTCTGCCAGCGCTGCTGGCCATGGCCTCGCTGACCCTGCAGGCGCAGCAGACGGGCGGTTCTGCTCCCGCCAGCACTCCGGCGGCATCGGCCCCTCAGACAAACTCGCAGCCAACCTCTGCCCCGCCGACTGCACAGCAACCCTCGGGCGCACCGCAGGGGACGGACCAGTCTGCCGGACCGGCTGCGCCGCCTGAGCAGAGCACGCCCGCTTCTGCGCAGGCTCCCGCTCCCGATACACACGCCAGCGGTACGCCCGCTGCGACGACCGCTCCGCCAGCCGATCAGACGCCCCCCGCCAGTGACCCCAAGAACACGTCTGGGAAGAAGAAGTCCAAGAAGGATGCGGGAAAGGATTCGAGCAAGGACTCTGGCAAGCCCACCGCCACCGCAGCCGCGGCTTTGCCGCAGGTCACCATCAAAGCGCAGAAGAATGAAGCTCCGCAACCCGGCCCGGATGGCACCATGCCCGGCGTGAAAAAGGGCAGTATGGACGACGTGAACGCCGTGGGGACGCGCGACATCGGGGGACGGGGACTGGGAAACTGGTACTCGACCGAGACGGAGATCAAGGAAGGGAAGTCCTTCTCGCTGGAGATTGAAAAGAGCGTCAAGTTCATCAATGACCCGGTGGTCACCGAGTACGTGAACCGCATTGGCCAGAACATCGTGAAGAACTCCGACGCGAAGGTTCCATTCACCATCAAGGTGATCGATTCGGATGAGATCAACGCGATGGCATTGCCGGGCGGCTTCTTCTACGTCAACAGCGGGCTGGTGCTGGCTGCAGATAATGAGGCGGAGGTGGCCGGCGTGATGGCGCATGAGATTGCCCACGTGGCAGCACACCATGCGGTACGCGAGCAGACACGCCAGAACTATGCGCAATTCGGCACCATCCCGCTGATCTTCGTAGGTGGCGGCCTGGGCTACGGTCTCTACGAAGCGGCCAGTGTGGGCATCCCCATCACCTTCCTCCAGTTTTCGCGCGACTTCGAGCGCCAGGCCGACTTCCGTGGCGGGCCGTCGAGGTACCGGGCCGGGTCCGATCCGCAGGCTCTGGCCGCCTTTTTTGAGAAGATCCAGAGTCTCGAAAAGACCAAGCCCGGGCTGGTGGCCAAGACCTTCTCCGATCATCCCCAGACCCCGGATCGCATCGCGAGCACGCAGACAGAGATCTCGCACTTGCTGCCGCCCAAGGATGAGTACGTCATCACCACCTCAGAGTTCGACGATGTGAAGTCGCGCCTCGCGCGCATCGAAAACAAGCGCAAGCTGCGCGATGGGCAGGGTGAGAAGAAGCCGACCCTGCGCCGAGCCTCGACCTCGCCCGATGCGAACGGCCAGAACCCGAACGCGCAGAACCCAAACGGTCAGACCAACACCGAGGACGACCGCCCGACGCTGCATCGCCGCGATAACTAGCGTAGAAGTGCACTCCGCTCAGCGAGGCGTATAGAGCGCCCCTACATGCCTGGCCTGAGCTGCCCTCTCCAAACTGCCTCCTGTCATCCCGACCGGAGCGCAGCGGAGTGGAGGGACCTACTGTATCTGCTGGCTGGGTCTAGGTCGATGGAGGGACATCAGATCCCTCCGCTACGCGGCTACGCCGCTCCGGTCGGGATGACGAAACGTTACTCATGGTGAGCCGCTTGCCCCCGGGCCGTCCTCTCCGGTGATGCTTCTTTGCAGACATTGGCTAAACTCCAGTAAAACCAGACCTGCGGCAAGCAAACCACCGGCGTATCCGGCTCTGACCGGAAAGTTTCCTTGCTGGGAGCCGAAGAAACAGGGTATATACAAGACGCCGGGTCCGCAGTGCTGCCCGGGAGGCAGGTCCCCTTGAAAGGATTCGATCTCCGATGAAGGCACAGGCGGCGTACCACCCGGGAGTCCCGACGGCAGTCTCCGCGGCAATGCAGGAGCCGCGCGAGGTGCTGGACATCCGGCAGGCGGCAGACTATCTCGGCATCAGCGCGGACACGCTCTATAAGTATGCGTCGGAGGGCTTCGTGCCGGCATTCAAGCTGGGCAACCGGTGGCGCTTCAAGCGCTCGCGCCTGAACGACTGGATGGACCAGCAGAGCTCGGGTGGGGATACCGCTCCCGCGACCGGAACCAAGCCCGCGCGGACAAAGGCGAAACCAGTGCAGAGTGTGCGGCCTGCGCAGCGCAAGAGCGCAGCGCGGTAAGCTACCGGCAACGCTCCCTTGCATCACTGATCGCCTGCAAGTCCCCTCACGAACTCCGCCTACCACGCACTGCCGTGAGCCAATGAATCATCGCCTACGACTCAGTCGCCTGCGCGCCACCATGTCTTCGGGCAAGATCGCTGCGCTGTTGGTCACGCATCTTCCCGACGTTCGCTACCTGTGCGGCTTTACCGGGTCGAACGCTGCGCTGGCCATCACGCAGAAAGCCGCGTTGCTGGTGACCGATGGCCGCTACACTGCGCAGGCCGCTGCCCAGGTGACTGGCGCCGAGGTGCGCGTTGCCCGCGGCTCTGCGGCAGCCGAGGCCTGCCGATGGCTGGCGGCAACGCGGGTGAAGCATGCGCACTACGATGCCGAGGCGACCACCGTCTCCGCACTGCACGCCATGCAGGCCGCGGTGAAGGGCGGTACCCGACACGCACGCGGCTTCTTCGTTGCGCTGGCCTCGCCCTTGGTGGCCGAGCAGCGCATGGTCAAAGACGCAGCAGAGATCGAGGCGATGGCTGCTGCCGCCGCGCTGGGGGTGCGCCTATTCGAGCAGGTACTCGGCTTTCTGCGCCCAGGCATCGCCGAGAGCGCAGTCGCCGCCGAGCTTGAGTATGCCGCGCGCCGAGCAGGCGCGGAGGCCATGTCCTTCGCGACCATCGTGGCCAGTGGCCCGCGCTCGGCGTTGCCGCACGGCACTGCCTCCGCAGCCAGGCTGCCGCGGCGCGGCTTCGTCACCCTCGACTTCGGTGTTATTCTCAACGGTTATTGCTCCGACATGACGCGCACTGTGCACATGGGACGCGCTTCCGCGCGTGAGCGAGAGGCCTACGACGCAGTGTTGGCAGCGCAGGAGAATGCCGTCGCAGCAGTGCGGGCCGGCGTAGCGGCTGCGGAGATCGACGAGGCAGCACGCAGCGTGTTGCGGCAGGCAGGGCTGGCCGACTCCTTCACGCATTCGACGGGGCATGGCGTGGGTCTGGAGATTCACGAGTCGCCGCGCATCGCAGCCGGGCAACAGACATTGCTAAGCAAGGGGATGGTCATTACCATCGAGCCTGGCGTGTACCTGCCAAATCAATTTGGCCTGCGCATTGAGGACACGTTAGTAGTGGAACGGCGCGGAGCGCGGGTGTTGACGCCGGCTACCAAGGCATGGATCGAGTTGTAGACGCAGGTGGGCAGCTTGACGACGAAGATGGCGACACCACAGGACGAAGAAGATTGGGAAGCATGAATCCGGAAGAGATAGCAGAGCTGAAGCAGCTCATTGAGTTTCTCAAGGAAAACAATATCGGCGAGTTCGACCTGGAATGGGGCGACCTGAAGGTGCGGCTGAAGTTTGCCGGCACCGCAGCGGCCCAGCAGGCGAATCTTGCCCAGCTGGCGCAGCTGATGAGTGCACAGCAGGCCCAGCCGGCAGCGGTCAGCCTGCCGCCGGTGGCCGCAGTGACGCAGGCGCACCCTGCAGCAAGCGCACCCGCCGGACTTACGTCTGCCGATGAAGATGCCGGACTGCACATCGTGAAGTCGCCGATTGTCGGCACGTTCTATGAGTCCTCTGCGCCCGGCTCGCCGGCATTCGTAAAGCCCGGGGACTTGGTCGAGGCGGGACAGGTTCTGTGCATCGTCGAAGCGATGAAGTTGATGAACGAGATTGAATCTGACGCCACGGGCGAGATCGTGCAGCGCTTCGTCACCAACGGCCAGCCGGTCGAATACGGTCAGCGGCTTTACTCGGTGCGGCCACGCTGACCATGGCGGACTGCGGCCGCCCTGGTGGAGCAGCAGAGGGAGCTCATGTTTCGTAAGGTACTCATCGCCAATCGCGGCGAGATTGCGCTCCGTGTTATCTGCGCCTGCAAGGAACTCGGGATTCGAACGGTCGCTGTGTACAGCGAGGCGGACCGCAACTCGCTGCACGTGCGCTTTGCCGATGAGGCCATCTGCATTGGGCCGCCGCGCTCCGCGGAGAGCTACCTGAACGTACCTGCCGTGATCAGCGCGGCAGAGATTGCGGATGTCGACGCGATCCACCCTGGCTACGGCCTGCTGAGCGAGAATGCCAACTTTGCGGAAGTGTGTCGAGCCTCCAACATCAAGTTCATTGGACCGCCGCCGGAAGTCACGCGGTTGATGGGCGAGAAGGAAAAGGCGCGCATGGCCATGAAGAAGGCCAAGGTGCCGATTCTGCCCGGCTCGGAGGGTGTGATCGCCAGTGAGGGCGAGGCGCTGGAGTGGGCAGAGTCGATTGGTTTTCCGGTGATCTTGAAAGCATCCGCGGGCGGCGGTGGCCGGGGCATGCGCGTCATTCGTTCCAAGGACGAACTGCCGCAGCTCTTCCAGGCCGCGCACACGGAGGCGGCGAATGCCTTCGGCAATGGCGACCTGTATTTGGAAAAGTTTATCGAGCAGCCACGCCATATCGAGTTCCAGGTGCTGGCCGATGAGCACGGCACAGTGCTGTCACTGGGCGAGCGCGAGTGCTCCATTCAGCGTCGCCACCAGAAGCTGATTGAAGAGGCGCCTTCGCTGCTGGTGAATGAGAAGATGCGCGAGGAGATCGGCAAGACCATCCGCCGCTGCCTGGAGCACATCGGCTACCAGAATGCGGGAACCATCGAGTTCCTGATGGACGAGGATGGCAAGCTCTACTTCATTGAGATGAATACCCGCATCCAGGTGGAGCACCCGGTCACAGAGATGGTGACCGGCATTGACCTGGTGAAGGCGCAGCTACGCATCGCTGGAGGCGAGAGGCTCTCGTCGATCGTAACCGAACCAGTGACGATTCGCGGCCATGCCATCGAATGCAGAGTGAACGCGGAGCATCCGGAAAAGTTCACGCCCTAGGCAGGACGCATCACGGCGTTCAACATCCCCGGCGGCAACGGCGTGCGCGTGGATACGGCGCAGTATTCGGAGGGCTTTGTGCCGCCCTACTACGACTCGCTGATTGCCAAGCTGATCGTGCAAGGTAAAGACCGCACTGAGGCCATCGCGCGCATGGAGCGCTCGCTCGAGATGTTCGTCGTCGAAGGCATCCACACCACCATTCCGCTGCACCGGCGCATCTTCCGCGACCCGGAGTTCCGCGAAGGCCGCTTCGATACCAAGTTCATGGAGCGCTTCTTCGAACGGGAGAAGGCGCGGATGGCGGAGTTGCCCGACTAGGGATGCAGGGAGACGCATTCAAGTGAATCCGCGTCGCGCCAGCTGTGCTCTGCTTTTCTGTTCTTCTGCGCACCACGGCGGAGATTCGCAATGAGGACATGGCATACGGCGCCCTTCACCAGCTTGCCCCGTCTCTACGCCATCCTGGACGCCGAGATGTTGATCCATGCTGACCTATCGCTGGAGGCGGCGGCTCTCGCGCTCTACCAGGCTGGCGTGCGTTGGGTGCAGTACCGGGACAAGCATGGCAGCGATGCGGAGGTGGTGGCCTCCATGCGCGTCTTGCGGAAGTACTTTGTCCGTGGAGAGTCGACTCTGCTGCTCAATGATCGAGTGCACTTGCGCAATCCTGCACAATCGGATGGAATTCATCTGGGCCAGCAGGATATGCCCATAGCGAAGGCGCGCATTTTGCTGGGAACCAGTTCGCTGCTGGGGGTTTCGACGCACAATGAATCCCAGGTGCGTGCGGCAGTGAAGACCGGTGCGGCGGATTACGTAGCGATCGGACCCGTGTTTCAAACGTCGACGAAGCGAAACCCTGACCGGGTGGTGGGTCTTGCCGGAGTTGCCGCGGCGCGAGCCTTGACCGGGCTGCCGCTGGTAGCGATCGGCGGCATCGCACCCGAGGCCGCAAGCAGCGTCATCGAGGCAGGAGCGGACGCGGTGGCCATGATCTCTGCACTTATGCCGGGTCCTGACCAGACCATGACGGAAAGGGTTCGGGACATTCTTCTGCTTTTACAGTAAAACTGTCTGCTAGGCAGCACAGCGCAGAAACCGCCCAGCGGGAATGCCTGGCTTGGTTGGACCGGCGGTCATAAGAAGACGTAGTTGTAGCGCCCCCCACCACCGGCGCACTTGAACTTTTTTGGAGGCACACCATTGGCCAGACTCTTTGCAACCAAGCCGCTCTCGATGCTGACCCAGGAGGCGGGTGAAGAGGGCGAGCACACACTGAAACGTTCGCTGGGCCCGGTGAACCTGATCACGCTCGGTATCGGCGCGGTGATTGGCGCGGGCATCTTCGTACTCACCGGCCAGGCAGCCGCCAAACATGCCGGCCCTGCCATTGCGCTCAGCTTCGTGCTGGCAGGCATTACCTGCGCCTTCGCCGGTCTGTGCTACGCAGAGTTTGCCTCCATCATTCCGATCGCCGGCTCCGCCTACACCTATGGCTACGCCACCCTGGGCGAGTTCGTGGCCTGGATCATCGGCTGGGACCTGGTGTTGGAATACGCCTTTGGCGCTGCGACCGTGGCGTCCGGCTGGTCCGGCTACTTCGTATCCTTATTGGAGCAGCTGCATATTGCCATTCCACCCGGTTTTGCCCGATTTACCGCGACCACCGGCACCATGATTTACAAGTTCCATGACAAGTGGCTCTCTGCCGGTGCGCTGCCGCCGGGGACGTCGACGGTTGGCCTGGAGCATGTGACAGGGGTCTTCAACCTGGTGGCCTTCCTGATCATCTTGCTGGTGACGGTCGTGCTGGTGATTGGCATTCAGGAATCAGCCAACTTCAACACGCTGATCGTGATCGTGAAGCTCGCCTGCGTTGGCATCTTCCTGGTGCTGGGCATCCACTACCTTATGCAGCATCCAGAGCTGCCGCGGATGAACTGGCATCCGTTCATTCCGCCCAAGGACGCGGCGGGGAACTTTGGCTTCAGCGGTATTGCTGCCGGCGCGGCCTCAGTCTTCTTTGCCTACATCGGCTTTGACGCCGTATCGACGGCAGCGCAGGAGGCGAAGAACCCGCAGCGCGACATGCCCATTGGCATTCTTGGTTCGCTGGTGGTCTGCACCATCCTCTACATCATGGTCTCGCTGACCCTGACCGGGCTGGTGAGCTACAAGGCGCTGAACGTGGGTGACCCGGTCGCCGTGGGCATCGATGTTACCGGGATCAGCTGGGGCAGCCTGCTGGTCAAGGTCGGCGCGGTCTTCGGTCTGGCTACTGTGATGCTGGTCATGCTGCTGGGTCAGAGCCGAGTATTTTTCTCCATGTCCCGGGACGGTCTGCTGCCCAAGTGGGCTTCGGCGATCCACGCCAAATTCCGCACGCCCTGGATCTCAAACATCCTGGTCGGCTCCATTGTGGCGTTTTTGCCGGCGTTGCTGCCTATCGACCGGCTGTCTGAGCTGGTCAACATGGGCACCCTGCTGGCCTTCAGTATTGTGAGCGCCGGGGTATGGATTCTGCGGCGACGGCATCCGGATCTGCCGCGTCCGTTCAAGACACCGCTGGTTCCCCTGGTGCCCATCCTGGGCATTCTGTCGGCGCTCTATCTGATGTTCAGCCTGCCCCTGATTACGTGGATTGTCGTGGTGGTGTGGCTGATCGTAGGACTCGGCATCTACTTCACGTACTCCGTGCGCCACAGCAAAGTGCAGGCGTTGCCCGCCGCGGAGACCACGGGCCGCTGAGGTGTCTGGCGGGGCGGGGCGGCTTGCAGTCCCCCGCTCGGTGGGCCCGTTATGGCCGGCATGGACTGGTATCCGGCGGTAGAACAGGTTCCATTCCGGGAGAGCTGGGGGTCAGGCTGAACCAGCCCTGAACGCAGGAATTTCAAGACAGTTTCGATGAGCTTCGACTACACTCGACCTCGCAAGCGATTCGTCCGGCGTTCTCCGCTGTTGGCCGAGAAGGTCGAACGATCAGTAACTATGGGCGGTTCCGGTTCGGGAAAGGTGCGACTTTTGGGGAATCGAGTCGCTCGCTCCCCTTCAGTAGCATCGCAACTTAAGCATTTCGTGTAAGCAGCACCCGGGGTTTTGGGTGCGTTGAGCAGTATCGACTCGGGGCCCGGACAGGGTCTTCAATTGAATCCGCCAGAGCGGCTCGCCGCAACAGAGCGGAACCACGGATCGCATCACTTCTTTCAGGATGGCTATGTCTTCGAATCGTCACGGCATCTCCCCGCTCGGCATCGTAGCGCTGCAGGTTGCGCTTGGTCTTACGGCTCTCGCCTCCCACGGTCAGACGACGACGGCATTGGCGACTCCGCGGATCAACTCCGCGGTCGACACCTCGCAGATGGTCACGCTGAAGGGGAACACTCATCCGCTGGCGCAGCCTCGCTTTGATCGCGGACTGGTGCCCGATGCCACGCCAACCGGCCGCATGATGTTGGTGCTGAAGCGCAGCGACGAGCAGCAGGCGACCCTGGAGCATATGCTGGCTGCCCAGCAGGATTCCCACTCGCCGAGCTATCACAAGTGGCTGACGCCCGAGACCTACGGGGCGCAATTCGGCGTATCCGACGCGGACGTGCAGTCGGTGACATCGTTCCTATCATCCCAAGGCTTCGCAGTGAGTCGCGTCTTCTCCAACAAAATGGCAGTCGAATTTTCCGGAACCGCGGGCCAGATTCGCTCGACCTTCCAGACCGAGCTGCATACCTACACGGCGCATGGCCAGACCTTTCACGCCAATGCGAGCGATCCGAAGATCCCCGTGGCACTCGCGCCCGTAGTGTCCGGCATCGCCGCGATGAACAACTACAAGGCACTGCAGCGCCCGGTCGCGCAGCCGTTGATCCTGAACAGGGGTACAGGCCAGGTAAACCCGCTCTATCTCGACAGGAACCCAAATCATGGTTTTAATTCTTTTGAAGCGATCTCACCGGGCGATTTGGCGGTGATTTACGACATTCCTACCGCCAGCTACACGGGCCAGGGCGTGACAGTAGGCATCATCAATGACTCGAATATCAATCTGGCGATTCCTGCAAACTACCGCACCACCTTTAGCCTGCCACCCGCGACTGTGCCGACGGCGGTGATCGCCGATGGGGACGATCCGGGGATCACCGCCGACGAGGCACTTGGGTACAAGGTAGTTGAATTGATCTCGGCCGTCGCACCGGCCGCCGGTATCAACTATTACGTTTCAGCCACGACGGACTATGCCTCCGGCTTGCAGTTTGCGACCTTCCGTGCGGTCCAGGACAACGCAGTGCAGGTGCTGGTATTTCCTTTCGAGAGTTGTGAGCGGGATCTTGGTGCCGCGGACAACTTCATCTTCACCAGTCTTTGGCAGCAGGCGGCCGCTCAAGGCATCTCTGTCATTGTCGGGACCGGTACCGGCGGTGCCGAGGAGTGTGACGCAGTGCCCTCGGGCAACCGGAAAACGGCTGCGAATCAGGGATTGGCTGTCAACGGCTATGCTTCGACCGCTTACAACACGGCTGTGGGAGCCAGTGACTTCTACTATCCAGGCGGCCTTATACTTGATTTCGGTTTGGGTGGCCATTTCAACTTTGGGACGACGTACACCGACGCCCGGGGCTACATTCGGGAAAAGCCCGATAACTCCAGTAACACATCAGGCAATCTAGCGTCCTTCGGTCAGGTCGTTGAGGCGACTGGTGGCGGTATCAGTACTCTTGGTGAGATCACACTGAGCAGCCCTACCGGTCCGGGCCCCTTCGTCCAAGGCCCGCACCCGCAGCCGTCGTATCAGACCAGTGTGGCGAGTGGTATATCGGCCACGGCTCGCGTGGTCCCGGACGTTTCCATGTTCGGCGGAACGGGCGATAATTTCAGCTCTTACATCCTCTGCATCGATCCAGGCGATTGCGTCAATGGATCGCCCGCCCTCCTCCAGTTCACGCCGGGGGGCGACTCCAACGCCTCGGCAGCTGTCTTCGCCGGGGCCGTCGCGCTTCTGATCCAAGCCAAGAACGGCGCACCACAGGGCAATCTGAACCCAACACTTTACGCCACGCACGCGCGGACTCCGGGCGCCTTTCATGACATCACGGCCGGAACAAATGCCGTCCAGTGTGTCGGCGGATCACCGAATTGCGTCGCTGGATTCAGTTCCGGCTATCAGGCGGGTCCGGGGTACGATGCGGCCTCCGGGCTGGGTAGCATCGACGTGGCGCAACTGATCAGTGCGTGGCAGCCTCCGAATGCACTTGCGACGGTTGTGCTGACCCTCACCCAACCGGGACCGAACATTCCAGCCCCTAACCCCCTCCGTCACGGCGATCCCGTGCAAGTGAACGTTCGCGTCACGGGTAGCTCTGGCACGCCGACTGGTGATGTGGCGATCACCACGTCTTCGCCGCAGGTAGCGAGTCAAGGCGTCGAGTCGCTGACACTGATCAATGGCCAGGCGGCCGACGGTACAGTGTCTTACCTGCCCGGTGGAAGCTACACCCTGATCGCACGTTATGCTGGCGACCAAACCTTCGGTCCTGCGGTTATATCGATCCCCATCACTGTTTCTCAAGTGGCCTCCAGAATCGACGTATCCAGCCAAAACTTTACCAACGGCTCTGCACAGGCGTACGGATTGCCGATTCAGTTCACGCTCACGCTCGCCAATCCCGCGAATCGCAATGACGTTGGAACGCCCAGCGGTTCGATGACGATTCGTGACAACGGAGCGGACGTGGCCATCCTGCCCGTAAGTTCCCTTGGCTCCGTGACTTTTCAGAGCAGTCGCACCGATCCTGGCGCGCACAGCTTCACTGCGGTCTACACAGGCGACAACTCCTACGCCAGCACGACTTTGAGTACCCCTTTGACGGTGACAGTCGGCCCGGCGCCCACCTCCACTACACTGTCGGGCACAGCGGCAAGCCTGGCTTCGAACAATGGCACGGTCACCTTTGTTGCCACCGTGACCCCCACCACCGCCAGTGCCGCCGGTCCGGCTCCACGCGGATCAGTGCAGTTCTTTCTCAATGGAGCGCCGCTTGGCGGAGCAGTTCGCCTCAGCTTGGGCGTCAATACGGGAACTGATCAGTCTGCTACTGCTGTGATAAGGCCAGCAGCGAATCTGTTCCTGCTCTCAAACTTACTAACCGCCAGCTTCATACCGGATGTGCCCGCTGGCGATTATGCCGCTTCGACATCGGCGCCATTAAACTTCAACGTCGGTCTGACCCGCGGGCTGGTGAGCACTACGACCACACTTGCGAGCGCGCCACTAGGCATCGTCAATGTTGCGAATTCAGGAACCCTAGGTTTCACCGCGACGGTGACGCCATCAAACGCGACCGGCAGTGTAACGTTCTTCTCAAATGGCACGCAAATAGGTCAGAGTAATGTCAGTGGGGGCGCTGCGACCCTGAATCTTTCTACAGCGAATCTGATTACGCTGCCCCTGGGACAGAGTTACATCGTTGCTCAATATAGTGGCGATGCCAACAACGCGACGTCGTCCGCCAACCCTTACACGGTGAACATTTATGGTCACGGCTCGACTCCTGACTTCACCATGCAGTCCCTGCAGTCGTACGGAGTGGTGTCACCAACCATTCCGACGGCCACTTTCCGCCTGCAGTTCGGGGCGCTGAATAACTTTGATCGGGTTCGGCCTTCTCCTCTAATAGCGCTGACGTTCACAACACCTCCCGGTCTAACGTGCGCGGCAAATCCGGCCAGCGTTACCTTAAGTGTTCCCTACACCAACGACACTGTGACTTGCCAGGCGGCCTCCGGTATAGTCTTTGCCCAGCTCTCTCCGCCCAACCCACGCCTGTTGTGGATGGCCGAAGGCGGAGCAGCCCTGGCCTGTGTCTTCCTGTTCGGGATGCCGGCTCGTCGCCGCTCATGGCAATCGATGATCGGCGCCCTGGCACTGATCGTTGTTGCCTTCGGCGTCACTGGTTGCGGAGTCAAATTCCCGGATCCCTCGGGCGCTAGCAGTAGCAAGAACGGGCAGATCGTTACTGGAAATAGTCTGCTGGGTAATGTTCTGCAGAAGGGCACATATAAGGTGATCGTCACGGGCACGGCAGCGGTGCTTGCAAATGGCCAGCCGAACACCACAGTCAGCGTCGTCCACACGCTGCCTCTGAACATCGTAGTTCAGTAGACACATCCAGCAGCGGGGAGGGCCGGGCGAACAGCCTGGCCCTTTTCTCTTGCAATCCAGTCCATCCAAAGGCTCTCGCGCATGCTGCGTGGCAGAGTGCGGTCGAGGCTGCTCGCCGTTTGCATCCAATCCGAAAGGGCATCAACAGAGGAGACTCAAAAGATGGCGTTGCGGATGAAACACATTACGGCGATGGTACTGGTTGGCGATGGCTTATTGGCGATGATGGCGCCGCAGCGCGAGGCGCGGGCGTGGCGGATGGGGCCTGAGCCCTTCCGGACGCTGCTGAGCTTCATGGCCAAGCGCCCGGAGCTGACCCGCTGGGTGGGTGCGGCAGAGGTGGCAGTAGGAATCTGGTGGGTGCTGCGCGAGGAACCCGCGAAGCTTCGCTCGGCATAAGCACGGTATGAAGAGCTGCTGAGCACATAGGACACTTGGGTTCCGCTGGCACCCCGCGCGCGCCTTCGCAGTGGTCCTACTACGGCGAAGCGGGCACGCTTCGCTGATCTGAACGCGGGTGGCAGTTCCTGGCGCTTCTCGCTATGATGGCGTCAACATGGTGACCCGGCGTAAGTTCCTGACTCTTTCAGCAAGCGCGGCTCCAGCCCTGGCACTAGCCAGGGAGAAGCAGACCCCTCTCGGTGTCCAGTTATATACCGTGCGTGAGCAGGCGGAGAAGAATCTGCCGGAGACACTGAAGCAGATTCGCGCCATCGGCTACGAAGAGGTTGAGTTCAATGCAGCTCTCTTCGAAAAACACTCCGCGCCTGAGCTGTTGGCGATGACCCACCGGGCGGAGCTGAGTGCCGCAAGCGGGCACTTCGATTACGAGAGCTTTCCGTCGAAGGTGTCCTATGCTCGCCGTCTGGGATTGAAGTGGATGGTTTGTCCCATACTGCCCAAATCGCAATGGGGGTCGCCCGAGGGCTACCGCCGCGCTGCCGCGACCTTCAACGACTGGGGAAAGCTATGCCAACAGCATGGCATGCACTTCGCCTTCCATAACCATAACTACGAGTTCCAGGACTTGAAGGGTACGACGGGTTTCGACATTCTGTTGAAAGAGACCGATCCAGAGCTGGTATGGCTGGAGATGGACTGTTACTGGATTACGCAGGCAGGCCGTGATCCGGTCCTGCTGTTGCGGCAGCTGGGCAGGCGCGTCCGGCTTCTCCACTTGAAAGATCGAAAAGCAGGCCAGCCCACCAGCCAGGAGTTGAACGAAGCGGCCAGCCACTTTACCGAGGTAGGCAAAGGCAGCATTGCGTGGCGTCCCCTGCTGGCAGAGGCGCAGAAGCTCGGGGTCGAGCACTACTACGTGGAACAGGATGAGAGCGACAAGCCGCCGATCGAGAGCCTCAAGATCAGCTATGGCGCCGCTCGCCGCCTGCTCAGCTGACGTGCCGGACGCTCGCAGCTGACGGACGCTCGCATCAAGGCTGCGGCAATCAAGGCTGCGGCGTTCCGCTCCAGTCGCAGTTCACGGCAGTGCGGCGTTTGCTGCTCTCCCGCGCCCATTCCAGCAGCTGCAGTACTCGCCATGCATCGATGAGCGTGACTGCCTGGCTGGCTTCGCCCTGCAAGGTGTCGCGCACATTGCGGTAGAAGCCCCGATAGTCACCCGGGAGAGTGGGCACAAACGTATGCCCGGTCTCGTTGTCAGGGCCCAGCGTCGTGACTGCTCCCCATGCGCTCTCAGTCTCCATGCCCCATGGCGCAGAGCGGAACAGGTCGCCGGCGCGCAATGCATCTTCCTGCGGATCCAGCCCGTACTTGGCATAACTGCCGCGCGTGCCACTCACCTGAAAGCGCACTGCGGGCAGGGGCGACAGGGAGTTGGAACGGAGCCACACCGCCAACTCCGGATAGAACAGACGCAGGTCGAAGGCATCGTCTACCTCGGACCCGTCGCGGTCGGCACGCACATCCGCCCAGATCGCCTGCGGCAATCCGAACAGCGCCAGCGCCTGATCAACCAGGTGGGATCCCAGATCCATCAGGATGCCACTGCCGGGCTTCGGCTGCTCCCGCCACGCCCCCGGCTTCAGGTTGGGACGGAAGCGATCAAAGTGCGACTCAAAGCTGCGCACCTGGCCCAGCCTTCCCGATGCAAGCAGTTGCTGCACAGTCAGGAAGTCACCATCCCAGCGCCGATTGTGATACACGAAGACCCGGCGGCCGGTCTCGCGCGCCGAATGCAGCAGGGAGGCGGCCTCTGAAGACGAGACGGCTGCTGGCTTGTCAACCACTACATGCTTGCCCGCATGCAGGCATTGCGTTGCCAGCGGCGCGTGACTCTCGTTCGGTGTCGCCACCACGGCGACATCCACATCCCCTTCGCTCAGCATTTCTTCGACGGAGCGGAAGACGGGGGTGTGGGGATACGCTTCACGCGCTGCATCACCGCTGCGATGCACGATCGCTGCCAGCGCCAGCCCCTCGGTCGCGTCGATCACGGCAGAGTGAAAGATGCGCCCGGCAAGGCCGAAGCCAATCACACCGCAGCGAATCGGAGCGGGCGTCGTCAATGGCTCTCCTCACCCCGGCGCTGCATGTCAGTCCTTATCTTCCGGGCCGGCCTCATCCAGGTTTGTCTCGTCTGTGCACTCGGTCAACAGCACTGTGGATCTGCCGGCGACGATGATGCTGCCATCTACGTCGCTTCGGGCAAATTCTTCGTGCAGGTCGTCCGTGTTCATGATGCACTGCCAGCGGCCGCCTGCGGGTGCTGCGGGCAGCTTGTACTCCACCCCTTCGTGATAGGCGTTCAGCAGCAGGAGGAAGGAATCATCCATGACGGGATTTCCGCGCGGGTCTTTGGCATTCAGGGTGCGTCCGTTCAGCATCACGCCCAGGCTGCGCCCCCAGGATGCGCTCCACGCGCCCTCGTCCAGCTCGATGCCGTTGGCGTCATACCAGGCAATGTCGCGCACCTGCGAGTTGTGGATGGCTGCGCCCTGGAAGAACTTGCGACGGCGGAAGTTGTTGTGCTTCCGTCGTAGATGGATCAAGCGGCTGGTGAATTCAAACAGCCGGTCCTTGCGTTCATCCGGCTCCCATTGATACCAGCTGATCTCGTTGTCCTGGCAGAAGGCGTTGTTGTTGCCGTGCTGCGTGCGGCCGCGTTCATCGCCACCAGAGATCATCGGAACGCCCTGAGACAAAATCAGGGTAGCCAGCAGATTGCGCATCTGCCGATCGCGCGCATGCTGGATCGCTTCGTCGCCGGTCTCTCCTTCGACGCCCATGTTCCATGAGGCATTGTCGTTGGTGCCATCCTGATTGTTTTCGCCGTTCGCTTCATTGTGCTTCTCGTTGTAGCTGACCAGATCATGCAGTGTGAAGCCATCGTGCGCGGTGATGAAGTTGATGCTGGCGTATGGCCTGCGTCCGTCGTGCTGATACAGATCGCTGGAGCCAGTGAGCCGGTAGCCGAGGTCGCTCAACTGACCCTCGTCGCCCTTCCAGTATTTGCGCAAGGTGTCGCGATATTTGCCATTCCACTCTGCCCAGATGACGGGGAATTGGCCAACCTGGTAGCCGCCATCGCCTACGTCCCAGGGCTCGGCAATCAGCTTCACGTCGGCCAGTGTCGGGTCCTGATTGATGATGTCGAAGAAGCCGGAGAGCTTGTCAACATCGTGCAACTCGCGCGCCAGTGTAGCCGCCAGGTCGAAGCGGAAGCCGTCCACATGCATCTCCGTCACCCAGTAGCGCAGGCTGTCCATGATCAGCTTCAGCACCTGCGGATGCCGCACATTCAGCGTGTTGCCGGTCCCGGTGTAGTCCATGTAGTGGCGGGGCGACCCTTCCACCGTGCGGTAGTAGACGGTGTTGTCGATGCCCTTGAAGTTGAGCATCGGACCCATCTCGTTGCCCTCGCAGGTGTGGTTGTAGACCACATCGAGAATGACCTCGATGCCTGCTTTGTGCAGCTCCTTCACCATGGTCTTGAACTCTTTGACTGAGGCGCCAGGACTTGGGTCAGAGCTGTAGCGCTCTGCCGGAGCGAGAAAAGCCAGTGTGTTGTAGCCCCAGTAGTTGCTCAGCCCCTGCTCCACCAGGTGATTGTCATTGATGAAGTGGTGCACCGGCAGCAGTTCCACTGCGGTGACCCCGAGCTTTTTCAGATACTCAATACTGGCCGGATGCGCGAGGCCGGCGTAGGTGCCGCGCAGCTTCTCCGGGACTGCGGGGTTCAGGATGGAGAAGCCCTTGACGTGGACCTCATAGATGATCGAGTCGGCCAGCGCGATACGCAGGCGCCGGTCATTCTCCCAGTCGAATCGCTGATCGACCACGATGGACTTCGGCATGCCTGGGCCGCTGTCGTCATCATTCCGGTTCAGATCGGCATCCTTCCCGCCAAACGTATAGGGAAAGATGGTGGGGTCCCATTGCACATAGCCCTCGATGGCCTGCGCGTAGGGATCTACCAGCAGCTTTGCCGGATTGAAGCGCTGGCCATTCGCAGGGTCCCACGGTCCCTTAACGCGGTAGCCATAACGCTGGCCAGGTTGGATTCCGGGAAGGAAGCCATGCCAGACAAAGGCCGTGCACTCCTCGAGTGCCAAGACCTCTGTCTGTTCATTGTGTTCATCGAACAGGCAGAGATCGACGCCTCCCGCGTTTTCCGAATAGAGGGCAAAGTTTGTGCCCTTTCCGTTCCATTTCGCGCCCAGCGGATAGGGCTTTCCCGGCAGAAGCGTGCGTGCCATGTCTAAATGTGTCCTGCTCTTGTACAAATTTTGGGGGTTCCAGCACTCAGAAGCGCAATCAGCACCGGACGTTGCTTTGGCGGCGCCTGCTTCAGAGTGGCGTGATCAACTGGCGTTCTGTGCCGCATCCAGCAAGGGCGGCTGCAGCGGCAGGAAGACGCGAAAGACTGTTCCGCCGCAGCCGCTACCAGCGTCGTGGGGCCGGCTGCGGACTACCGTATACCCGCCGTGCTTTTCGAGGATGTTCTGGCTTACCCACAACCCCAATCCTGTCCCCCTGACGCCTTTGGTCGAGAAGAAGGGTTCGAAGATGCGTGCGCGCGTGGCGGCGTTCATGCCGGGCCCCGTATCGGCGATGGTGACGTAAATGCCCTGCGCGCCAGAGCGAGGATGGTTCCCGCGCGCGGTGCGCAGCAATAGACGCCCGCCGTCGCGCTGCATGGCGTCCATCGCGTTGCCGACCAGATTGGCCAGTACCTGACGAACCTCTCCGTCGTAGGCTGAGATGGCAGGCACCGTACCGTAGCGGCGATCAATCTGGATGGAGAAGGTGCGCATGCGCGGCTCAAACAACGCCAGCACGCTCTCGATGAGTTCGTTCACGTCCGCGTCGACGGGCCGCGTGCTCTGGCGATAGAAGCGCAGTGTCTGGGTGGTGATGTGGGTGACACGATCCAGCTCTCTCTGCGCCATCCGCAGAAACTCCTGGGCCCGCTCGTTCATTGGCTCGGTGCCGACCAGGAAGAGGCAGTTGGTCACCGCTTCGAGAGGGTTATTGATTTCATGCGCGATGGAGGCAGCAAGCCGTCCGGTGGCGGCCAGCTTTTCAGTACGGCGCAGAACTTCTTCGCTGCGCTTCTGGTCGGTTAGATCGACAAAGAAGACGGCGACCTGTTCTGAAGGGGTCTGCGCTCCTGTTTCCTCGGGTGCCAGCGCCGCGAGCGCCACCAGCACTGGAACCAGCACGCCATCGCGGCCGCGGCATAGTGCCTCAAACGGGCGCAAGGGACCGGAGCTGGTGGCAGCGCTGCGCAAGCCGGCAAGCATGGCACTGCTGCTGCTTTCATCGAAGACACTGAGCAACGTGACTTCGCCGCTGCGCAGTTGCTGTTCGCTATAGCCCAGCAAGCGCTCGATGGTGTTGTTGGCGTAGCGCACTGTGCCCTGCGGTTCCATGACGATGAGCCCGACTGGCATGGCCTCGACCAGGCGGCGGAAGCGCTCCTCGCTGATGCGTAACGCCTCTTCCGTATCGCGCTTCACGCTGCGGGCGCGAGCCTCGCGCAGCTCGCGCTCGATGGCTGGAACCAGCCGTGCCAGGTTCTGCTTGGAGATGTAATCGTGCGCGCCTGCGCGCATGGCGTCGACTGCGGTCTCCTCGCTGACTGCGCCGGACATCACGATGAAGGGAAGGTCAAGACCGGCACGCTCGAGCAGGTGCAGGGCGGCGGGCGCGCTGAACCGTGGCAAGTTGTAATCGGCCAGTACGACGTCCCATTTGATCTCGGAACCTGACAGCTCGTCCAGCATGGCCTCTGCTGTTTCCACCCGGCGGACCAAAGGATGCAAGCCCGCGCGTTCGAGGTACCGGATCAGCAGGAATGCGTCGTCTTCGTTGTCCTCCACCAGGAGGATGTGCAGCGGGGATGATGCTGGCTTGATTGCATCGTGGATGGCCTCGGACATGACTGGCATTCATTACCGATGTTCTAGGATTTCCCAGCGTCCCAGCGCCAGCGAGCCGGCATGGGCGGTGTTGCGTTGAGTGTTCGGCCGCAGCGAAGTGATCGCGGTTGGCGGATTCATATTTAGCTGTGAAGGGTCAGCACCATCTCTCGGAACGGGATATCACATCAGCGGGATGATCCATTTCCATCATCAACGGCATGGTATCCCAGAGCAGTATGGACCGGCCCCCACACCAGCGAGTCTGGTTCGTCTCTACGCGCTTCTAACCTTCCAGCCGATATTTGGTCTCCGCCAGGCGGAAGAGCGGCCGCCAGACCAGCCGGTTCACTGTGACCACCATCAGCGCCATGATGATCGTCGCCATGAGCAGAGTAGCGAAGTGCCCGTGGTCAGTGGCGCGACTGATCTCCGCGCCCAGCCCGAGCGTCTGCAGCGTCTGCCCATGCAAGTGGAAGTACTCGGCCACGATGCTCGCGTTCCAGGCGCCGCCGGAGGCCGTCACCATGCCAGTGATGAGATAGGGGAAGATGCCCGGCAGGATGAGCGTGGTCCATCGCTGCCGGCTGCCGAAGCGAAACAGGCCAGAGACCTCCTTCAAGTCCGAGGGGATCGCGATGGCCCCGGCAATGACGTTGAACAGGATGTACCACTGCGTGCCCAGCAACATCAATGCGATCGACCCGATGCCGAGCCCACCGCCAGCGTGCACCAGCGCCAGCAGCAAAACAGGGAACAGGGCCGTAGCGGGGACGGAGGCGGCGATCTGCGCCAGGGGCTGCGCGATACGCGCCAACCGTGGATGGAAGCCGATGGCCACGCCTGCCGGGATGGTCCACACTGCGGCGATCAGCAGCGAAAGATTGACACGCAGAAAGGTGGCGCCCGCGCCCTTGAGCAGTTGAAGGATAGCTGCAGCATGCAGTTGACGCAGCAGCAGGATCGCGTGGAAGGCCGCGATGAGTGCCGCGACCAGCAGCCCTGCAAACAGCAGGCTGTTTACCAGCAGGGAGCGCTGGCGCGCGGCCGGGCTGCGTGCGGGCCGTGCCATGCTGCGCATACGATGCGCCGCCAGCCGGGCGTAGATGCGCTCTTCGGCAGGCACTATTGTGCGATCGCGCACCCAACCGATCACATTTGAATTGCGCAATGCGTAGAGGATGGGAGAGGTGGCGCGCTGCGAGCTCTCCACCTGCTCGAACTTGAACTTGTCTGCCCAGGCAATCATCGGCCGCCATATCAGCTGATCCGTTGCGACGATGATGGCAATCATGGTGGCCAGGCCCCAGATCATGGCGCGCGTGTTGCCATCACTGGCGGCTACCTGCAGATAGGAGCCGAGACCTGGCAGGCGGAAGTCGCGGTCGCCCAGCACGAACATCTCGCACGCCATCAGAAAAAACCAGCCGCCGGCAACCGATACCATCGAGTTCCACACCAGGCCGATGGCGGAGAAAGGCAGCTCCAGTTGCCAGAAGCGTTGCCACGCACTGAAGCCATAGATCTGCGAGGCCTCGCGCAGCTCACGCGGAATGCTGCGGATGGAGGAGTAGAAGCTGAAGGCCATGTTCCACACCTGGCCAGTGAAGATGAGCAGGATGGCGCCCAGCTCCACGCCCAGTTGGCGTGTGGGCAGCAACGAGACCATCACCAGCATGACGCCGGGCAGGAAGCTGAGTACGGGAATCGATTGCAGGATGTCCAGCACCGCGATCATGAACGCTTCCACGCGCGGATGGTACGCCGCGAAATAGCCATAGCCCACGGCGAATATCAGGCTAAGCAGATACGCGACGCCGATGCGGACCACGGAGTAGAAGGCATAGAGTGGCAGCGCGCTGGCCGACTGCGAGATCTGCGTTGAAGGAACAGGACGGCCAAACCAGTAATGGCCCAGCAGCACCATGGCGTAGAAGCAGGCCAGGCAGAAGGCGGCGACCGTCAGGTCAAGCACCACAGGCCAGGTGCGCTCGACCACCAGGGCACGGGAGAAGGTCTGTGTGGTGAGCGGCCTCACTCGACGGTTTCCTCGGTCAGCGTCTCCGGGATCTCTTCTACCTCTGGCCGCACGAAGCGGCGCCGGCCGGCGTCAAAATCGAACAACTCCGCATAACGGCCCCAGTTGATCGCAGTCTCCAGCTGACGCAGAGTCTCATCCTGAGAGAACTGCTCGTCGAGCATGTCGAGGAAGAAGTCTTCGGGGACGGTGTGATCGCTCTTGGTATCGAGCGCGCGCGTGATCTGCCGCAGCAACAGCACGTGCTCCAATGCTGCCTCACGGAACAGCTCTTTCTGCTTTAGGATTTCGGAATCGGCAAACAGCCGCCCACTCTCCGTGATGGCAGCATCGCCCTCCTCGACCTTCAAGTAGCCGAGCAGTTGCGCGGCGTCGACGATAGGGAAGAGATCATCGAGCTCGAAGGAGAGTTCATCGGCCAGCTTGTAGACATCGTCCTTGCCGCCGCGGTCGATGAGAATCTCCAGCAGTCCCGCAATGCCGCCGGGCCGGGCGTGGGGCAGCATCTGGTAGTGCATCTGCCGCTGATCGCGGATGGCGACGCGCTCCGGCACATTGCTCGGCTTGAAGTCGGGCCGGGTCAGCACGGTGTAGATGTAGTCGACCAGTTGGGTGAACAGGGACGACTTGCGGTCGCGCGGCTGCGACAACGTGACGCGGAAGTCCACCCGCACGTGCCCGGGGTTGCGACCCAGGACAATGATGCGGTCGGCCAGCAGCACGGCCTCTTCAATATTGTGGGTAACCAAAAAGATGGCGCGGGTGGGGATGGTCTTCTTCTGCCACAACTCCATCAGCTCGCTGCGCAGATTCTCTGCCGTCAGCACGTCCAGCGCGGAGAAGGGCTCATCCATGAAGAGCACTTCGGGCTCCACCACCAGTGCGCGCGCAAAGCCGACGCGCTGCCGCATGCCGCCGGAGAGTTCCTTGGGGAAGGCAGCCTGGAAGCCGTCGAGGCCGACAGTGTCCAGAATGCGCAGGCTGCGTTCCCGCCGCGCCGCCGCATCCATGCCGCGCGCCTTCAGCGGAGCCTCCACGTTTTCCAGCACCGTGAGCCAGGGGAAGAGCGCGAAGCTTTGGAAGACAATGGATACGTTGGGCTGCACCTTGGCGATGGGTGTTTCGTGCCAGAAGACATCGCCGGCCGAGGGCTTGGTGAGCCCGGTAAGCATGCGCAGCAGCGTTGATTTGCCAGAGCCTGAGGGACCAAGCAAGGCGACGATCTCGCCCGGGACGATGGACAAGCTGGTCGGCGCAATCACCTGGATGCGGTTCTCGCTCGGTTGTGCGTAATACTTCTCGACTTGTTCGGCGCGAATGATGGTCTCTGTCATAAAGATTCGCGGTGCCAAGGCTGACGAAAGGGACGGCCATCCGTGGATGGTGATAGCGGCCGTCGCTGCCATCAGGTTGCCAGGCGTGGCGCAACGGACGGCTTCGGGTGGCCTGACGGTTGCAGTGAATGTATGCGTTGCTTGTTTGCGGGAAGCTGAAGCATCTCCCGCCAGAAGCGTATCATCAGAGCGAGAGTTAGCCAGCAGAAGTGCGGAGCGCTCAGGCGAAAACCTTGGGATTGCCCAGGACACGCCTGCAGGTATGGATCGCAAGTAGAAAAGGGAGCGAATGTCCGAGATACAAGGAAAGCCGAAGGTTCTGGTCGCCGATGATGAGCGCGTAATCGCCGATACTCTGGCCATCATTCTGAACCAGTCTGGATTTGAAGCGACAGCCGTCTACAGCGGAGAGAAGGCAGTGGAGATGGCAAAGGCGCTCAAGCCGGACATGCTTATCTCCGATGTGATCATGACGGACATGAACGGCATCGATGCTGCGATCACAATCCGCGGCATGCTGCCCAGCTGCAAGATTCTGCTTTTCTCCGGCCAGGCTGCCACGGCCGACCTGCTGGACCGCGCCCGCACCCAGGGGCATGAGTTCGAGATCCTCGCCAAGCCCGTGCACCCTCAGGACCTGCTGGCCCGCCTGCGGAGTTAGCGGCGCGGCTAATTGTGGAAGAGGCGTCTGAATCATCTACTGCGCCTCGACCAGCCGCTTTCTAGCCTAGTCTTCTGAGTCATAAATAGATTGTATATAAAAGGTGGTTGTTTTAAGGTGAGGCATGGAGCCTCGTCGAGGACGCCCGAAGAAGCATGCGTTAGTTGTGAGCCAGGTACAGAGAGCCGAACTGGAGCGCCTGGCAA
>JBBRLT010000040.1:0-32192 GCA_038231235.1 Terriglobales bacterium
AGTTCGCGGAAGCTACCATGACCCTTCGCATGCGCCTCGAATATCTTCCGGCGCAAATCGTCCTCGTAGGCTCGCGCCATATCGTCGTCGTCGCAGAGTCTCGCCTCTTCTACATTACACTATCTATAATTTTGCTCTAGGCTGCGTGACGCGAAGACATTGCCTAGCTCTACGGGAGAATTGTTACTACACAGAGACACTCTACTGCACCAAATAGTTCTCCATCTAAACCCCAGCGATCCCGAAGACAAAAGGATCAAAATGCTTGCCGATCACGTACGAGACCTGACTGAGGCTAGCTCCTCATCCAGTGAACTGGCCGAAGGACTCATCCAACTACGCGAGGCGACGGCAACATATCTGAAGAAAGAATGGAACCGGGTGAAGGTTGAATCAAAGCCATCGCGAATGTAAAACTCATGTCTAGAAAGAGATTTGAAGCGCGAGAACCGAGCGAGCATCGTCCTCTTCGTCAGACACGCCGCTTTCGGACACCCGCTTAACTTCAGCGTCGGAGCCAGTGTTGTCCGCACGCTTGAATTGTTTGCTGAGCGTCAGCCCTTGTTGCTGGTAAGAGGATCCGATCCCGCATCCGTACACGATGTCGGGCGTCGAGGCCATCTTGTAGTAGTGCAGTCTGCCAACAAACTGCTCGTCCTCTAAGAGGATGGGCATTTGGGTCGCTCGCACTTCAAGAACCGCTTTGGTGCCTGGTATCTCGCCATCTGCCCCGTAGCCGAAGCCGGGATCGAAAAAGCCTGCATAGTGCACTCGGAATTCTTGTGTCGCCAGATCGTATGGGAGCATTTCTGCAGCATAGTTTGGCATTACGCGGATCCGTTGCTTCGATGCAAGGATATAGAATGCCCCCGGCTCCAGAATGAATTGAGGACTAGGCGCTTTATAGATGGGGTCCCAAAAACGCTCGGTGTCATAGTGGTTCACCATGCTGAGATCCACGGGCGGGGCATCTTTCCTGGCTCGATATGCAACAACCCCCGAACCGTTCCCGCGCAAATCAACCGTTATTCTAAGGCCCCTATCAATGCTGAATTGAGGGGCATCCTCATCAGGTTCGATCAGAGAATTGCCTTCGTCCAGCTCCCTTAATCTACTATCTACGGCAGCATTCAGCTTGCCGCGTACAAGTCTTAACTGGTTCAGTCTCATCCCGGCTTGAACGATAATCGGGAAGGTCTGAGACACTACCTCCAGATAAAGCCTACCGGCGTATCCCTTCCGCACCCTCTCAAATTCGTCGCCGGTCTCTGTAATCAATCGAGTGAAGATGTCGAGTCTTCCCGTCGTGCTTTTTGGATTGGCGATGCCGTAGACATCGGACGGAAGATTCAAGTTCTCCATCAAAGGAATGATGTAGACGGAACCTCGCTCCAAGCGCGTCGGACCCGAGATGTCTAATTTTTCCTTGAACATCCCAGTGGACTTGGCCTTGTTAATCAATGTGGTGGACCGGCCAGCTAGAAGGCTCGCTTGAACGAGGTATGCTTCGTTGGACAAACGCAGGTCCACACTTGACGGCTGAATTTGTTCATCGCCAATCTCATGAGTTGAACTGATGATGCCCGTCTCGATCAGGCTGCGGATCTCTTGAGAAGGCAAAATCCCGTCGCCGCCCGGCGCCCGTGTGGGAAAAAGGTTCCCTGATGCCAACACACCCTCCAATTTCTGCAAGACTAATTCCGAGCAGCAGTTGCAAGCCGCCTTGCTCGCTCGCTGAACTCCGCCGCATAATAGGAGGCCACGCAATCAAGACTGCAAAACGATCCGGAGCCTCGAGCCACCGCAGTTCCCCTCGGTATACGCCTACTACAGTTTGGGCAAAGTTGCGCCTTGCGTAGACGCCGTAAAGACTCCGCCTCGAAAGTGTCCACTCAGACCGCCCCACGCCACAGGAAATACGAACATAGCAGGTGCATAAGCTGTTGATTTTTGCGAAACTTGCCCCGATTGTGGATTTTGAGACAACTGTATATTTGCAAGCATGTTAATCGCCACGCAATCGGTGCCCTGAACGCTCATGTGTGTTACTTGCGCCGCCCAAAGCAGTCATAGCTTTAGTGGGAATGCATGGAACAGTCTAAGACCACGGCAGACGTTGTCATTCTCGGCGGTGGGCCGGCGGGGCTCGCCACGGCCATTGCGCTGCGCGCCAAAGGCGCAGATTGCCTGGTGATCGAGCCGCTCGCCCCCGGCATCGATAAGAGTTGTGGCGAGGGACTGATGCCGGATGCGCTGGCTTCGCTTCATCTGTTGGGCGTGGAGATCACGGCGCAGGACGGCCTTCCATTCCGCGGCATTCGGTTTTCAAACAGTCAAAATCAGGCAGAGGCCGCGTTTCCAAACCACTTCGGCATCGGGGTGCGCAGAACCCATCTGCATCGCCGATTGATCGCGCGCGCCGAGCAGGCCGGAGTGCGTATCGCCTGGAACGCGCGGGCGCGGCTGGTTGACCGGACTTCCTTGCTGGTCGAGGGGGAGCCGGTGCATTTCAACTGGCTGGTTGGAGCGGATGGCCAAAGCTCTACGGTGCGGAAGTGGGCGGGGCTCGATCGAACACGTTCCGAGCGCGTACGCTTCGGCTTCCGCAGGCACTATCAGCTCAAGCCCTGGAGCGAATTTGTCGAAGTCCACTGGGGCAAGACCGGTCAGGTGTACGTCACGCCCGTCGCGACGGATTTCGTGTGCGTTGCCTTCGTGACGCGCGATCCGCACTTTGACAGAGCAGATTATCTAGCTGCCTACCCGGAGCTTGAAGAACGATTGAATGGCGCACCAATCGCCTCGCGGGAACGTGGCGCCGCCACTGCCACTCGCAAGCTGTACCGGGTCGCTACGGACAACATTGCGCTGGTGGGCGATGCATCCGGCTCCGTCGACGCCGTCACGGGTGAGGGCCTGGCCATCGCGTTTCGCCAGTCAATCGCTTTGGCAAACGCGATCGTCGCAGGAGATCTCGCGTCCTACCAGAAGGTGCATGGCGCCTTGGCTCGGTTGCCGCATGCCATGGCTCAGTTGCTGCTTGCCATGGATCGCTGGCCCGCGCTCGAGCGTCGCGGTCTGCGGACACTGGAAGCACAGCCGGAACTGTTTCGCGAACTGCTCGCCGTGCACGTCGGCTCCGCCAGTCTGCCGCGATTCGCGCTGGAGCGCGGCCCGCGCCTGGCCTGGGGTTTGCTGCAATCACCCGCGCACTGAGGACGCTGCAGATTTGACACACACCGGGCGAGACGCTAGCGTTGTGTTTACGGAGAGTTGCCCCTCATGACGCTCGATCGCCGCCATCGCCACCACCATCATCACCATGTGGCGAACGTGTCGGCGGACTCTTCCGGAAGATAAAGCAGTAAGCGAAGATCAAGTCCCAGCAGCCCGCCGATGCCTACGCAAGGTGGGCTTTTGTGCGTTTGGAGCCAGCAAATACCGGGAGAGACATACGTGAGCAACAAAGTAGAGATCGATTTCGAAAAGATGGAAGGTCTGGTGCCCGCCGTCGTCCAGGATGCCGGGAGTAAGGAAGTGCTGATGGTGGGCTTCTTCAACCAGGAGAGCTACCAGCACACACTCGATACCGGCCTTGTTACATTTTGGAGCCGCACCCGGCAGAAGCTGTGGATGAAGGGCGAGAGTAGCGGCAACCGGCTGCGCGTGGTCGCGGCATCGACGGATTGCGATCAGGACACCCTGCTGTTCCAGGTGATTGTGGAAGGGGACGGCTTGGTCTGTCATGAGGGTACGGTCAGCTGCTTCACCCGGCCGGTTGCAGTGAGCATTGCCACCGAGGTGAGCGCGTGACCGCGACAGGAACAAGTCAGAAGCTGCAGCTCGGCATCCCGAAAGGAAGCCTGCAGGACGCGACTATCGCACTGTTTGAGCGCGCCGGATGGCGCATCTACGCGAATGGCCGCTCCTACTTTCCTCAGATCGACGACGCTGATATCGAGTGCATGCTGATTCGCGCGCAGGAGATGGCTCGCTATGTGGAGAAGGGGGTGCTCGACGCTGGACTGACTGGTGTGGACTGGGTGGTCGAGAGCGGGCTGGATGTGGAGAGCGTCACCAGCTTGACCTACGCGAAGCAAAGTCGCACCAAAGTGCGCTGGGTGCTTGCGGTGCCCGAAGACTCGCCCTATCTGCGTGCAGAGGATCTGGAAGGCACCACAATCGCGACCGAGCTGGTGGAAGTGACCAAGCGCTATTTCGCCGCCAAGGGCGTGCATGTGCGGGTGGAGTTCAGCTGGGGCGCGACGGAGGTGAAGCCGCCCACGCTGGCCGATGCGATTGTTGAGGTGACGGAGACGGGCAGTTCACTGCGTGCGAATCGTCTGCGCGTCATCGATACCGTGATGGAGAGCGAAACGCATCTGATTGCCAATCGCAGCGCAATGCGCGATGAATGGAAGCGTGAAAAGGTGCAGAACCTGGCGTTGATGTTGCGGGGCGCCATCGCGGCGCAGGGCCAGGTTGGCCTGATGCTGAACGTGCGCAAGAAACAACTGGAAGCCACACTGCAGGTACTGCCGGCGCTGAACTCGCCTACGGTGTCATCGCTCCACGACCCGGAGTGGGTGGCAGTGAACACTATTCTGGAAGAGGGAGTGGTCCGCGATGTACTGCCAAAGCTGAAGGCTGCCGGGGCCACCGGCATCGTGGAGTATCCATTGAACAAAGTCGTGATCTAGGGCTTCATTGAGTCGATCGTCAGGGAGGCAACAATGGAGTTGCTGACAACTCGCGGCAGTGGCAGCAGGAAGGTAGAGCGGCTGATACATAGCCTGGAGCAGCGCGGCGGCGTGGCGCTGGCCCGGGTCGAGCGCCAGGTATCAGACATCGTTCAGGATGTTCGCCGCGGTGGCGATCGCGCGCTGCTGCGTGCACGCGCTCATTTTGACGGAGTGCCCCGCAAGCAGCCTCTTCGCGTAAGTCCCGGAGAACTGCACCGCGCCTGGGAGGAGACCAGCCCGCAGCTGCGGAGCGCTTTGAAGTTGGCCGCTCGCAATATTCGGGACTTTGCCGAACTTCAGCTTCCTGCCGACTGGGATATGGCGCCGGCTGCGGGCGTGCGCACTGGACAACGTGTCCGTCCGCTGGCTGCGGTGGGCTGCTATGTTCCCAGCGGCCGCCATCCTTTACCTTCCTCACTGCTGATGACCGTCGTCCCGGCGCAGGTTGCGCGGGTGCCGCGCATTGTCGTTGTCTGCGCCAATCCTGGACGGGAGACTCTCGCGGCCGCTGCGCTGCTTGGTCTTGAGGAGATCTACCGGGTCGGGGGAGCACACGCCGTGGCTGCACTGGCTTACGGAACCGAGTCGCTGCCGGCGGTAGACAAGATTGTGGGGCCGGGCAATCTATATGTAACTGCAGCGAAGCGCATGGTTGCCTTCGACTGTGGAATCGACATGCTGGCAGGCCCCACTGAGATTGTAGTGTGCAGTGAAACCGGCCACCCAGAGGCCATCGCCGCTGACCTGGTGGCCCAGGCAGAGCACGATGTGGAGACGTTGAGCATGTTGATCACTCCAAACGCGCCACTGGCACAGCGCGTCCTTCGCGAGGTAGAGCAGCAGTGTCACGACAATCCTGTGGCGAAGCAGGCCCTGCGCCGCAATGGATACGTGCTGGTGACGGAGACAAAAGAAGCGGCGCGAACCCTGGCCAACCGTCTGGCTTCTGAGCACCTCACCGTAGATAGCGAAGAAGACCTGGCCTGGGTGCAGAACGCCGGTTCGGTTTTCATCGGCAATTGGTCCGCCCAGCCTCTGGGTGACTACATCTCCGGCCCCAACCACACGCTGCCCACGGGCGGCGTGGCGCGGGCACGGGGCGGCTTGAGCGTGCTTGACTTTGTGCGCCTCATTACAGTGCAGAGCTACACAGCCGAGGGGGTACGCTCAGTTGGCGCAGAGGCCGTTGCACTAGCCCAGGCAGAAGGGCTCGCCGGCCACGCTGCCGCTATCCAGCGCAGGCTTGATCGTGCGTGAACCGCTAGTGCAGCACGCTCCTCAGCCGCGAGCCGGAGTGCGCAACATCAAGGAATACCATCCGCCAGTGGCTGGCCGAGACGGCCTGCGGCTGGATTTCAATGAAAATACGGTTGCCTGCTCGCCGCGAGTGCTTGAGGCTTTGCATAACGTAACCGCAGCAGATCTTACACGCTACCCCGAGCGGTACGCGGTGGAGGCGCTCGTTGCCAATTTGCTCGGTCTACAGCCATCGCAGGTGTTGTTGACGAATGGCGTTGATGAGGCGATTCACGTACTCTGCCAGGCATTCCTTGACCGCGGCGACGCCATGCTGCTTCCTGTCCCGACCTACAGCATGTATGAGGTCTACGCTACGGCGGCCGAGGCGCAGGTAGACGCAATCATGGCGGGGCCTGGCTTCTGCTTTCCGCTGAAGGCAATTCTTGACGCAATTCACCCTCGCACTCGGCTGATTGCGATTGCCAACCCCAACAGCCCTACCGGCGCCGCCATCTCCCGTGCAGACATCCTGAAAGTCGCAGAGCATGCGCCGCAGGCGGTCGTTCTAGTGGACGAAGCTTACTTCCATTTCTTCGGCGAGACGGTGATTGACCTGATAGGCAGCGTGCCGAATCTGGTCGTGGCCCGCACGTTCTCAAAGGCTTATGGACTTGCGGGCCTGCGGCTTGGGGCTCTGATTGCTGCGGAAGATACCATGCAGTGGCTCCGGCGTGTGATCTCACCGTACAGCGTGAATCAACTCGCGCTGGCCTGCCTGCCTGCCGCGCTGGCGGATACGAAGTACCTCGGCTGGTATGTGGACGAGGTCAAGGCGGCGCGCACCATGCTCGCCGCATCGCTCGATGCCCTTGAACTTCAGCATTGGCCGAGCCAGGCTAACTTTCTCCTGACGCGTATCGGACCTCTTCATGCAGCATTTGTCACCGCCATGCGGACCCGCGGCGTCCTCACGCGCGACCGCTCTGCAGATCACGGGTGCGATGGACTGGTGCGCATCACCGTGGGCACACGTCAGCAGATGCTGCAGGCGCACAGCGCCATCGCAGCATCATTGAAGGAGATTGGATGGCACGCATAGCGACACCCCGGCCAACTGCAACCCGCTCTAAACCGGGCGCTCGCCTGCGTACCGCGGCGCTTGTGCGCAATACGACGGAAACGAAGATTGCGCTCAAACTCACGATCGAAGGCCAGGGGCGCTATAACGTGCGTACCGGCATCCGATTCTTCGATCACATGCTGGAGCTGTTCACGCGCCATGGCGCCTTCGATCTGGAGCTTGCCTGCGATGGCGATCTGGATGTGGACCAGCACCACACTGTGGAAGACGTGGGTATCGCGCTGGGTGAGGCCTTTGATAAGGCGCTTGGCGACAAGGGGGGCATTCTGCGCGCGGGCTACTTCGTGATGCCGATGGATGAGACGCTGGCAGTAGCGGCAATCGATCTTAGCGGGCGCGTGGCCTGCGTGGTGAAGACCAGGGTGAAGACGCGGCTGGTGGGCGACCTGCAGAGCGAACTGGTGGAAGACTTCTTTGAAGGCTTCGCGCGTGGGGCGCGTGCCAACGTGCACCTGAAGACGCTCTACGGCCGTTCCAACCATCACAAGATAGAAGCGCTCTTCAAGGCCTTCGCTCGCGCGCTGCGAGTCGCCTGTTCGCGCGACAAGCAGCTGGGTGAGATGCTGCCCAGCACGAAAGGCCTGCTGTGATCGCTGTCATTGACTACAAGGCAGGCAACCTCACCTCCGTGATGAAGGCGATCACTGCGCTCGGCGCCGATGCGCGTGTGACTGAAGATCCAGCGGAGGTTCGGGCAGCAGAACGGGTCGTATTGCCCGGGGTCGGCCACTTTGCAGCTACGGCACGCCTGCGGGAGATAGGTCTCGATGACGCTATCCGCGATGTGATTGCGGCCGGAAGGCCGTTTCTCGGAATCTGCGTCGGACTGCAGTGGCTTTTCGAGGGCAGTGCTGAGGCGGAAGGGGTCCCCGGGCTGGGCGCATTCGGCGGCTTGTGCACGCGCTTCAACGCAGCCCAGAAGGTGCCCCACGTGGGTTGGAATACGCTCGAGCCCGCGCCTCACTCGCGCTTGCTCGCGGGCTTGCGGCAAAACACATTTGTCTACTACACGCACAGCTACTACGCGCCACTGGTGCCGGAGACGGTTGGCGTCACGGAGTATTCCGGCGCATTCACGGGAGCTGTGGAGCGTGACAACCTCTTCGGCGTGCAGTTTCATCCAGAGAAGTCCGGCGACGCAGGGCTCCAGGTGTTGCGCAACTTCCTCGCGGCGCCTTCCGATTGTTGACCAAGCGCATCATCGCTTGTCTCGATGTAGCTGCGGGCCGCGTGGTGAAGGGCGTACGCTTTGTCGACCTGCTGGATGCTGGCGATCCCGCCGAACTGGCACATCGCCACGCGCTTGCCGGTGCAGACGAGATCGTGCTGCTGGACATTACCGCAACCCATGAAGGCCGCAAGACGTTGGTCGATACCGTGGCGCGAACAGCGCGTGAAATCTTCGTGCCCTTCACCGTTGGTGGTGGAGTGCGTACAGCAGACGATGCTGCTGCGCTCTTCGATGCTGGTGCAGACAAGATCAGTATCAACTCCGCCGCGCTGGCCGATCCGGCTTTGATTGAGGCTGTGGGTGCGAGCTTTGGCTCACAGGCAGTCGTCGTGGCCATCGACGCGCGGCGCGCGGGCCGCGCTCCGGAAGACGCTGCGGTCTTTGTCAATGGTGGCCGTCGGCCCGCAGGCCGCCGCGTGCTGGACTGGGCACGGGAAGCAGAGCAACGCGGGGCCGGTGAGATCCTACTGACTTCAATGGACGCCGATGGCACACGCGATGGCTTCGATTGCGAACTCACTGCGCTCATCAGCCGCGCGCTCAGCATTCCGGTAATTGCGTCCGGAGGCGCGGGCAATGCGCAGCACTTTGTGGATGTCTTTGCTGCAGGTTGCGCGGATGCGGCGCTCGCGGCCAGTATCTTTCACTTCGGCATCGCGGACGCCCGCCAGCTCAAGCAACAGCTGGCCGCACAAGGCGTGCCGGTGAGGCTGCCATGCTGATCCCTTCGATCGACCTGATGGGCGGCCGCATCGTGCAGCTGGTGCAGGGCAGGGAGTTGAAACTCGCCTTCGACGACGTGGAGCATTGGATCCAGCGCTTCGCCGCCTACCCCATCGTGCAGCTCATCGACCTCGACGCAGCCATGCGCCAGGGTGACAACCGCGCGCTGATTGAGCAGATCGCCCAGCGTCTTCCATGCCAGGTGGGCGGGGGGATCGGTACACTCGCGCGCGCCCAGGAGATGCTGTCAGCCGGTGCACGTCGTGTCATTATCGGCTCCGCGTTGTTTGAGGCAGGCGCTGCGGAGGGCGCCAGGGTGCGCCGCGGCTTCGCAGAAGAGCTGGCTGCAACGGCCGGAGCAGAGCAGCTGGTCTTCAGCGTGGATACGCGCGAAGGCCGTCTAGCTATCAAGGGATGGAAGCAGCAGGTCGATCTCACTCCGGAGCAGGCCATTGCCGCGCTTGAGCCATACTGTGGCGCGTTCCTCTACACCCACATCGATCGCGAAGGAACCATGCAGGGCTTTCCGCTTGAAGTAGCAAGGCATCTACGCGCCCTTACCGCGCGCCAGTTGATCGTGGCGGGCGGCATCCGGTCCCACGAAGAGATCGACACGCTCTCTGCGATGAGCGTGGACGCCGTCGCCGGAATGGCGGTCTACCTGGGCCGATTGGCGGTATAGCGGCGAGCTGCGGCTGCTCTGTCGCGGCGCCGCACAGAGACGCCGATGAGTAAAAACAAGATCGCCACGCCGCCTTCCAGCGCGGCATTGCCAGGGTGATGCTGCAGCATGCCTGCCGCGGCGATCACTGCCCAGAGAAGCGCCAGAATGATCCAGATGAGATAGCGACCCATGGCGTTTTAGGATAGCAGCGTGGCGATCTCTCCTCACGCTGAAGCAGTCCGCTAGCTTTCTGTGATTTCGTTAGACGGGATTGCCTTGGCGAAGTCCGGGACGAGCGCCATCTCTCCGGCCGCGGGGCAGGTGGGCGCACGGCTGCCTGTATCCTAAGAAGTTCGTAACAGGAAAGACTTCAGTGAGGATCGGCGGGAAGTTCGCATCATGGCCAAAGAGAATGCATTCCGTGTGGCAAAGCGGCTGGATGAGGTGGGCTTTTCCGACATCGTCGTGATTCGCAATAAGGTGATGGAACTGCGCGCGGCCGGACAGGCGGTGCACGCCTTTCATGGTGGCGAGCCCTTCTTCGATACTCCCGATCCAGTCAAGCAGGCGCTTACTCGCGCCGTGGACCAGAACCATACCCGTTATGCCCCTTCTTCGGGCATTGAGCCTTTGCGCGAGGCGCTGGTTGCCAAGCTGCGCGCGCAGAACGGGATGCATGTCTCGCCAGACGAGGTGTTGATCACCGTTGGCGGAGCGCACGCACTGTACTGCGCCTTCCATGCAGTGCTTGACCCCGGCAATGGCTGCCTTGTCTTCTCACCCTACTGGACGCCCATTGCGGACATGATTCGCGGCACGCAGGCGCGTCCGCTGTTTGTGCCAACAGCTGCGGCGCGGCGCACCGGCATCACGGCTGCGCTGGAGCAGTTCACCACTCCGGACACGCGGGCCATCTACTACAACACGCCGCAGAACCCCAGCGGCCTGGTCTTTACCCGCGCCGAGGCAGGAGAGGTTGCCGACTTCGCGCGGCGTCACGACCTGATCGTGATTGCCGATGAGGCCTATGAAGATCTGGTGTATGAGGAGGAACACGTCTCCATCGCTTCGCTGCCAGGGATGGCGGAGCGCACCATCTCCACCTTCACATTCTCGAAGAGTTATGCAATGACCGGCTGGCGTATCGGGTATGCAGTGGCTCATGATCCTTTCATGGAAGGCATGCGCAAGCTGGTGCTGTACTCCACGAATGGCGTGCCCACCATGGTGCAATGGGCAGCGCTGGAGGCCTTGAAGCTGGGACCGGAGGTGCGGCGTGAACGGCTTGGCCAGTACCGCGGGCGCCGAGACGCACTCGTCGGTGGGCTGAACCGGCTCGGTTTCGAGTGCGAGATGCCCGCCGGCGCCTTCTACGCCTTCCCCAGCATCAGGAAGATCGCCCGCGACAGCCGGAACGCTGCCACCATTCTGCTTGAAAAGGCGCATGTCGCGACCATCCCCGGTGCCGTGTTTGGTAGCCAGGGCGAAGGCCATGTGCGCTTCGGCTATTCCACGTCCATGGAGGCCATCCAGCAGGGATTGGAAGCATTGGAACGAGTATTTTGAGACGAGCTCATCCTCAGGCGTCTCCTCCCCAACGATCTTTTGCAGCCGATCGCCCGGCGATGGAATCAGACTCGCATATGCATACTTCACGTCCATTGACGCTTGCAGCACTCTTCTGTGCCTCGGTGTTGCTTTGCCCCCCCGTTTTCGCCGCGACGATGGACGCAGACAGTCACTCGGTCAGTAGTTCGGCGGCACTACCGGATGCGCCCGAGCCCCAGGCTGCGAAGACCACCACGATTGACGAGCGGCAGTCTCAGCCGCCCGGCCCGGAGGGTCGCCAGACGAAGCGCATTTTAGGGATAGTGCCGAATTTTCGTGCAGTGAGTGCCGATGAAAAACTGCCGCCTGAGTCGGTAAAGGAGAAATTCAAAACTACGGCTCAGGATAGTTTTGACTACTCAGCAGTCATCTTCGCTGCGGTGCAGGCAGGCGTTGCGCAGGTGCAGGACTCATACCCGGAGTTCCATCAGGGAGCGGCGGGCTATGGAAGATACTTCTGGCACACCTTCGCCGACCAGACCAGCGAAAACTTCCTGGTTCAGGCCATCGTGCCCACCGTCCTTCACCAGGACAGCCGCTACTACACTCTGGAGCGCGGCGGCGTCCTCAAGCGTACAGTGTATTCCTTCAGCCGCACACTCATCACACGGCAGAATGATGGCAGCAGGGCTCCGAACTACTCTGAGGTGGTCGGCTCCGGAGCGTCCTCAGGACTCTCGGCGCTGTACTATCCCTCCGTCTACCAGACCTGGACCAAGGTCGGCCAGCGATGGTTGACAGACATCATTATTGACGGTGCGACCTTCACCTTCCGAGAGTTCTGGCCCGACATTAACAACTCTGTCTTTCATCAAAAAGATTAGCCTCGAATGCGACTCGGACTTCCCGCAGAGATTGACCCCTCGCTGTTCCGCCACCTTCCACCAGGGCTCGACATTGTGCGCATCGCTGCCGCGCAGGAGGCGTCGGTCGGTGGCATTGCGCCAGACGCTCTAGAACTGGACATGTGGGTGCTTCCCCTGTTTCCGCATCAGGCGGCCATGGTGCGCCCGCAAATTCGTAGTGCACACGTCGTGCAATCTCTGCTGGCGGGTGTCGATGCGTATCTGCCCTTGATCCCAAATGGAGCCACGCTGTGCGATGCGCAGGGCGTGCATGACGTACCAGTCGCGGAGTGGATCGCTGGCGTGATTCTCGCCACACTCAAATACATTCCTTTCTATCTGCAACTCCAGGGGATGGGGGACTGGGGCCGTCGCGCGGGGGCCACGCAGCTTTACCGGAGCGCTCATCCCGAAGACACGTCCGAGTACCCATCGCCGCTCGAAGAGGAGCTTGCCGGGAGCAGGGTGTTGATTGTCGGCTATGGATCGATCGGACGCACGGTTGAGGATCGACTTGCGCCCTTCGGCGTGACCATTGAACGCATCGGCCGGCGTCGCCGTGAGGGCGTTGAGCCGGAGGAAATGCTCGACGAGCTCCTGCCGAGTGCGGATGTCGTGGTGCTGCTGGTGCCGCTTACGGAGCACACTCGCGGCATGATCGATAGCAAACGTCTGGCTGCGATGAAGCGCGGCGCGCTGCTGGTAAATGCTGCGCGTGGTCCGGTTGTCGATACAGACGCATTGGTGCAGGCGCTGCATGCGGGCCGGATCCGTGCCGCCGTGGACGTGACCGATCCTGAGCCACTCCCCGCTGGGCATCCGCTGTGGTCCGCGCCCAACCTGCTGCTGACCCCGCACATCGCGGGAGCCAGCCCGCGCTTTATGGAGCGCGCCATGGTCCTGCTGGGCGAGCAATGCCGCCGCTACCTTGCGGGGCAGCCACTCGCGCACGTGGTCAGCGACGGCTACTGACCCACTGGATCTTCCGCAGGCGGCCCTGATTCCTGTACAAAGAGGCATCCGCTGCGGCGGGAGGACCTCTCCTTTGAATCGACTGTTTCTTCATTCTGCACTCATCGCCTGTCTGCTTCTTTTTGCTGGTCCACTCTTCGCGCAAGCCGTCCCAAATAGCGCAGCGGACACGCATCAGGCCGCGCCCGAGAAGCCAGTGGATGCGAAGCCACCAGCCGAAGTCCCACCCGTGCAGACCCACCACATCCTTCACGTGGGCGGGCAGACGCTGAACTACACCGCCACTGCCGGCATGATGCCGCTGAAGAACGACAAGGGCGAGATTGAGGCCAATATCTTTTTCATGGCCTACACGCTCGATCCGCCTGCAGGCAAGCGGGACGGCAAACGGCCATTGATGTTTTCGTTCAACGGCGGCCCCGGCGCGGCCTCCGTATGGTTGCACCTGGGCGCCATTGGCCCGCGCACCGTGCATATGCAACAGCCGGACGGCGCAATGCCCGCGCCGCCGTACCAGGTGGAAGACAACGAGAGCACCTGGCTGGCACAGACAGACCTTGTCTTCATTGATCCGATCGGAACCGGTTACAGCCGCGTGACCAAGCCGGAACTGCTGAAGAGCTATCTGGGGCTGCAGGGCGACACCGCAGCAGTGGGCAAATTCATCCGGCTCTACCTGGACCGCTACGAGCGATGGAATTCCCCACTCTTCCTGGTGGGTGAGAGCTATGGCACCACGCGAGCCTCAGCGCTCTCCGGCTATCTGCTACAGAAATACGGGATCGCCTTCAATGGCGTGGTGCTGGTCTCTACCGTGCTGAATTTCGAGACGCTGGAGTTCGCGCATGGCAACGACCTGCCCTATGTGCTTTACCTGCCCACCTATACCGCGACCGCGTGGTACCACAAGAAGCTCGATGCCTCGCTGCAAGGCGACTTGCAAGCGACACTACGGCAGGCCGAGGCCTTCGCGAATGGCCCATATGCGGACGCGTTATCCAAGGGCGACCGCATCAGCGCCTCTGACCGCGCGCAGGTGGTGGCTGGGCTGGCAAAGTTCACCGGCTTGAGCCAGCACTATGTGGAATTGAGCGATCTACGCATCGATGAGCCGCATTTCACCAAGGAACTGCTGCGCGACGAGCGTCTGAATACTGGCCGGTTGGACAGCCGCTTCACCGGCTTTGAACCGTCACTGGTCAGTGCCGAGAGCGAATCCGATCCCACCATAGCCATCATCTCTGCGCCCTTCTCCGCCTCGTTCCATCAGTACATCCGCACTGAGCTAGGCTACAAATCGGACGAGGACTACTACGTTTTGGGCGGAGGATTCTCGCAGCACGAGTGGGATTGGGGCTCGGCCTCCGGAGGATTCCCCAACGTTACGGATTCGCTGCGCCAGGCCTTTGCTGGCAACCCGTACATGCGACTCTACGTGGCGTCGGGATACTACGACCTCGCCACCCCTTACTTCGCGACCGACTACACTCTGGCGCATCTGGGACTAGAGCCAAGTGAGACCAAGCGCATCTCTACCGGCTACTACGACGCGGGCCACATGATGTACCTGAAGCCCTCCGCGCAAAGGAAGCTGCACGACGACGTGTCGGCTTTTATCGCTGGGTCGTTGCATTAGGGTTTCCGGCGACAGAAGAGAACGGCAGAAAAGTACAGACAACTGCAGAGGACCAATACTGCTAAATATTCTTCTGCAGCCTTCTGATTTTTTCTGGTTTTGTCTGCCGTTATCTCTCAGCCTGCCAACACTTCTGCTACGTGCACTGCTCGCCGGTTGGTGCCCTGGGCAATCTGTTCCCGGCAGCTGAAGCCATCTGTCACAATCACGGTATTCTGTTCTGCCGCGCGCACTGCTGGCAGCAATACCCGCTCTCCCAACACCTGTGAGACCGCATACTTGTCGCGTTCGAAGCCAAAGGGCCCGGCCATGCCGCAGCATCCGGCGTCGAGCAAGGTCAGCTGCGCTCCGGTCTGCTCCAGCAATGCCCGCTCCGCCTTCATGTTGAAGATGGCTTTGTGGTGGCAATGGCCATGCAGCACAACGCGCCTTCCTGCGAGCGAGGGCGGCTGCCAGTCTGGTGCGTGCTCGGAGAGAAAGTCCGCCAGCAGCCAGGTCTGCTCGGCCAGGCGCTGTGCGCGTTTGCTGCGGGGATGTACGTTGGGGGGATAGAAGTTGCGCAGCTCTTCGAGGAAGACGCTGGCACAACTTGGCTCGAGCACGATGAAGGGCAGGCCTGCGTCGATCTGCGGGCCCAGCCGATCCAGCACGTTGTCCAGATAGCTCCGCGCCTGATCGAGAAAGCCGAAGTCATAGAGCGGCCTGCCGCAACAGATGTGCTGCAGCGGAAATACTACGTGGAAGCCGGCACTGCGGAGCACGCGCGCCGCGGCATCCAGCACCTGCGGCTGCAGATAGTTGTTCCAGGTGTCGGGCCACAACAAGACTGTCCTTGCGTCCGCAGCGCTCTGCGTGCGCTCGCGCTGCTGCTTCTGAAAGCTGCGTGGAGCGAATCGGGGAAGGGCACGTTCGGGTGCCACACCCGCGACACGCTTCATGAGTGACTCGACGCCGGGGAGTTGGAGCGAGCCGTTTGCCAGGGCCGGTGCAAGCGAGGCCAGGCGCGACCATTTGTCCATGAAACCGAAGACATAGTGTTGCAGCGGGTGCCGGCGCCCCTTGTAATGCTGTGCCAGAAACTCCGACTTGTAGGTGGCCATATCCACCTTCACTGGACACTCGCTCTTGCACGCCTTGCAGGAGAGGCAAAGGTCAAGCGCCTCATGCACCTGCTCGTTCCGCCATTGGTCGGGCAACACGTCGCTCTGCATCAGCTCCCACAGCAGGTGGGCGCGGCCACGGGTGGAGTGCTGTTCTTCGCGCGTGGCCATGTAGCTGGGACACATAGTGCCACCGTCTGTCTTGCGGCATGCGCCTACACCCACGCAGCGCATGGTGGCGTTTGAGAACGAGCCATCGTCATCCGGGAAGTGGAAGTGGGTGTGTGGCCGCGCGGCGACGTAGCCGGGGCCAAGGCGCAGCTTCTCTTCAGGCTGGTAGATATGCGGCGCGTCGGGGGTGCCCATCATCTTGCCCGGGTTCATCCGATTGTCCGGGTCCCACAGCGCCTTGAAGCTGCGAAAGGCTTCCATCAACTCCGGGCCAAACATCTTGGGCAGCAGCGCACCGCGGGACTGTCCATCACCATGCTCGCCAGAGAGAGAGCCGCCAAACTCCAGCACGATGTCTGCGGCCTGTTCGATGAAGCTGCGATAGGCGCGGATGCCCTCGACGGAGCGTAGATCGTAGTTCATCCGCAGATGAATGCAGCCCTGGCCAAAGTGGCCGTAGAGGGGCGCGATGTAGCCGAACGCTTCAATCAGCATGTATAGCCGGCGCAGATAAGCACCCAGCTTGTCTGGGGGCACCGCGGAGTCCTCCCACCCTTCCCACAGTTCCGGCATGCCCGGCACGGCTGTGACTGCGCCCAGAGCAGACTCGCGCACGCGCCAGACTCGCTCGGCAAGTTCGCCATGCATGCGGGCTGCATGCACTGGCTCATCCCACTCAGCGGCGCTCTGTACGAATGCATTTGCCTGCTGAAGCGCGTCCTCGGCGGTATCCGCACCGAACTCTACCAGCAGGAAGCCGCGCCCCTCTGGCAGCAACGCAATGTCGTCCAGCAACAGCTGCTTGCGCCGCAGAAAGTCCACTAGCAGTCCGTCAAAGCCTTCCAGTCCAATCGGCTTCGACTCGAGGATGCGGGGCACTGCATCCGCGGCGACAAACGCGTCAGAGAAGCCAAGGACGACTAGCTGGCGGTGCTGCGGGCTTTTGACCAGCCGCACCGTAGCCTCCAGCACCATGACGCAGGTTGCTTCAGAACCTACCAGCGCGCGGGCTACATGAAAGCCGTTCTCTGGCAGCAGCTGGTCCAGGTTGTAGCCGGAGACGCGCCGGGGAATATCCGGGAAGCGCTGGCGCACCAGAGAAGCGTACTCATCTCGGATACGTTTCAGTCCGCCGTAGATCGCACCTGTTCGCCCGCCGGCGGCGATGGCCTGCTCCAGGGCCTCGCCGGTCATCGCCCCAAGCGTCATCCGGGTGCCGTCGTAGAGCAGGACATCGAGCGACTCAATGTTGTCGACGGTCTTGCCGCCCATCAGTGCGTGCACGCCGCAGGAGTTATTGCCGATCATGCCCCCCAGAGTGCATCGGCTGTGCGTGGCCGGGTCCGGGGCGAAAGTCAGGTCGCCGCGCTCTGCTTCTGCGCGCAGCGTGTCCAGCACGATGCCGGGTTCCACGCGTGCCCGCGCCTTTTCGTAGTCGATGGCGACAATGCGCCGCATGTACTTCGAAAAGTCGAATACGACGGCGACATTGCAGCAGTTGCCCGGGATGCTGGTGCCCGCGCCGCGGGAAAGCACCGCAGCGCCCAACTCGCGACACGCCGCCATGGCGACGGCAGCGTCCTCGGCATCACAAGGCAGTACCACTCCGATGGGCACCTGGCGATAGTTCGAGGCATCGGTGGCATACAGTGCGCGCGCTGCCGGATCGAAGTGCACCTCGCCGCGCACTGTAGCGCGCAGCCGCGCTTCCAGCGCTCGATGCTCGGCGAAGTCTTCATGCGGCAGGTGCGTATCCGGCAGGCCATTTGACAGAATCGAGAATGGTGAGGCTTCGGCCACGCGCTTATGCCTCGTTTAACGTCGGTGGGGGAAGCGGGGAGAGCGAAGTCGTGGCGAGCTGTGCATCGCTGCCCGTCACCAACGAGGCAATGGCCGTCACCAGCAGATTGATCGCGACCGCAGGCAGCGCTGCATAGATGGCGAAGGTATGACCAGCCACATGCAACGGGACTACCGACGTCTTCATCTGCATGGACATGACCATTGCAGTGCCGACTGCCATCCCCGCAGCCCAGCCTGCCAACAATGCGCTGCCACGAAACCAGCGCGTGAACAACCCACAGAGCACAGCGGGTACCAGTTGCATGATCCATACCCCGCCCAGCAGTTGCAACTCGATAGCATATTGTGCGCTGCTGTACAGAACAAATGCCAGCGCGCCGAACTTGATGATCAATGAGAAGAGCTTTGCCATACGCGCCTCCTGCGTGGGAGTCAGCGGCACGCGCACGAACTCTCCCCACAGATTGCGCGTGAACAGGTTGGCCGTAGCGATGGACATGATCGCCGCTGGCACCAGCGCACCGATGCCGATGGCCGCAAGGCAGAAGCCGGCGAACCACTCCGGAAACATCCTGAGGAACAAAATAGGCACAGCCGCAGTCGTGTCCTTAGTCTGAATCCCTGCAGCCAGCGCCATTAGGCCAAGCAAAGCGATCAGCCCCAGCAGGATGTTATACGCAGGCATCAGCGCGGTATTGCGGCGGACCACATCCGCGCTGGCCGAGCTGAGTGTGCCAGTGAAGGTGTGCGGGTAGAACAGCAGCGCCAGCGCCGAGCCGATGGCCAGTGTCGAATAACTCCAGTACTGGGTCGGACGCAGCACGATGGAACCCGCGGGCGAGTGGCTGGCCAGTGCATGCGAGGCGTTGGCAAACACCGCGCCGTAGCCGCCCAGCTTCGCCGGGATAACGACGACCGCCGCGATCACCATGGTGTACAGCATGACGTCCTTGACGATGGCGATGGCTGCTGGCGCGCGCAGTCCGCTGGAGTAGGTATAGGCCGCCAGAATGATGAAAGCAGCCACCAGAGGCCACTCGCCATTTACGCCCAGGACGCTGATGACCGCACGCATGCCCACCAGTTGCAGCGCGATGTAGGGCATGGTGGCCAGGATGCCAGTCAACGCGAAGGCCACAGAGAGCCACCGGCTGCTGTAGCGTCCTCGCACATAGTCGGCGAGGGTAACGTAACGCTCACGGTGGCATATCGTCCAGAGCTTGGGCAGCACCAGTGTCATCAGCGGAAAGCTGAGGATGCAGTAGGGGACTGCGAAGAAGCCAGAAGCTCCGGCGCCATACATGGCGGCGGGCACTGCCACCACTGTGTACGCGGTATAGAAGTCGCCGCCGATGAGAAACCAGGTGATCAGCGACCCGAAGCGCCGGCCTGCCAGGCCCCACTCCTCCAGGCTGTTCAGGTCCGCGCGGCGCCAGCGTACGGCAAGAAAGCCAGCCACCGTCACGACCAGAAAGCAGAAACAGAAGACCACTAGAGCCGTGGTGTGCAGGACCGGGGGCATTGGGGGAATTGTACGATGCGTGGCGCGGACCGCTTGCGCTCGCTACTTGCCGCGCAGCCGGTCGATGCTGGCTGCGCCGGATCCAGTCAGTACCAGGGTCAGTAGCGCGATGAGGTACAGCACCATCACCTCTCCATGCTCGCCCCCAGGACCTCGCCCGAAGAAGGCGAAGTGATGGACGAAGGCCCAGCCCACTGCGATGTTGACCAGACAGAAGAGCGCCATCCACCGCGTAGCGAGGCCCAGCGTCAACAGGAACGCGCAGACAAAGTCGGCGATGAATGCGATCAGGAACGAGGGCTTTGAGCCGATATGAATGGGATCCGGGAAGTGCCCCCAGAACTGCGCCCAGTGCAGGGGCTGCTTCTCCCATCCGTGCCGCAAAAAGAGCGTGACGCCGGTACCGATGCGCAACAGCCCGATGCCCAGCTCCGTCTCATCCACTCCGGAAGTTCCCCGTGCCATGCTGCCCTTTCTCCTTGTGCTCTCAGGTGCGGTCTCTCTGTAAAGATCAGTGCAGCAATCCGTTGCCCGCGGGTGCGTTCCACTCATCCACCACCACGTCCAGATCGTTCACAACGCGGATGGCCGATTCAACATTGCGCCGCACCTGCGGACGGTCCTGCTTCGCGGCCGTGGGAGACTCTTCAATCGCGATGACACGGCCATAAGGCCACGCAAAGTCGGGGACTGCTGCCAGGGCCTCTGGTAGTTCGCTGAGCCGAACCTCCAACTCCTGCTTGCGCGCTGCATCGGGGTGCAGCATCGTGCCCACGTCAACCGGGCTGCTGGTCTGCCGCGGAAAGATCACGCGCAGCGTCACCGAGTCGCGATGCACGCTGAGGAAGGGGTTCTCCCAGGCGTCTGTACTGTGTACGTTGAGATAGCGACGCTTGAGCGGCGGCGGTATTTCTTCGAGCGAGATCCGTGCAATTGCCTCACTTTGCATCAGAGCGCGCGCCTGCTGTTGTTGCAACTGGCGGGCAGTGAGCTGCGGCTGCTGGGCCGCCTGGGTACTGCGCCGGCAGCCGGGCAGCAGCAGCAGGCCGCATGCCAACGCGCCGGCATAAAGGCTTTGGTGCAGGGATGAAAGGGAAGGGAGGGTGCGTGCCACGGTCTCAGCATATCAAGCTCTTTCGGCAAGGCGGTGTCGCGCGCTGTTCCTGCTAACGTCCTTGCCACACCGCGGGCCGCTTCTCCAGAAAGGCACGCGTGCCTTCCGCTTTGTCCTCGGTTGCACAGGTCAAGCCGAAGAGCGAGGCCTCCAACTCCAGCGCTGACTCCAGCGGAAGATCGTACCCGCTATCGACTGCCTGCATGCAGGCGGCGATGGCCAGGGGTGCTTGCTGCGCGATGGTGCGTGCAAGCGTCTCCGCGCGCGGCAGCAATGCCTCAGCAGGTACGACCTCGTCGACCAATCCCATACGAAAGGCTTCTTCGGCGTTCACCATGTCGCCGGTCAGCAGCAGCTTTTGCGCCGCGCCCTTGCCCACCAGCCGTGGCAGCCGCTGGGTGCCGCCGTAGCCGGGAAGCAGGCCCAGCTTCACCTCAGGCTGGCCCAGCCGCGCCCGCTCGCTAGCGATGCGCAGTGTGCAAGCCATGGCCAACTCGCAACCCCCGCCCAGGGCAAAGCCCTGAATGGCCGCGATCACCGGCTTGCCAAGGGTCTCGATGGTCCGCAGAACTGCCTGGCCGCGCCGCGAGAGCTCGTGCCCTTCTGCTGCCGTCATCTGCGCCAGCTCACCGATATCGGCGCCTGCTGCAAAGGCCTTGTCCCCCGCTCCAGTCAGAATCACGGCCCGCACGGCTCCGTCCTTCGCCAACATGCGAAACGCATCGTCCAGTTCTGCGAATAGTGCGATGTTCAGTGCATTCAGAACCTTTGGACGGTTGAGCGTAACTACTGCGAAGCCATCGCCTTTTTCCACCAGCAGGTTCTCGTAGACCATCGCAAACCTCTCTCTTTCAAGCGCGGAACGGGTGAGTGTAGCAGCCGCGGGCGTGCCTGCGCTGAATGGTAGATTGGAAATAGATGCTCTCCTCTCACCACTGCCAATGATCAAAGGAATCACATTCGTGCATGCGGCCGGTACACCAGCCGTCTATGACACGCTGCACCGCTTCTTCTCCGCGCTTGGTTTTGAGCCGGGACGCAGTTGGCAGACCGGCGAGAGCCGCGGCGCGCCATTTCATGCGCCCATGGCAAGCTTTGAATTGCTCGACGGCCCGGCGCACCTGCCGGCGCAGGTGTTGATTGAAGTGACGGCTATCGATGACGTGCATGGGGTCGCCAGGAAGTGGCTGGAGCAGTCTGCCGGCGCAGAGCAGTCTGCGCGCCGCATCTCGGCCTTGGCGCCCACCACCTGGAAGTCTGTCGCATTCACGATCGAGCCGGTGCCGGGCATATCATTCGCATTCTGGGAGTGGGCTGATCCGCTCAAGGGCAGGCCGGTAGCAATCGAAGGCAACCTCTCTGCCGCCGGCATGCGCTTCGGCGTGGCAGTCGCGCGTTGGAATGCAGTCATCACGGATCGTCTGCTGCAAGGTGCCCTTGATGGACTGCTGCGCAGCGGCGCGGCGCGCGAGCAGATCGAGATTGTTCGCGTGCCCGGCGCATGGGAGCTGCCCTCGGCGGCACGCGTGCTGGCACAGACGAAACGCTTCGATGGCGTCATTGTGCTGGGCTGCCTGTTGCGCGGCGAGACTGCGCATTATGAGGCGATCTATAACGAAGTAAGCCGCGGCATCGGCCAGTCGCAACAGGAGACGGGCATTCCCCACGGCTTTGGCGTGCTCACCTGCGAGACGCTGGAGCAGGCCCTGAACCGCGCCGGCATCAAGGCTGGCAACAAAGGATTCGAGGCAGCCGTCGCCACCATCGAGATGATCGACATTCATCGCCAGATTGCAACCAGAACGGTGACCAATCGAGCAGTGACAGAGGGACGCCAGGCATGACGCAGCCGGTAGGCAAACGCCGCAAGTCGCGCGAACTGGCCATGCAGATGCTCTTCCAGTCCGATATCGGGAAGCAGACGCCGGATCAGGTGCGGCAGAGCTTCTGGAAGGCTCGCGAAGAGGAGATTGACGCGGACACGCGTGGCTTTACGGAAGACCTGTTCCGGGTTGCCACCACACGCGAGGAAGAGATAGATACGCTGATTGAGCAATTTTCCGCGCACTGGCGCATCCCCCGCATGCCCGCAGTGGATCGCAATTTACTACGCATGGCAGTAGCGGAGCTGATTGGTTTTCCGGACACTCCCGTCCCTATCGTGATCAACGAGTCGCTGGAGATTGCGAAGCGCTACTCCGCCCCCGAGTCGCTCGGATTTCTGAATGGCATACTGGACGCCATCGCCAAGAGCCGGAAGTAGCAAGTCAGCGAGTCGCCGGATGCTGCGCCGCTTCCTTCGGCGGTATCCCACCCTACGCTTTGCGTAGGATGGGGCACCCAGTGTGGTGGTGCTCCCACAAAAGTCATCCTGAGCGGACCGCAGCGAAGTCGAAGAACCTGCTGTTCAACGCTGCCGGATCAGGAGAATGCGGGTCCATCGCTGCGCTCAGGATGGTTACATCTTTCTGACTCGCCGACTCGCTCTACAACGCTTACGGAACGGCTCTAGGCCTCACCGCCAGGAATTGCGCTGGCGTGGTGCCGCCGCTGCCATCGGGCAACGCTGAGGTGAACTGAGACGTGTCCCGGAGGCTGCTGGCAGAGACGATATGCATCTGGCTATCCCCGGCCGTGGACACGAAGATGTTGGAGTAGTCCGGGCTGAAGATGGCTGCCACCGGCGTGGTCGCCTGCGCCCCGGTCAGTCGCGCACTGGTCAGCGTGCCTGCGCCTTGCGCAGGAATGGTGTAGACCGGCAATTGCGCATTGCCGGGCGTGGCGGTGGCCGACTCGTAGGTGACGACGGCGAGCGAGGAGTTGGGCGAAGCGACCACCTGGTGGATCACCGAGGGGGCAAAGCCTGCCAGCGACTGCGGATTGTTTGCGGCATCCGCGATCTCCAGTGGCAGTGAGACCGTGGTGGTGGTGCCATTGCTGTTGGTGGTCGCCGTGGGGCATGCGCCTGAGGGGTTGGTGGTGGCGGCGCTTGTGGGCACCAGCACCTCTGAGTCGATCAATTGCGCGCTCGCGCCGGCAGTTGCGCTGATCACATGACGCCCATCGCTCGTGCCCGCCAGATGGTCTGAAGCGAAGTTATAGCCTGTCGCGCCGCCCGGCACCGCCGAAGGATAGTTATCGATAGGAGTTGCGCGGGTGTCCGCGCAGTATCCGCGCGATGCCGTGTTTTGGCCGGAGAGATAAGCGCCGAAGTGCGGCACCGCCAGCGCGAGGTCGGGCGAGCAGAAGATGTTGTAGGTACTGTTCGCGTCGGTGCCGGGATTGGCCGGGCAATTGGCGACGGGAGTGCCGTTGGTGGGATCCAGAGACTCCGTACTCCACCCTGTGAACGTGCTGTATACATACAGCTTGTTTGTACCCAGGATGTAGAGGGTGCTGCCGTCTGGCGAGAAAGTCGCACGCTGCCCAACACCGCCGTATTGCGTCACGATGCTGGCGGGGGTTCCTGTACTGCCGGCACTGCCGTTGCCGCCGGTGGTGGTGGAGCTAGGCGCAATGGCGGGCGCGTATACGTAGAAAATCTGCCGGTCCTGATCGTTGATCAGCACCTGTCCGTTGGTCGGAGAGACTGCCAACACGACGCCGGGTACCGTCGTATCTTCCGTGGTCAGGGTGTTTCTTGCGGCGGAGTAGACCATCAACTCGCGATAGCTGCCGAAGTAGAGGGCGTTGGTGGTGGACGGATCCAACACCATCGAATTGGGCACATAGGGCAGGCGTATCGGTGTGCCGACTGTGCTCTGGCTAAGGTCAAGAGCGACGTAGTACTGGGACAAGGGACTGGCCAGCCACAGGAAGCTGGTCGAAGTGCCCTGCGAGGTCACATTCAGGGGGTTGCTGGCGACCGGAACGCCGGTGCCGTTCAAGCCGATGCGGTTGATCGGCGAGGGATTGCAGGTTCCGGGCTGGCAGACCGCGTACACCGACCCAGAGCCAGGAAAGGTGGCGTTGATGCCGCCGCCTCCAGTCACACCGATGGTGCGCGGGTCCGTCGAAGAATAGCTGAGCGTTACGCCAGTGATGGTGTGGCCGTTGGTGTCGATGACTGTGGCCGTGATGGGCTGGGGCGTGCCGGGATGAACAGTCACATTGGAGCTGCCATTGGCAGCCAGCGTGATGGATTGTGGCGGGCAGGTGGAGAAGAATCCCGCGCTGGAGCTGGTGCCGGAGACGCTGGCAGTAATCAGTGCCGACCCCGGTAGCCTGGCCGTAGCGATGCCGTTCTGATCAATCGAGACCACGGTGTTGGCTGCCGTAGTTCCGGCGGTGAAGCTGGTGGACTGCGCGGCATAACTCAAATGGCCGAGGATCGCATTGCAATCCGGCACTCCCTGGGGATTGGGCGCGGGCGCGCAATACAGGTGCGAGCCGCTCCCGTCGGTCACGAAGGCGGAGGCATTCAACTGGGCAGTCTGGAACTGCGACAGGCAGGCGCCCCCATTGCTGATGTTTGCTCCGGTCGCCTGATCGACAGTGTCTAGCGCAACATTGGTGACAATCGGGTGGATGTACACCTTCACGACATTGCTCGATACGCTGCCTGCGGTCGCGGTGATGTTTGCCACCACAGGCACGTTGGTGGGCAAGCAAGTGGTGTAGGGAGCCACGCCGCCGTTCGTCACGCGATTCCATCGCCCGGCACAGATGGCTCCGCCCGGCGAGATGTCTGCATTCTGCAGATCGCTGGTGCCGTACGCTGGAACTCCCAGAGACACACCGGTGCCCAGGCAGTCCATGCCCGTGGGAGACTGCAGCTGGCCAATCTGGCCGTAGGAGAGAGAGAGGCCAGTCTGCTGGGGCTCCAGATCGATCGAGACCAGCGTGCCCCGCCTGGTTCCAAAGCCCTGGCCAAAGGTATTGCAGAAGTTGCTGGGATTCTGACCGCAACCGAGAATCGAAAGCTGCATGGGAAGCGAAAGCAAAAAGAATACTACCAGGATCAAGTACCGCCGCATGAAACCTCCCCGCAACAGCCGAGCAGCCGCCACGGTTCACTACCAAAGAATCACTGTCGAACGTGTGCTGTAAGTGTAAAGCAGGAGAAGAAGCATGGGCCAGCAAAGGGGCGGAAGAGTCAAAAACGGTTTACCGCTTCGGCGTGGTCGTTGCGGTGTCGTCGCGGATGATCTTCCAGCCTGCGCCGGTCTTCTCCAGCACCAGCAGGAAATAGCCGTCTGCGTTGCCGCCGCCTTCCGCGGTGCGCTCCAGGTGATAGTGCCCGGTGCTGGTGGCAAAGCGCTCGTCCAGTGGTTGCACTTCGAGCTGAGAAAAGCTGAGTGTGCCCATGCTGGTGCGACTTGGATAATGCTTTCTGTAGCTGGCGAGCATGCCGGCGTATCCATGTGCTACAGCCGGGCCGATGAAAAGAATGTCCGGGGAGTCTTTGTACCCTGCGGCGAAGGCATCGAGGTCGCCGCGATTCCAGTCCACTGCCTGCCGCTCCAGCAGCGCGTGGATGGCAGTGGAAGAATTGGAGTCGGCAGTCTGCGCGCTGCTCCTCGCCCCGAGGGCGGACATGATCATGACCAGCAGCGAGCATGCAAGGGCATTTTGAAAAGGGCGCATGAGGCCTCCCACAGTTGAGTATTAAGGCCAGTAGCACCCACGGCGTGTTACCGCAGATACTGGTCGAACCAGTTTAGCGTGCGCTCGATCACATCGACACGATCTGCCGGCTTGCGGAAGCCATGGCCCTCATCCGCATACACCACCAGCTCGGTTGGAACGCCCTCGGCCTTCAGCGCGTGCCAGAATTCGAAGGACTGGGGCGCGGGGCATTCACCATCGCGATCGCCCACCACTACCAATGTTGGCGTCTTCACCTGGCGGATGTAGTCGATGGCAGAGCTCTTGGCGTAGATTGCCGGATCCTCGTACACGCTCGCGCCGAAGAAGGGCAGCATCCACTGGTCAATTGAGTTCTCGCCGTAGTAGCTCTGCCAGTTGGCGATGCCAGCGCCGGCCACTGCGGCATGAAAGCGCTGCGTCTGGGTTACGCCGAACATGGTCATGAAGCCGCCATAGCTCCAGCCGGTAAGCCCCAGCCGGTGATCGTCCACGCTGGAATACTTCTTCTCTACTGCGTCGACGCCAGCCAGAATGTCGCGCAGATCGCCGTAGCCGAAGTCCTTGCGGTTGGCTGCGGTGAATCGCTCGCCCTGGCCATAGCTGCCGCGCGGGTTGGGCTCGAGTACGAAATAGTCCAGCGCACTGATCGGCGCCCCGCCGAAGCCGGCACCCGGCCAGCGCGGCAGTACGGCGCTGGAAGGGCCGCCATGCACCATCACCACCAGCGGATACTTCCTGGCTGGATCGTAGTGGCTGGGCTGCATCAGCCAGCCCTGGATGTGAAAGCCGTCGTTGGTCCACTCGATCGACTCCGCCTTGCCCCAGGCGGGTGTGAGCGCACTGTTGATGTGTGTGACCTGAGTGAGCTTGCCGCCCGGCGCCAGCTCGCCCAGGTAGACCTCTGGCGCCTGGGCGAAGGAACTGCTGGCCACCGCAAAGGTCTTGTTCCGGGCGATCGAGAGGCTCAGCTCCAGACGGCCATCGCTCATGGAGGCGGGTGTCTCAACCAGCGTCTCGCCATGAATGTGCGCGGAGGACAACGCATATGACGAGACGCGGCTGGCGCCGCTGGCAATCTCTGAAATAATGAGGTGATCCTTGTCTGTCCATGCCAGCCAGGCTGCGGTCACCGTCGCATCCGGGGTAAGGGTTTCGGGTGTGCCGCCCTGGGCGGGGATCATGTAGACATCGCCGCCAGTCGGCCCCTGGTCGCTCATCAGGCCGCCAATAAAGGCGATGCGGGAGCCGTCCGGCGACCAGCGTGGAACGGCAATCTGCAAACCATGCAATGGCCCCTCAACTTTCACCGGATTCAGAATGCTGCTGGGTTCGGCGTGGGCGGTCGCGGTGGCGGTATAAAGCTGCGCCACCCACCAGTTGTTCTCGCCCGGCGCAGGCGCGGCCACGTAGGCCAGCCGCTGGCCATCCGGCGACCAATCGAACTCATAGACATGCAGCCGCTCCGGAGTCAGCAATTCAACTTCGCCACCCTTCGCGCTGACCGCGGCGACCCGCTGAATCTCCAGGCCTTCGACACCAATCACGCCCGCCGGCGACTTCATCGGCGCCAGCGCGCCTGCCGGCCGCGTCGCCCCCGGCACAAACAGAAAGCCGATGCGCCGGCCATCGGGCGACCAGGTGGGACTCTGGATCGCGCCCTTCAGATGGGTCAACTGTCGCGGCTTTCCACCTAGCGGCATTACGAACAAAGCCCGCTGTCCGTCTTTACCGCAGTTCTTCTCGTACAGCAGTTCGTGCGAGTTGGGGGACCACAGCGGATCGCTGGCGTCGCATCCCTTGCCCGCTGCCAGTGGCTGAGGATTTTCGCCATGCGGGCCAGCCAGCATGACCTGCGAACTGCCCACCGTCCACGCCAGATGCTGCCCGTCAGGGGAGAGCGCCACATGGTTGACCTCCACCACCTTGCCCAGGTCTGCCAGCACCGCGCGTATGCGCGGATTTGCTGGCGGGTGGGGGGAGACCGGTACATCCACCGGCGCGGCCAGGGCGAAGGCGGTGGAAAAAGTAAGACAAAGGAGAAGCGGAAGGTGCAGCCGAGACAAGATGGGCGGTGCAAAGTTCAACATGGCGAGGATGCTACAGCATTCGTTCCGCATTCTGCGAGGAGCAGGTAAGCGCTCGGGTGAAGCGCCGTGGACTATCGAGATAGAGGGGCTGAAATCAGACAAAAGCGCATTCCAGTCTTATTTCGAGCCACTTTGGTTGACCGCTCCTCTATCAGTTGCTATTGTTAGAAGGTTCCCCGAGGCGCGTCTGGCGCAAGCGCTTGACGGGTGTCAGACGGGAACGCCATAGGATGCAGGCCGGGTATCAGCAGCATGGCCACTCCTGCGGTTCCCCGAAGTGCGGGGACGAAGATCGCATCGGTGCCTGCGCCACCCTTCACCTGGAAGGGCTATGCGGGCCGGAACTTCGAAACGGAGCAGAGTTCCAACGCCACCTTGCGAAAGCGGGCCGGTTGTTGCGTGCAGCCACCGTCGCGGTTCCTGTCTGAGATAGGAAGCGAAGCAGACGCGAAGCGGCGGACTCGTGCCATTAACCAGCGCACGGGCCTGTGGTTTCGGCTGCGTGGCGCGACGAGTGTGATTTGTGGTTGATTTTGGTTGCGTGGTTTGTGATTAGTTTTGAAACATGAGTGTTCGAAACAAGGGTAAGGAGTAATGGATTGCCGACATTCAATCAGCTGGTCAAGCAGGGTCGCACAGCGCCGCGGTACAAAACTGCAAGCCCCGCGTTGCAGGGCTCTCCACAGCGGCGTGGTGTGTGCACCCGCGTGTATACGCAGACGCCCAAGAAGCCAAACTCGGCCCTGCGCAAGGTGGCCCGCGTTCGGCTCACCAATGGAATCGAAGTGACGACATACATCCCAGGCATCGGCCACAACCTGCAGGAGCACTCGATTGTGCTCATTCGCGGCGGCCGTGTGAAGGATCTCCCCGGGGTTCGCTATCACGTGGTGCGCGGCTCACTGGATTCGGTGGGCGTGGCCAACCGCAAGCAGAGCCGTTCGAAGTACGGCGCCAAGCGCCCCAAGACAGCAGCAGCCAAGTAAGCCAGGAAAAGGTTAGGAAGCGATGCCGAGAAAAGGACACATTGCCAAGCGCGAGGTAGCGGCCGATCCGGTCTATGACTCGACTCTTGTGACCAAGTTCGTGAATTCGATGATGTGGGGCGGTAAGAAGTCGACCGCGCAGACCATCTTCTACACGGCGATGACGAACCTGGAGCAAAAGGGTGGCGGCGAAGAGGCTCTGAAGCTCTTCAAGAAGGCAGTAGAGAACTGCAAGCCGCTGCTTGAAGTTAAAACTCGCCGCGTCGGCGGAGCCAACTATCAGGTGCCGATCGAGGTCAATCCGGACCGGCGTACCTCGCTGGCCATTCGCTGGCTGGTGACTTACGGCCGCGCGCGAGGCGAGAAGGGCATGATCGACAAGTTGACCAACGAGTTGCTCGACGCTGCCAATGGACGCGGCGCTGCGATGAAGAAGAAGGAAGACATTCATCGCATGGCTGAGGCGAATAAGGCCTTCGCGCACTATCGCTGGTAGCCGGAAAGCCTGCGACCGTGCAGGTAATGCTTAAAAGATTCATGCGCCGCGTAAGCAGCGCACGACCAAACGGAAGTAGACCGCTGGCCCTGACGGGTTGGCGAGATGAAGAGAGAAGAGACTGTGGCTCGCCAAGTACCCCTGAATCGTTGCCGGAATATCGGAATCATGGCGCACATCGACGCCGGAAAGACGACGACGACCGAGCGCATCCTGTTCTATACCGGCATTACCCATCGCATCGGCGAGGTGCACGAAGGCACAGCCACGATGGATTACATGGAGCAGGAGCAGGAGCGGGGCATCACCATTACTTCGGCGGCGACCACCTGCACCTGGAATAATGTCCGCATCAACATCATCGATACCCCCGGCCATGTGGACTTTACGGCTGAGGTCGAGCGCTCGCTGCGCGTGCTGGATGGTGCAGTCGCGCTGTTCGACTCTGTCTCCGGCGTGCAGCCTCAGTCCGAGACCGTGTGGCGGCAGGGCGATAAGTACAAAGTCCCCCGCATCTGCTTCGTGAACAAGATGGACAAGAATGGCGCCGATTTCGAGCATGTGATCGAGACCATTCGCAAGCGGCTGGGAGCGCGCCCGGTAGCTATCCAGATTCCGATTGGCGCCGAGGCCAACTTCAAGGGTGTGGTCGATCTGATCGAGATGCGCGCCATCGTCTGGCACGACGAGACCATGGGCGCGAAGTATACGATCGAAGAGATTCCCGCTAATCTGCTCAAGAAGGCAGAGGCCTTCCGCATGCAGCTGGTCGAGTCCGTCGCCGAAAACGATGACGACATGCTGCACAAGTTCCTCGAGGGCGAGATCCCGACCGCCGAGGAGTTGAAGAAGTCACTGCGCCAGGCCACCATCCACATGAAGGTGTTTCCGGTAATGTGCGGCTCGGCTTTCAAGAACAAGGGCGTGCAGACGCTGCTTGATGCTGTAGTTGACTACCTGCCCAGCCCACTCGACGTGCCGCCGGTGGAAGGCATCGATCCTTCCGACCCGACCAAGACACTCATCCGCAGGGCCGACGATGCTGAGCCCTTCTCTGCGCTTGGCTTCAAGCTGATCAACGATCCCTTTGGCAAGCTGGGCTTTATCCGCGTCTACTCCGGATCGCTCAAGACGGGCGACACAGTCGAGAATCCGCGCACTGGTAAGACCGAGCGCGTGGGCCGCCTGGTGAAGATGCACGCCAACAAGCGTGAGGACATTACCGAGATCTATGCCGGCGACATCTGCGCTGCTGTTGGAATGAAGGAACTAAAGACGGGCGATACGCTGTGCTCGCCTGCCGCTCCGGTGGCGCTGAGTGCGATCGTCTTTCCGGAGCCGGTCATCTCCGTGGCCATCGAGCCGAAGACCAAGGTTGACCAGGAGAAGATGGGCGTTGCGCTCTCCCGCCTGGCCGATGAAGATCCCACCTTCAAGGTGCGTACAGACATCGACTCCGGCCAGACCATCATCAGCGGTATGGGCGAGCTGCACCTCGAGATCCTGGTCGATCGCATGAAGCGCGAGCACAAGGTCGAAGCCAACGTGGGTGAGCCCAAGGTGGCCTTCCGCGAGACCATCCGTAAGACTGCCGAGGCAGAGGGCAAGTACATCCGCCAGACCGGCGGCTCGGGCAACTACGGTCACGTGAAGATCCGTCTCGAGCCGAACGAGCCAGGCAAGGGCTTTGAATTCGTCGATGCGGTTCGCGGTGGCGTGGTGCCTAAGGAATACATCAAGCCGACCGAACAGGGCATTCGCGAAGCATTGCATAACGGTATCTTGGCCGGTTACGAGATGGTCGACTTCAAAGCTGTGCTCTACGACGGCAGCTACCACGATGTCGATTCCAACGAAATGGCCTTCAAGATCGCTGGATCGATGGCGTTCAAGGAGGCTGCGCGCAAGGCCAGCCCAGTACTGCTGGAGCCGGTCATGGCAGTCGAGGTGACGGTGCCGGAAGAGCATATGGGCACCATCATTGGCGACATCAACTCACGTCGCGGACGCATCGAGGGCATGGAGCATTCGGGCGGATCGCAGGTGATCAAGGCAATCGTTCCGCTGAAGGAGATGTTTGGCTACGTGAACGACATTCGCTCGTCCACCCAGGGCCGCGCTTCCTACAGTATGCAGTTCGCTCGCTATGAAGAGGCGCCCCGCATGATCTCGGAAGAGATCATCGGCCGCAACCAGGGGAACAGCTCAGGCCGGTAGACCAATCCGGATTTTAGAAGTCCGGGGCATGCAAGTGCGGGTGTGTATAGCCCGCAGGGTTTTCTTAAGACGCGGCGCAAACGCTGCCGCAGAGAGATCAGGAGAAGGACGATGGCGAAGGAGAAGTTTGACCGGTCGAAGCCGCATGTGAATGTAGGGACGATTGGTCATATTGATCATGGGAAGACGACGTTGACGGCGGCGATCACGAAGGTATTGTCGAAGCACAATCCGAACAACAAGTTTCGCTCGTTCGACACGATAGACAATGCGCCCGAGGAGCGGGAGCGTGGTATCACGATCGCG
>JBBRLT010000041.1:0-31590 GCA_038231235.1 Terriglobales bacterium
CAACTCTAGGCCGCTACTTCGGCGGAACCTTGCCGGCCTGCTCTGACCCTAACTACAGTCAGCCCAATGCCGCGCTTGCAGCAGCCAAGCCGGGTGCCTGCGGTTACACCAACGGCATCTCCTACTACGGCGACAATCAGGACACTCACTTCAACGCATTGCAGGTGACCCTGGCCAAGCAATTGACCAAGGGACTCTCCTTCAATGGAAGCTATGCCTGGCAGCGTTCCATCAACTTCAACTCCAGCTTCTCAACCTACAGTCGCAAAGCAGTCAAGGGACGCGACGATGCACAGCGCGAGCAGGAGTTGATCGCGTACGGCAGCTATTCACTGCCCTTCGGACGCAATCGTGCCTTCGGATCGAATGTCCCAGGAATCGTCAATGAGGTCATCGGTGGCTGGCAGGTTAGCCCAGTCGTCAACTGGTCAAGTGGCCTGCCCTTCACCGTTAACTACAGCGAGTGCGACCGTTCTATCCCGGGTGACGCTCCCTGCTATGTCAATGGCGATACCCGTAATCTGCGTGTCAACATCGGGAAACTGGATCCAGTCCGCCACCAGCGCCTGGGCTTCAAGGGAACGAGAACGCCGCTGACCGAGCAGCCGTTCGAAGGCTTGAGCGCTGCTCCGCTTGACACCATCGGTTCGGGTGGAAGAAATGGCAAATTTGGCCCCAACTTCTTCTCGACCGATGCGTCACTCCAGAAAGACTTTCCTATCCACGAGGCGCTCTCGGCCCAATTCCGGGTGGATGCCTACAACGTCTTCAACCACATCGCCTTGGGTAACCCCGGCGGCGGCATCGACAACGGTGATCAATTCATTACCGGTCTAGCGCCCAGCCAGTTCCCCTTGCGCCAACTGCAGTTCTCCGTACGCGTGCAGTTCTAAGCAGCGAAGCATTACCCAACGAGGAGAGCTTCGGCTCTCCTCGTTGCTTTTTCAGTAGAGTGAATCTATGCGTCTCCTGTTGCCTTTCGGCCCCCTGCTGCTTTACTTTGCCCTGAATTCTGGCTTGGCACAGAACAGCACCGCGCCGTCTCCCGCGTCTGCTGATCAAAGTAGTCCCCTCCCCCCACCGCCCACCTTCGCGCATGCGGAGCGGCTGGTGCAGAATGGCCAGCTTCCGGAGGCAACCAAGGAGCTGGATGCGCTGGCGCTCGAGAAGCCGGAACCGGCCGGTGTCGAGCGATTGCGTGGGACAGCGCTCTATCTGCAGGGCGACATGCAGAGTGCGCAGGCTGCCTTCGCGCGAGCCCTCGATCAGGACCCCTCCGATCATGAATCCGCCGAGATGCGCGGCGTCGCCCTCTTCCGTTTGGGCAAGGCAGCAGAGGCAGTCCCGCTGCTCGAAGCAGGGAAGGGCGCGGCCACGGGCGCCAATGTCGATGGGAATTACGTGCTCGCCCTGTGCTACATGGACACACGAAAATATGACCAGGCGCGCGCTGCGCTGGCTGCGCAGTACGGCTTCTCCCCAGATGCCGCGGAGGCATATCTGCTGGCTGCGCGCCTGCTGTTTCGGCGGGAGTACACACCGGCCGCGGAAGAGGCGGTGCGCAAGGCCACCGTGCTGAGTCCGAACCTGCCCCTCGCTCATGAACTGCTGGGCGAGATCGCGCTGGCCAAAGGCGAACTGGCTGCGAGCATTGCCGAGTTCGAGCGGGAGCGCGCCATCAATCCGCTCTACGGAGGTATCTACGATCGGCTGGGCGATGCCTACACACGCATGGGCGACTATGCCAAGGCGCAGCAGGCGCTGAACCGCGCAGTGCTGCTCGAACCCAACGCCACCGGGCCGTATATCCTGCTGGGCAAGGTACTGCTGAAGCAGCGCAATGCAGCGCTGGCCGGCCTGTATCTGGAGCATGCCGTGCGGATGGATCCGGGGAACTACATCGCGCACAGCCTGCTGGGACAGGCCTACCGCGCCGCGGGACGCACGGCCGAGGCGCAGCGCGAGACCGAAGCGGGCGAGAAGATTCAGGCAGCCGCCACACCCAAGTTTGAGAAGCCGTGACACGCCCGTCCGCTCCAGCTTTTCGCACGCTTCTGATCGCGGCCTGCGCGCTCGTGCTTGTCCCGGTAGCAACGCCGATAGCGTCCGCGCAGGCGCGCCCCGCCCATCGCAACAGCCGCGCGGATGCTGCCTTCCGCGAAGGCTACGCAGCGGCCGGACGGGGCGACCTGGAAGCGGCACGCAAGCAGTTTTCTGAGGTGGTGAGGCTTGCTCCAGAGGTGCCGGAAGGTCATGCCGCCCTGGGCGCCATCCTGCTGCAACTTGGCCAGCCCAGCGCGGCGATCCCGGAGCTGCGGCGCGGCCTTGTGCTGAAGCCGAACGACCAGGACATGCAGGTGAACCTGGCAGTGGCCCTGGTGCGCACTGGCGAGAGCGCAGAGGCGCTGCCCTTGCTCCACTCGCTTGCAGATAGCGCGCAGGCCGAGCAGCAAACCTTGCCGGAGGATGCAGAGGTGGCCTACGCGCAGGCGCTGGTGAGTGCTGGCGAGCGCGACCAGGCAATCGAGCGCCTGCAGGGGGCGATCGCCGCGACTGCTGCGAGCGCGGGACTGCACGACGCACTCGGCTCCCTGCTGGCGCAGCAGAAGGCTTGGCCGGAGGCTGTGCAACAGTTCACCAGCGCTGCCGGTTTGGCCCCGCAATCCCCAACAATCCTTCTGCACTTGGGTATCGCTCAGTTGCAACAGGGGGACGCAGCAGCGGCGCAGGCTACGCTCGAAAAAGCGCGCGTCATTGCGCCAGATAATGCTGCCGTGCTGGCGCAGCTGGCAACCGCACTGTCGACGAGTGGCCAGTACGATCAGGCTCTGCCGGTGGCGCAGCTCGCAGCTGCGCTGGCTCCGCAGAATCTGGATGCAGCCTATCCGCTGGCCGTCGCCCTGCAGGGCCTGGGGCGCGAACGCGAGGCCATGCCACTGTTTGAGCGGGTAGTGGCCGGCCAACCGGACAATGAGTCCGCGCTGGTCAATCTCGCGCTGAGCCTGGTGCAGCAGGGCCGTGCCAAGGAGGCAGTCCCGCTCTACCAGCGTGCGCTGGCCCTCACGCCCGACAACCCAGTAGCCCACGAGGATCTGGGCGTCGCCTACCTGCAGCAAAGCAATCTGGATGACGCGGTGCGCGAGTTTCGCGCCGGCCTGAAGCTGGATTCTGCAAATCAGCAACTGCACTATGACCTTGGCCTGGCCTACAAGCTGAAGGACGATCCAGCGCAGGCCATTCCTGAGCTCGAAGAGGCGGCGCGGCTTGACCCCGATTCGCCTGATCCTGCCTACACCCTCGGCATTCTCTACATGCAGTCCGGCCGCTTTGACGACGCGACAGCGCACTTGCGGCGCGCCGTGGAGCTGCGTCCTGAGAATGGAGACGCATGGGCCATCCTTGGCAGTGTCTACAAGCAGCAGAACAAGCTGCCAGAGGCGGCGGATGCGCTGCATCATGCGATCACATTGCTGCCTGCACAGCCCGGCCCGCACATCACGCTGGCCGCCGTACTGGCCGAGCAGGGCAAGCCGCAGGATGCAGCGGCAGAGCGCAAGCAGGCTGCGGAGTTGACGCGCGTTGCAGTCAACCGGCAGCGGGCGACCTTTGCTACCAACACTGGCAATGCGCTGCTGGCGAAGGGGCAGGTGGCGGACGCGCTTGAACGCTACCAGGATGCCGTCACCAGCGATCCGTCCTATGCCGATGCACATACCGGTTTGGCCTCGGCCCTGGAGCGGCAAGGCCGCGCAGCGGAGGCGGCAGCCGAGCGGCAGAAGGCTGCCTCGCTTGCCACGACCGCGCCCTAGAGCACGAGCCAGCGTCGGCGCCCGCTCGCTATACTGACAGCGCCCACTGCCCACGCATAAATGTTGGAGGTACACCCCTTGAGTTGGACCCGCCGCCGCGTGTTGCGCTCGCTGAGCCGCACCGCACTCGTGCTGCCCTTTGCCGATGTGCTGGCCCTGGCGACGCCCCCCTGGGCTCGCGCCGCTGCCACAGACCAACAGGCACAACAGGCGCCCGCAGCGCAACATGACTATGAGACCAAGCCAGTTCCACCGCCGCCCGGGCCGCCTTCGCCGGTCATTGGCACTCCACTCGGCCTGAGCTTCGTCGATGTTGCCAAGCAGAGCGGCCTGACCACGAAGACTATTTACGGCGGGGAAGGGAAGAACAAATACCTGCTCGAAACCACCGGCTGCGGCGTCGCCTTTTACGACTACGACGCGGACGGCTGGATCGACCTGTTCCTGGTGAATGGGTGGCGGCTGGAGGGCTTTGCCAAGGGCGACGAGCCGACCTGCCATTTATTCAAGAACAATCGCGACGGCACATTCACTGATGTTACGGCGAAGGCCGGCCTTGAGCGTAGCGGCTGGGGCCAGGGCTGCTGTGTCGGCGACTATAACAACGACGGTCATGACGATCTGTTTGTCAGCTACTACGGCCAGAACTCTCTGTTTCACAACAATGGCAACGGCACGTTTACGGATGTCACGGCGAAGGCCGGTCTGACGCAGGCGAAGACGCGCTGGAACTCCGGCTGCGCCTTCCTGGATTACGACCGGGATGGCCACCTGGACCTGTTCGTCGCCAACTACATTGACCTAGACCTGAAAACTGCTCCTGTCCCGGAGTCCGGGCCCTGCACCTACAAGAGCATTCTGGTGGCCTGCGGGCCTCCCGGCCTGCCGGGCGGGAAGAACATCCTCTATCACAACAACGGGGACGGCACCTTTACCGACGTTTCGCAGAAGGCTGGCATGTGGAGCACCATCGGCAACTACGCGCTCAGCGTCGCCGTGGCGGACCTGGACAACGATGGCTGGCCGGACATCTACGTCGCGAACGACTCGACCGCAGCAACGCTCTATCAGAACCAGAAGGACGGCACCTTCAAGGATGTCGCTATCGAGTCCGGCGCAGCCTTCTCGCCCGACGGCAAGCCGCAGGCGGGGATGGGGGTCTCGGTGGGCGATTACAACCGCGATGGCAATCTGGACCTGGTGAAGACAAACTTTGCCGGCGATACAGACTCGCTCTACACCAACCTGGGCGACGGCACCTTTGAGGACCACACCTACCTCTCCGGCCTGGGGGTGAACACCCGCTTCCTGGGCTGGGGCGTCGGCTTCTTCGACATGGACAACGATGGCTGGCTGGATCTGTTCATGTCGAACGGGCACGTGTATCCGGAGGTCTCGGGCTCAAAGACCGAAGCCCCCTACGCCGAGCACAAGTATCTTTACCGCAATCTGCGCAACGGGCGATTTGAAGAGGTGACTGACAAAGCTGGGCCCGGGATCACTGCCGCAGTCCCGGCGCGCGGCTGCGCCTTCGGCGACTACGACAACGACGGCGATGTAGACGTCGTGGTGAACTGCGTTAACACGTATCCACAGTTGTTGCGTAACGATGCCACGATCAAACGCAACTGGATCAAGATCAAGGCAGTCGGCGTCAAGTCCAACCGTACCGGGATTGGAGCGCGCGTGAGTGTGCTCACCAAGACTGATCCCTCGGCAGCTAAGCCTCTGCTGCAGATCGATGAAGTGCGCAGCGGCGGCAGCTACTATTCGCAGAACGACCTGCGCCTGCACTTCGGCCTGGACAAGGCAGAGGCGGTCGACTCAGTCGAGATCCGCTGGCCCTCCGGCCAGGTAGATGTCTGGAAGAACCTCGCGGCAAATAAGCTCTACACCCTCGCCGAAGGCGGCAAGCTGGTGAAGGCGGAAGCGATGACGGGGTGGAAGAAGTAGCGAGGTGTTTCCGCGCGTCCGTTGCTTCCGCGCTTACTTGCCGGCCAGCGAATACGGAAAGGTGAAGCGGCCGATCTGTATCAGTGCGTGCGGTTCCCCGGCGGCGCCCTTCGGTGGCCAGATGCGGAAGCTTTCTACGCGGGTGATCGCCGGGTTGCGCTCTGCGTCAACCTGGCCTAACTGCTTGCCTGTGGCCGCTTGGTAAAAGCTGACTTTGAGTGCGTCCTGCGAACGGGTCCAACCGAAGACATAGTCGCCTGCGGGAAGATCGACCGTGCCTACGCGGAGGGGCGCCTGGACCAGGAAGTAGTGGGAGTACTTGCCTTCCGCGGAGTAGCCTGCGGTGATCATGACCACGCCCGCGATGTAGTGGCCCGCGCCGTCGGTGATGCCCGAAGCAGTGCGGAACTCTGTCTCGATACGCTCAGCGGCTACGGGCGCGCGCGCCGGAATGACCGACTTCAATTCCTGTGCCGACGCACTCCGCCACTTGCCGCTCTGCGCGCTCAGCCTGAGCGATGCAAGCGCCGACATCAGCAAGCAGGCAAGGACAGCGAATCCAAGTCCGAGAGTTCGGCGGCGAATGTGCTTTGCTCTAGTCAAGATGAACGATGCCTCGCTGCAATGCGGTGGTTGCTGCCTGGGTGCGATCACTAACGCCGAGCTTGCCCAGCAGGCTGTTGATATGTGTCTTCACCGTCGCCTCGGAGATGAACAAGGCTGCGGCAATCTCCTTGTTGCTGTTGCCGCCCACGATCAGGCGCAGCACCTCTGTCTCGCGATAGGTAAGCTTCGGAGCGCTCATGCGCTCGGCCAGCCGCTCGGCTACTGGCGCGGGGATACGCGATTTGCCGCTGTGCACGGTGCGAATCGCAGAGAGCAGCTCGTCGGTATCCATCCCCTTCAACAGATAGCCGCGTGCGCCGGCCTGCAGTGCGCGGTAGATGTCTTCATCGCCATCGAAGGTGGTGAGGACGATGATGCGCGCGGCAGGGAACTCGGCACGGATGGCGGCCGTGGCCTCCACGCCGTTCATGCCTTGCATGCGCAGATCCATCAGCGTCACGTCCGGCAGATACTGCCGGTACATGGCCAGCGCCTGCGCGCCGTCCGCAGCCTGCGCCACCACCAGCATGTCGGGCACGGTCGAAAGCAGGGCGGCGAAGCCCTGGCGCACGACGTGATGGTCGTCCACCACCAGCAAGCGAATCTGCTGGGGGAACGCGGAATCAGTGGATGCAGTCAAGCAGGCTCCCTGTTGCGTACTCATGGTATCTCGACCTGCAGAGCAATGCGTGTCCCTTTTCCCGGTGCGCTGTCCACGCGCAGCAGGCCACCGATCTCATCCGCTCGCTCCTGCATGCCTTTCAGGCCGAAGTGGCCACCGCTGGCGAATCCCGCAGCGTCCTGGACAAAGCCGCGCCCATCATCCTCTACGGCAAGTTCCACGGCCCGCGGGTCATAGTCGAGCGTAACGCGGATGCGGCTCGCCTCGGCGTGGCGTACTGCGTTGTTGACGGCTTCCTGCGCCACGCGCAGCAACTGATCCTCCAGTATGCGCGGGGCCGCGCGGTAGGTTCCTTTCACCTCAAAGGAATGCCGCGCCGCGCCCATGCTGGCGGCTTGCGCCACCGTCTTGCTCATACGCGAGGGCAGATCGTCCGCGCCGCTGCTTGCGGAGCGCAGATTCCAGATGGAGCTGCGCGCTTCGGCCAGGCTGCTCTTCACCAGGCTGCGCGCTGCATCGAGCTGCGCGCGCGCCGCCTCGACGGAAGAACCAAGCAGGCGCGACACCAGCTCCAGTTGCACACTGATCCCGACGATGTCCTGCGCAAGTGTGTCGTGAATCTCCCGCGCGATGCGGGTGCGTTCCGCCAGGACCGCGTCGAAGCGTGACTCCACGCTGCGCACCCGCAACCGGTAAAGCTGAAGCCCAAGCGCCCCGCAAGCGAGCAGCAGCAGAGCGCGGAACCACCATGTCTGATAGACGTGTGGCAGCACCCGGACTTCGAGCGATGCGCCAGTCTGGTTCCACACGCCATCGCTGTTCGCAGCCAGCACCTGGAAGGTGTAGTGACCAGGCGGGATGTTGGTGTAGTAGGCGACGCGGCGCGATCCCGCATCGATCCATGTGGCATCGAAGCCTGCCATGCGGTAGCGATAGCGCACGCGTGAAGGCGCGACGAAGCTGAGGCCCGCGTAGTACAGCGCGATGCGCGTGTGGCCGGGGTCCACTGTGAGGCGGCCTGCGACGGCAGCAGGCTGATCGTCGATGGTTGCATTTTCAATGGCAACCGGCGGCGGTACTTGATTCTCTTCTGTGCGCTCCGGGTCAGTCACGCTGATGCCCCGCAACGTGGCAAACCACAACTCGCCGTCCGGCGTGCGTACTGCTGCGGGGTGGCCGGAGGAGCACTCTGCGATGCGCATGCCGTCGGCGACACCGTACGCCGCTATCGCCAGTGACGTGACTGCGTTGCTGGCGAAGGCCTCGAGTTGCCGTGCGCCCACACGATAGATGCCCGTCGAGGTTCCGAGCCAGAGATTCCCTTGCCCGTCCTCAACGATGGAGTGAATTACCTCGGGCAGGCCGGTGGCTGCCGGAAAGGTAAAGAGCTTTCCTGTTCGCAGCAGGCTGAGGCCGCCGCCGTTGCTGCCGATCCACAACGCTCCGCCCGCGTCCTGGTAGAGCGCGGTGATCACGTCGGAGGCAAGTCCATCGCGCCGGGTCAGCGTTGTGATGTGTCCATTCTCCAGGTGGCTGAGGCCGCCGCGGGTGCCGATCCACAAGCTATCGGCATGTTGCCGGTCGAGCTCCAGCGCGCCAACCAGGTCGCTGCCCAACCCATCGCTTCGTGTCCAGGTCTTCACGCCGCTGGCGGTCTGATGTGTCAGCCCGCGGCGGGTGCCGATCCATAGCGAGCCGTCGCGTGGGTCAGCAACGAGCGAGCGAATGAAATCATCCGGCAATGCATCGGGTATCGGGTGATTCAGCACCGCCACGGTTGCGTGCGCGCCGGTGAGGCGATCAAGCCCGTCTGGAGTGCCCACGGCAAGCGAGCCATCCGTTTGCTGCGCCAGCGACAGAATGGTGTTGCTGGTGAGTCCCTGCTGGGTGGTGAATCTCCGCCACGCCGACCCTTGCAGGTGGGCGAGGCCGCCGCCGTCGGTGCCCGCCCACAGGCTGCCATCTCCCGCGGCGAGCAACGTGCGGACTGCATCGCTGGGCAGCCCGTCCTGGCTGGTCAACGTGGTGAAGCGTTGCGCTCGCAGTTCCAGCATCCCGGCAGCATCGGTGCCCAGCCACAGGTTGCCTTCGCGGTCTTCGTAGATGTCTTCCACGCTGGCGTTTCCGCTGCGCGCGTGTAGCGTCTCGAAGCGTCCTGCAGAGTACCGCGCAATCGCGTCTTCGGTAAATATCCAGACGGCGCCGCGGTGGTCCAGATACATGCGAAGGACGCGCCCGGATGGAAGTCCGACCGCAGTCGTCTTCCAGACGAATTGGCCGCCTTCCAGCAGACCGAGGCCGCGGGCAGTGGCCAGGATCACGCTGCCATCGCGGCCCACAGTCATGGCACGTATGGGCAGATCAGACTGCGGACCATTGGGCCTGTCGAGTGCGACGGGCGCAAGCGCGCCATGCTGATAACGCAGCAGCCCCTGCTCTGTCGCCAGCCAGAGTGCATCTCCATCGGCAGCGTCGGATGCTGAAGCAGCCAGCAATTCTGCAGTCACCGGCAGCGAGGTGAGGATCTGTCCATCGCGCAGCAGCAAAACGCTGTGAGCAGTAGCCACCCACAGACTGCCATCGCGTTTGATTGCGGTGATTGGTGCGCCATCGCGTGCGGTCACGATCTGCTCGACACCCGCCACGCGAGTGAAGTGTGCGTCGTCGTTAGCAGCCGAGCCAAAGTAGATGCCTTCCGGCGCGATGGCCCACAGATGGCCCTGATCGCCCGCGAGGACATTCGTGATAGGGCCTGCGGGCAGACCATCACGAACGCTGAACAGCCGCAGTATGCCGTTGCTGCGCCGGAGCAGCCCATCGGCGGTGGCCACCCACAGCGAACCATCCATTGTCTCTGCCAGCGCGCCGATCAGATTGCTGCGCAGCGCCGGCGCAGTGTTCCGGTCGAAGAGGGTAAAGTCTGTGCCATCGAAGCGCACCAGGCCGCCGTCTGTCGCCAGCCATAGATAGCCGTCGCGTGTCTGGCGGATGGCGTGCACTGTGTTCTGCGGAAGGCCGTCGTCCGTCTGCCAGAGCTGCTGCCCGTACTGGCGCAATGACTGGGCCGGATTGAGCGCGTGCAGCGACACGCCTGCACACAGCAGCCACAAAAGCAGCAGCGTGCATGCGCGCGAACGAGAACATGGGCGAAGCGGCATCATTTGAGGATGTGGGAAGCATACACAGCCTGTGCCTTCGGCCACACGGCCTTCACAGATGCAGGCTGCGCGGCGGTATAGTAGGGAGTTTGCTCCACCACTGCTTATGACTCTGTCTTCCTCTCCGCTCCTGCTCAACGGCAGTCCTCTGACGCTGGCTCAACTGGAGGCAGTCGCCTATGCCATGTGCGAAGTCCGCATCGCACCCGAATCGTATGCCAGCATGGCTGCCTCGCGTGCAGTGGTGGATCGCGCGGCGGCCGGAACAGAAGCCGCGTATGGCATCAACACTGGCTTCGGCAAACTCGCCGATGTGCGCGTGCTGCCAGAGGACGTCGAAACGCTGCAGCAGAACCTGGTGCGCAGCCATTGCTGCGGCGTAGGCGAGCCGCTGCCGGAGGCAGACGTTCGCGGCATGCTGCTGCTGCGCGCCAATGTGCTGGCCAAGGGCCTGAGCGGCGTGCGCATCGACGTGGCGGATCTGCTGACCGCGATGCTGAATCATCGCATTCATCCCGTGGTGCCGGCGCGCGGCTCCGTGGGCGCGAGCGGCGATCTTGCTCCGCTGGCGCATCTGGCGCTGGCCCTCATCGGCGAGGGTGAGGTGTTTGTCCATGGTGCGCGCACCCCTGCCGGAGAAGCGCTTGCCACCGCAGGTCTTCGCCCGCTGCGCTTGCAGGCCAAGGAGGGAATCGCGCTGCTGAATGGCACGCAGGCCATGGCCTCGGTCGGCGGACTCTGCCTGGCCCGCGCACAGCGTGTGGTCCGGTTGTTCGACCTGGCAGGGGCCATGTCGCTCGAAGGATTGAAGGGCACGCCCGCTGCCTTCGATGCGCGGATTCATGAGGCGCGTCCGCACGCTGGACAAATCGCGGCTGCCGCCCATCTGCGCATGCTGATGGAGCAGAGCGAGATCCGCGAGTCGCATCGCATGGGCGATCCCCGGGTGCAGGATGCCTACTGTCTGCGCTGCATGCCGCAGGTGCATGGCGCGGTGCGCGGTGCGCTGGACCACGCAACGTCGGTCATCGAGACAGAGATGGGCTCGGCTACCGACAATCCGCTGATCTTCATTGCCAACACCGCCGCAGGCGCTACTGCCAACACTGCGGCGGGCGCTCCTCACGCCTCCACGGACATTGGCGGCGACATTCTCTCTGGCGGCAATTTCCACGGCGCGCCACTGGCCCTGGCGCTGGACTATGCGGCCATCGCCGCCACCGACCTGCTGAGCATCAGCGAGCGGCGCATTGACCGGCTGATCAATCCCGATGTGAATGAGGGGCTGCCGCCGTTTCTCTCCGACCGGCCGGGCATCTCCTCCGGCTACATGATTGCGCACGTCACTGCCGCGGCGCTGCTGAATGAGGCAAAGGTGCTGGCGCATCCGGCAAGTGTCGATTCCGTGCCCACTTCGGGGGGCAAGGAAGACCACGTGTCCATGGGCATGACCTCCGCGCTCAAGCTGCGGCGCATCGTTGAAAATGCGGAGATGGTGCTGGCCATCGAGTTGATGATCGCGGCGCAGGCACTGGAGTTCCGGCTGCCGTTGAAGGCTGCGCTCAAGGTAGAGGCAGCGCGTGCGCGGGTGCGGGAGTTTGTCGCTCCGCTGCGCGAAGATCGCGTGCTGGGCGGCGACATCGAACGGCTGGCGCAGGCGGTGCTTGCAGGGGCCTTCAACGATTGGCTCTGAGGGTCTGAGCGGCTCGCTTGCCTGAGGGTCCCTGGGCTACCCTGAAAGGGATGCCGCCGCCCGAAACAACGCCCGACCTTTCGCATCTGCAGCAGCAGATCGAACTCATTGTTCGCCATGAGCAGGAGTTTCTCCATCGCCGCACCCGCTCTGAGAGAGTGGGCGACGCGCTGGGTGCATCGATTGGCAGCCTCTCCTTTGCCGTCTTCCACGCGTGCTGGATTGCGGTCTGGATCGTTCTGAATCTGTCGTCGGTAGTCCAGCATTTCGATCCATTTCCGTTTCCGCTGCTGAACAGCATTGTGGCGGTGGAAGCGATCTTTCTGGCGAGCTTCATCCTGATGCGTCAGAGCCGTTTGAGCCGCCGCTCCGATGAGCGCGACCACCTGATCCTGCAGATGCTGATCCTTACGGAGCGCGAGATTACGGCCGTGCTTGGCATCGAGCGTCAGATCGCGGCACGCATGGGGCTGCAGCATGTCGCAGCGGATGAGAACCTGCAGCAGCTGAGTCAGGACACGCCGATCGAAGAGATCACACAGACGCTGCATGAGCGCCTGGACGAGTCTTAGCTGTTAGCGTGCGAGCGCTTCGCGCTGGGCTCTAGCTTCCGCGCTCGGGGTACCCCCTCCCCCTCACGGTCACCGTATGGTGGCTCGTAAGCCTTACTGCGCGTGCGGGATAGCCTGTGGCGGTGGGCTAAATTTGTCATTCCAGAAAACTTACGGCTAAATTTGTCCAGCCAAAGGAGTTATGGGTGTGAAATTGCGCCATATGGGCGGTATGGCGGGCCAAGTTTTTCATTCTGCTACAGTTGCGGGTACATTTTTGCAGCGAAAGGACTTACGGGCTGCGCGATGGCCCTACCGCGCGGGTTGCGTGTGTTCAGGCCTAATTCAAGGGTAGCAATTTGGGTAAAGTAAATCGGCAGGTTTCGTCCATGCCACGGTTCGCATCGCTGCCGCTGCCCCTATTTCGAAGAAAAAGTGCTACGCCTTTTGATCGAATCTTGGAGTTGTTGCGCGGACCGCCAGATCACTCCAGAACATGTCTCTCTCAGATCGACTCGCTTGTGCATGTACGGGAATGGTGAGAGTTATTGGGCCGAGGACGCAGTGCGGCCGTGGCAATGCCTCGTCTATTTGAAGCTTCATCGCCCTTTAAAAGGCGAACAGTATGAACTGCGAGCACCACGAAATCTCATTTTAGACAGCCTCCCGAATCAAGCACGTACTTGGCTTTCGCCCGTACCACTGCACTTCTATCGCGGCGAGCAGATTGCCTAAGCGCTTCCAGGGAAGCGGAACGCAATTGCTTTGTTCCATGATTCAATGCGTGAGCCAGACCATGAATCGCCGCACTGCGACCGGCAACATATTTCGCCTTTGCGAGTGAATCCCGGAGAAGGTCCGCAGTATGCGGCGTATACCATTCGTCGCCGAGCACGTCCGCAGCCTTCCATGCCGCGAAACCAGATTCCGTGACGGCTTGCTTCACATAGTCAGCAAGTAGATCTTCTACTTCCTTCTGTACGCTATTCGGCATTTCCTCGCGCTCGAATGCGGAAAACATCGTGAAGTGTATGTCGTACCAATGATCGATGTCACGAGAATCAAGCATCATCTTGACTTCTTCACGCAGCTCAGAAAATAGGGCTACCAGCCCCCGAGCTGCTCCGCTCCTTACTTCCCGATCCGAGTGGCCTTGACGAGCAAACCGCGTCAATCTCGCCCTGATTGCTCCCCGAAGTTTCGATGGTTTCGAGTCGATTTCGTCACGAATGACGGAGACGCTGCTCTGTCTAAGTTGTCTGAACAGCTGATCGATCTCGTCGTCCATAAGTGCTCACTTTCGTCCGCTGCCCGTGGCCACAGTGTTGAGTCTCATGGTCGGGGGCGCAACGCCTTCAGGAAATCATCTGCGCTGCGGGTGTTCAGCACATCCTCTGGCGTGAGCCAGGCGCGGCGCAGTTGGCGGATGCCGTAGCGCATCTTGTCCAGGCTCGAGGTGTGGTGGGCGTCGGTGTTGATGGAGATGCGGCAGCCATTTTCCTTGGCCATGCGCAGGTCGCGGTCGCAGAGGTCGAGGCGGTTGGGATCGGCGTTGTGTTCCATCGCTACGCCTAGTTCTGCGGCTCGTTTGGTGATGGCGGTGAGGTCAAGTTCGTAGGGGTCGCGGCGCAGCAGTAGCCTTCCTGTCGGGTGGCCGAGGATGCGCACATACGGATTCTCGATGGCGCGCAGGATGCGCTCGGTCATCTGCTCGCGCGGCTGACTGAAGAGCGAGTGCACGCTTGCGATCACGACATCCATCTGCGCCAGCACTTCGTCGGACAGGTCGAGCGCGCCGTCGCCGAGAATGTCCACCTCAATGCCGGCGAAGACGCGGATGCGCCCAGCCATCTCTGCATCCACCTCGCGGATGTGGCGGACGTGCTCCAGCGCCCGCGCATCGTCCAGGCCGAAGGTCATGGCAAGGTTCTTCGAGTGGTCGGTGATGGCGATGTATTCGTAACCGTGCGCCACACCAGCCTCAGCCATTTCGAGGATAGTGTTCTTCCCATCCGTAGCGACGGTGTGCATGTGGACATCGCCGCGGATGTCCTTCTGTTCAATCAGGCGGGGCAGGCGGTTCTGCGCGGCGGCCTCGATCTCTCCGGAGTTTTCGCGTAGCTCGGGCGGGATCCAATCCAGATCGAGCGCGCGGTAGATCTCTTCTTCCGTGGCCGCGGCTACTTGCGTGCCATCGTCGAGCCGGGCGAGCGCGTACTCGCTGAGCGTGTAGCCGCGCTTCAGCGCGCGCTGACGCACAGTGACGTTGTGCATCTTGGACCCGGTGAAGTATTGCAAAGCCGCGCCAAAGGAGGCGCGCGGCAGCAGGCGGACATCGACTTGTAGTCCGCTGCGCAGATTGAAGCTGACCTTGTTCTGGCCGCGCGCGATCAGGTTCGCGATGGGCGGATAGGTGGCGGTGTACTCAACGGCGGCTGCGACGACGTCCTCTTCGCAGGCGGGGCCGGTGACCAGGATGTCCAGGTCGCCCACGGTGTCGCGGCCGCGGCGCAGCGATCCGGCGGGGGTCACGCTCTCAATGCCGGGAAACTCGCGCAGGTAGAGGGTCAGCCGCTCGGCTGCGATCTCTGCATCGTCCAGGTGAAAGCGGCTGCTGTTGCGGCGGTAGTCTTCGATGCCCTTGCGCAGCTTCTGAATCTGCTTCTCGCCGAAGCGGGGCAGGTCTGCCAGCCGGCCCTGGTCGATGGCGACGGCCAGCTCATCGATGCTGGCGACCTGCAATGCCTCCCAAACCAGTGCAACGCTCTTCGGCCCCATCCCAGGGAGGCGCAGCAGCTCCAGCATGGTGGGCCGGTACTTGCTGAGCAGCTCATCGCGCAGCTTCATGGAGCCGCGCTCTTCGATCTCCAGTATGTTCGCGACCATGCCCTTGCCGATGCCGGGAATGTCGAGCAAACGCTTGGGTTCGGCGCAGAGAGAGGAAAGCGGAAGGGTGCTCTGCTCGACCGCCTCGGCAGCGCGGCGGTAGGAGCGGATGCGGAAAGGGTCGCCGGCACCGATCTCCAGCAGATCGGCAGTTTCAGCTAGCAATTGTGCGATAGCGCGATTTTCCATGCGGGGTGTCGTGGACTACTGCCAGCAGGCTACATCACTGCAAGGCGCGTCCCGCTACAGACGGCAGATTCCGACGACAAAGCAAAGGCGGCCCGGCAGACGCACGTCTACCGGACTATTCACCCTACTCCGCGAGTCAATCCGGCTCAGGCGGCTGCGTGGGTCCGTTGCACCTGGTCTGCCTGGGGGCCCTTCTGCCCCTGGACAATTTCGAATTCGACGTCGTCTCCCTCTTTCAGGCTCTTGTAACCGTCGATCTGAATCGAGCTGTAGTGCACGAAGACGTCCGGGCCATCGTCGCGGCCGATAAAGCCGTAGCCCTTCGCATTGTTGAACCACTTCACCTTGCCTTTGTAATGAGACACGTCCCGGTAACCTCACTTCAGAGCAGATGCGGGTGGGGTGTGGGCCCAGCCTGCCTTTCCTTAGTGACGCAGCGGGTAAGGGTTTGGTTTGCAAAAAAAGTGGGCGTGAACAGGCCAGCATTGCTCTGGATTCATTCGTGGCTCACCCGGGCGGCAGCCCGCTCCGTCCGGGCGCGCTGCCTGCGCAGCCGGTCATAGAGCAGAGTGGCCGCGATGGTCTTGCCATCCAGGATGCGGCCTGCTTCGATCTGCCGGATCAGCTCGCTAAGCGGCACGGCGAACAGTTCGATCTGCTCGTCGTCTTCCGGCTGGGCGTCGCCGGCGGTCAGGCCTTCGGCCAGGAAGATCTGCATCCATTCGCCGAGGAAGCCGGGGCTGGCGAAGAAGCGCACCAGCTTCGACCAGTGCCTGGCCTTGTATCCGGTCTCCTCCAGCAATTCGCGCTTGGCGCCGGCCAGCGGCTCCTCATCGGGATCGAGCTTGCCCGCAGGAATCTCATACAGATATTGCGCAGCCGCGTGGCGGTATTGGCGCTCCAGCAGGATGAGCGGGTCGCGCTTGCTCTTGCTGTCGTCGACGGCCAGCACCACGACCGAGCCGCCGTGCCGGACGACGTCGCGGATGTGCGGCTCGCCACCAGGCTCGCGCACTTCGTCCGTCTGCACCCGGAAGAGCGGACCTTGATAGCTGACCTTGGAGGAGAGCACCTCGATGCCTTTGGGATAGACGCGCTCGCTTTGCTTCTTCTTCGCCGTGCCTTTGGATTTTGCCATCACCTGTCTCATGTTCGGCCGATCAGCCTTCCTACGCTTATGAACCAGGTTCTACGGTACTATGCGCAGTCGCCCGGGCTGTGTACGGCAGATGAGGCGCTAGCGCGTGGCAGCCCAGGTGAATTCGAGTCCGCCGGTGATGCTGCGTCCCGGCTCGGGCGTGCCGGGCAGCTCCTGGTAGCTGGTGTTGCTGAGGTTGTCGAGCCGCAGGTAGGGGTGCACCCTGCCGGTGCTGCGGGCGACGGCGACATTCCATAGCGGGTAGGCGGTATGGCTCACTCGCTGAACGACGGCTACCTGCGTGCGCGCAAGCACCTGATGCGCGATCAAGCCGGACCAGGCGATTGATCCGTTCTGTGCTGCGTAGTTGAAGACGTATGCCGAGATGAGTCCGGGGGGCGCGCTGCGGCTGGCGTGGATTCCCGTGTAGGCGACGTCAACCTGCTGGCTGGCCGGGAGGTGCAGGTGGAGCGCCGTCTCCGCGCCAGTAAAGGCGAGTGAGCCAGTGTTCGTCGCCTGGTACCGCGCTGCGAGCGACGGCTTCGCGTAGTCGATGCCGTCCGTGATCTGGTTGCGAAAGCCGGTCAGCGTCAGCGATGCGCGGCTACCGGGGTTCCATAACGCGCCGCCCTCGTAGCTCCACGAAGTTTCTGGGCGGAGGTTTGGATTGCCGATGGTCGCCGGATCGCTGTAGTAGAGGTCGGTGTAGGTGGGCAGGCGGAAGCCGTGCCCCACAGACGCGCGCAGCCGCAGCGTGGAGTTCACCCGATAGCCGGCTGCTGCGGTGGGAGAGAAGTCGCGGTTGCCGCCGCTGAAGACTTCTTCACGTCCACCGATGGAGAGCGATAGCCGGTGCCACTCGCCAAGGTCGAGGCTGGCGTATCCCGCGCCGCGATTGCGCCCATGCCGACCCAGGCTGGAGCTGCGGATGGTATCCGCCTGGCTATCGAGACCAGTCGAGAGCTGCACCCCGCGATGGAGCTGGTCAGTGCGGCGGATCACACCCTGCCAGGCGTCGTCGATGTGATTGTTCTCGTAGATCGACGGGTCGTTCACGAACAGGATGTAGACATCGCTGTGCCGGCGATAGCTGAGACCGGCCTGGGTTCGCTGCCCAATCTGCTGCTGGATCAGAGCCAGCCATCCCTTAGTGTGCTCGAACGAAGGAAACTGGCCGTAGAACTGGTTGGCGCCGAAGGGGCGGTCGCTGCCTGCCAGCAGCACATCGGTGGTGCCGAGTGGGCTGTGCAGCCAGGTTTCCGACGAGAGTGCTTGGCTGCGATAGTTACGGTCGATGGTGAAGCCGCTGGAGGTATCGCGGCTGCCGGCTAGCTGCTCTGACCCGCGAGGGCCCGCGTATTCGGCGACGAAGTGCTGTTCCGTGCTGGCGAAGCTGCCGTAGCCAGCGCGGCCGGTGAGTGAGAGGTGTGCGCCGCCACCAGCGCCTGGACGATCCGGCTCGGCGGTGATCAGGTCGATGGCGCCGGCAATGGCGTCTGAGCCGTAGTAGGCAGAGCCGGCGCCATGCAATATCTCGGCACGAGAGATCGCATCGAGTGGCAGGGGCACGTCGAGATTGAAGTGCGAGGTCTGGGGATCGTCGATGCGCAGGCCGTTCAACAGGATCAGCGACTCTTCGAATGTGGCTCCGCGAATGGATACATCTGCCTGCACGCCGTTCGGCCCGCGCTCCTGCAGGTTCAGTGAGGGGTCAAGCCGCAACTGGTCCGGCAGGGATTCGTAGAGCAGCGGCTCGATTCCCAGGATCACGACGGAGCGGTCAGATCCAGCCAGCTCTGCGGGGTCGGAGCTGGCGTTGACGATGACGGTCTGCGGTGCTGTTTGCGGCGCGGCCGTTGGAGTCGCGACCGGCCGCTGCGCGTACAAATGAGCAATAGCGGGAACAACTGCGAGCATGGCCGCAAGCGATGAGAGAGGCAGGCGCATAGAGTGAACCGCTGAGTATAGAGCGAAGCCCGGCGTTGTGGCGGCAGGTCATAGGCCTGGCTCCTCGCGCGGGCCGCGCAGCGGGCAGCGCTATCATCGGCGTCGCGCACGACCCGCCGTCACGCTCGCTCGGGCACGCGGTGCAATTCGTCGGTGGTCCGGCAATGCTAAGGACCGTACCAGCCGGGCAGCGCGCAACTGCGGTAGTGCAGGGTCACCGCGCTAGAGCAATTTTCCTGCGGCTGTGACCGGCGGAGATGCGCCCGGCGTGGCCTTTCCTTGAAGAAAGCCCTAAGAACGGCCGCTGGCTCGTCTACATCTATAGGAAAATTGGGCGCCAATATACTTGGCGCACATGCCGGGTCGGGGCGGCCCTGCTTGTTTTCAGCGCCTTACTTTCACTGCATATCGTTGTAGATCGGGCATACTCGGAGAGTCGTCTCCCCTACTTGCGCACGGTAGGAACAGAATTTGGTGGTCCGCGTAATGTTCACAACATCCAAATAGGTGACTAAGCCAAAGATCACGACATCCTCTGGGTGAACTCCCACTGCAATCCAATTTGTGGGGTGAGCAAAAGGGACGGCGATATTTGGAGCGATTACACCCAAGGCTACGGACTCAACAGTGAATCGTCCCATTGTGGGCGAATTGATCGGGTATTGGGATTTAAGGTTCCCTTGGGCAAATGTCGCGCTTCGGGGATCAGGGCTGACCATTCCGGCCTCGATGTTTTGAAGAGCACTCGTCATCCAAGACTCATCACTTCTAGTAAGCAAATGGCTTGGTTCCTTAAAGCCCAGACCCACAACAGCTCTTACGTTACGAGCTGGCGTCTTGCCAGAGTTGAGAATAGCTGCAACCGCAAGATTCATCCCCATTGGGGGATGTCCAGCGGAGGCAACCACCCCAGCGTTATTGGGGTCTGGCTGAACAGTAAACCCGCTAAATCCTACCCAAGCCCGTTGCTCCTGGCGGAAATTGTCGACAGTACTTTGGAATGCTTTACTGGATTGCCTCTCAGAAGCCTTCCGGGAGTCGTCTATCGCTTTGGCTTGAGCGTCCAGCTTTTTAACAGCGTCACCGATGCCGCTGTTAATCAATGCAGCGGTATCGGCGAAGTCGCGGGCAGCTTGAGCGCTCTTTTGCGCGGCGCATGCATTTATGCTGGCAGCCTCGATGAGCTTTTGAGTCTGCGGGTTGTCCGAACCCATGATCCTGGTTTGCTGTTTGTAAACGAACCATTGGAGGAAGCCGACTCCGGCAATGACAACCGTCAGGATAACGGTAAGCCATTCGGCTATGTTAGGCCGATTGCGGTAGGGGTCTCTCCATCTTTTGAGGAACCCCGCGACAGCCCTTCTTGGAATGCTCGGCTTTGGTGTTATTGCGGGATTGCCCTCGTGTCCATCGGGCTGCTCATCTGGTGGTTCGGAATCTTGGGAATTCTTCACGATAGCCTAAAGGGGTTGGCTCTTGCATCTGCTTGCGTCGTATTGTGCATCATCGGCGGGGTGTGGATTATGATCCGGCATAGTTAGGAGTTTCATCAGTGAAACACGAATATCACGAGGGTCCAGAAGCCTTAGAAAGATTTAAAAAGTTGGCCACGAAGCTCTTTCGTGCGCCAAAACCAGCGGCGAAAGAGACTGCGAGGTCCGTGCGTAAACCGAACAAGAAAGCCAGCAAGGGTTAGCGTTTGCGCCTACCACGCCCCTGCCGCGCTTTAGTGAGACGTGGCGCTGCCAGTGCCGGTGAGATCGGCATAGGTCAACCGCCGTCCCGCGACATTGCTCATCATCTTCTCAAACCGGCCCTGATCGTTCATGTTCTTGCGATTGTTGTACCGAAAGGTTTGCTCATCGAGGTAGCGGAAGAGATGGAACGGTTCGATGCTCACATAGGTGCCATTGATACCACGCTTCAGCAGCGACCAGAAGTTCTCAAGGCCGTTGGTGTGAATGCGCCCGTTGACGTACTGCACGGCGTGGTCAACAACCTTATGCGCGTAGTCGCTGGCGAGTCCTCGTAGGAGAGCAGGAAGTCGGTATACAGCGCCGAACCTGCTTCTACGTGCTTCTTGACCTCAGATTGCAGTGCCGCTTTCCTGCGGTTGGGGACGACAGTCGTTCTCACCTTGCCCCCACGCTCCAGAATGCCCATGACCGCAGTCTTGTCTTTGGTTCCTGTTCCCGTGATACGGCGCTGGCGCTTGGCGATATGCATGTTGCGTGCTTTGCCGCCGATAAAGGTCTCGTCTGCCTCTACTTCGCCAGAGAGCTTAACGCTGGAATCCTCATGCATGACCTGACGGATGCGGTGAAGCATGAACCATGCCGACTTTTGAGTGACGCCGATAGCGCGATGAATCTCATAACTGGAGACGCCGTTCTTGCAAGCGCCGATCATCCAGATAGCCATCATCCACTTATCGAGGCCAAGCGGGGAGTCCTCGAAGATGGTTCCGATTTTGAGGCTGAACTGCTTATTACAGCCGTAGCAGAACCAGATGCGGCGCGTCTTAATAAAGGAGTGCTTTTCCGATCCGCAGCGGGGGCAACCGACCTTACCATCCGGGAACCGGAAGTTAAGCGCGTACTGGAAAGCGCGGTCGGGGTCAGAGAAGTAAACGATAGCTTCTTGCAGGGTGTTAGGCGCGTCCATGAACCAAATGTACGCCCAATGCACCTGTGTGTCAAATATATTATTACCGAAAATTGCTCTAGGTTGCAGAGGTGCGCCGCAGCAGAAGCTCACAGAGCGCTGCGACGGTTTCGCAATGAGCATCCGGCTGCGCGGCCGCCAACTCTTCGTCGCTGCCGAACCCGTAATGCACTGCAATCGATGTGAGTCCGACGGCGCGCGCTGCGTGGATGTCGAACTCGCGGTCGCCGACCATCACGGCGTTGGCGGTATCGATCGCATGGTCGCGGATGAGATCGCGGAGCAGGTCTGCCTTGTCATGGTGCGAGGACGTGCCGCTGTCTCCGGCAACACCTGCAAAGTAGGGCGCGAGTGCGAAATGATCGAGTATGCGTTGCGCAAACTCGCTGCGTTTGGAGGTGCAGACATAGAGCATAACGCCGCGCTCCTGCAACGCCGTCAGCAGTTCGAGAATGCCGGGATAGACGGCGTTCTCCGCCCAGCCACTGGATGCGTAACAGGCGCGGTACTGTAGCATCGCGCGTTGGCGCGCCTCGTCATCATGGTTCGGCATGAGGCGGGCGAAGGAGGGGCCGGCGGGCGGTCCAATGAACCATGCCAGTGAGCCTTCCCAGGGGACGCCATGCGCGCGCAGGGCGCCTTCAAGGCAGCGCAGGATGCCGTCGCGCGAGTCGGTGAGGGTGCCATCAAGATCGAAGATGGCGGTGCGGAGGGTTGCTGCCAGCATGGATTGAGTATCGCGCGAGCCGGAAGCGGCACTCGTTGCGGCGCTCCATGTTTATGTAATATTCGGCCACTTGACTCGCCGGGATGGCACACGTCGTGGTGGAGTCACCGATGTTTATCTGGCGATGGGTGCTACGTGCGGCCTGGGCGCAGGCGCAGGGACGAAGTGGTCGCCGGGAAAATTAGGGATGCCGAAGTGCCCGCGCAGGTGCAGGAGATCGAGCGGGCTGAGATTGCCGGAGAAGGCGATCAGGTTGAGGTTGGTCGCGTTCTGAAAGAGCACGACGGCCCCTGTGACCTGCAGGTGATGAAAGCTGATCCAGAGATCGGTGGCGCCTTGGCTGGAGCGCGGATGCGCGGATACCAGATGCTGCCATCCCAAGGCGCCGTACTGATGCCGCACCATCTCCAGCAGGCGCGGATCGTACAGTCCGGGCGCGGCGTAGTGGTAGCTGTGCACGGAGATGCCATCGAGCCGGCTCAGCGCACCGGCTGTGGCCGGGTCTGTTGGACCGTCCCACACGCCGCTGACTATGCGCAGCATGGACTTGTCGAAGGTGAAGTCGGTGTGCAACGTGGCAGTGCGGGCCAGCACCTCCATGCCGCGCGGCACCCAGGCCAGCGCATTTCCGTCAGCGGGATAGGCGGGTGTAGTTGGCGTAGCGGGAGGATAGGAAGGTGGCGGTTGCGCGGTCTGTGGCCCGTTGGACGGCGGGTAGCCGGGGGATGACTGCGGCGCTTGCGACGTGTCGGGCGGGGGATACGGCGAAGGCTTCTGCGCTGCGTTGTGGTCAGGAGAGGTAGCGTCCGGGTAGGCCTGCTGCGCGGGCGAGTCGCCGTATGGGTCCTGAGATGGGTTCTGCGCATCGGAAGCCTGCGGATGCGGCGCGCCATCGCCGGTTGGAGGGGGCGGCGGGGGAAAGCTGGGGTAGACGGGTTGCTGGCCCACCATCCGCGCAGAGACAAGCATGGCAAGGAAGACGACCGTAGTGGCGCGGAGCATAGCTATAGCGTCAACGTGCGTGCGTGAGAAAAGTTGCGGCCTTCTTTCGCCCATATACTCCCCGCCCGCTTGCCTTGCTTACTCGACGTGGTAGTTGGGCGCCTCGCGGGTGATGATCACGTCGTGTACGTGGGACTCACGCAGGCCAGCATTTGAGATGCGGACGAAGCGCGCGTTCGTCTGCAGCTCTTCGATGGTGCCGCAGCCGAGATAGCCCATGCCCGAACGCAGCCCGCCGACCAGTTGATAGACCATCGATTCCAGCGGTCCACGGTGGGGGACGCGGCCTTCGATGCCTTCCGGCACAAACTTCGCCAGGCGATTCTGCGTCGTGCGTTCCCGTTGCACCACGCCTTCGCTCGCTTCGGTGGAGGCACCTTCAAAGTCGCGTGAGCTCTGAAAGTAGCGCTCACCCGAGCCCTGGGCCATGGCGGAGAGTGAGCCCATACCGCGGTAGGTCTTGAAGGAGCGGCCCTGGTAGAGAATGGTCTCCCCCGGGCTCTCATCCACGCCGGCAAAGAGCGAGCCGATCATCACTGCCGACGCACCAGCCGCAATGGCCTTGGTGACGTCGCCCGAATACTTGATGCCGCCATCGGCGATGACGGCGATGCCGCGCTCGCGCGCCGCCCGGAAGCACTCTGAGATCGCGGTGATTTGCGGCATGCCCGCGCCGGTGACCATGCGGGTAGTGCAGATAGAGCCAGGACCGATGCCGACCTTCACTGCGTCTGCGCCCGCGTCCATCAGAGCCTTCGCGCCCTCATAGGTGGCGACATTCCCGGCCAGCAGATCGGTCTCCGGAAAGCGCTGCTTCACCATGCGCACCGCCTCCAGCACCCGCGACGAATGGCCATGCGCGGAGTCGATGGAGAGCACATCGACGCGACTCTTGATCAGCTCTGCCGCGCGCTCCAGGAAGTCTCCGGTTGCGCCGATGGCCGCACCCACACGTAGCCTGCCTTGCTCATCCTTGGCGGCATTGGGATACTTCAGCTTCTTCTGGATGTCCTTGACCGTGATCAGGCCCTTCAGCTCATAGTCGCCATTGACCACCAGCAGCTTCTCCACGCGATGGGTGTGCAGGATCTGTTCTGCTTCTTCGAGCGTGGTGCCGACGGGGACAGTGATCAGGTTGTTCTTGGTCATCACATCGCCGACCGGGATGTCGGTGCGCGTCTCAAAGCGCAGGTCGCGATTGGTCAGGATGCCGACCAGCCGCCTGCCCTGGGTCACCGGCACGCCGGAGATCTTGTAGCGGCGCATCACGTCCAGCGCGTCGGAGATCAGGTGTTCCGGGCCGATGGTGACCGGGTCGACGATCATGCCACTCTCCGATCGCTTCACCTTGTCTACTTCACCTGACTGTTGCTCGATAGACAGGTTGCGGTGCACAATGCCGAGGCCACCCTGTTGCGCCATGGCGATGGCCAGGCGCGACTCCGTAACCGTATCCATTGCCGCGGAGAGCAACGGAGTGTTCAACACGATGCGCCGGGTCAGGTGGGTCTGGGTAGAGACCTGGGCGGGAACTACCTCGCTGTAGGCGGGAACGAGCAGGACGTCGTCAAAGGTCAGCGCTTCCGGTACGGGGCTCTCAATCATGGCTTTAGGGGACGCCTGGCCAGTGGCCTGCACAGAAGGGGTGAAGACTGGGGCGAGCGTCTTCGCTTCATTGTATCTCGGCAGGCCACAATGCCGTAGGCCGGCCGCTTTTCTGGAACTGCGCGCTGCGGCGCGCCGTACGGGAGTACAGCAGGTGGAGGTGTGTGTGCAGGCAGCCCGAATACGTTCTGTTGCAGCTCGTTGCATTTTGTCGCTGATGCTGGTGGGCAGTCTGGCGGCCGGAGCCCGGGCCGAAAACAACAGTTGCGGCGAGCCGCCGGAGAAGAGCAACTACGTTGCCGCGGCGGCAGACAGTGAAGATGCGCAGCACTTCGTGGCGGAGCGCGTGTTCTCTGGCGAAGGCCACTTTGAGTTAAATGTGTGCGCCGGCGAGGTGCGGGTGCAGCGTGGCAGGGGCGACAAGCTGAAGTTGCTGATTGAGACCGACAAGGGGGCCCCTCGCAAGATGAGCGATTACGTGCACTCGCTGGACGTGAATGGTGGCCGTGCCACCATCAGTCTGCAGTTTCCGCGCCGGCTGCATGCACTGGTGGTGGTGGAGCTGCCATCGTCTCAGTCGCTGAAGAGCGAGATCAATCTGGGCGCTGGCAAGCTGATCTTTCACGGCGAGCAGGTGAAGGGCGACCGCGAGTTGAATGTAGGCGCGGGGCAGACCGTGGTAACGCTGGCCGGGGACCGCGACTACGCACACTTTGAGGCGAATGTCGGTCTGGGCAGCCTGCATGACAACCGGCAGGGCGGCAGCAGCGCGCATTTCGTCGTGAGCCGCGAATTTTCGGGCAAGGGTAGCGGGGGCCTGGAGGCTAACGTAGGCGCGGGCTCCATCGATATCGAGCCGGCTAAGGAAGCGTCCTTATGAGCCGCGAATCGCCATTTATGGTTATCGTGGAAAAATCTATCCCTATACACCTTTAAGGTGTATAAAAGGTGTAGTAGCGGAGGTAGATATGGCGGACGTGAAGCGATTAAACATCAATCTTCCGGAGCAGATGTACAACGATCTTCAATCGTTGGCTAACCAAACCGGGCGATCAATGACGGATGTTCTTCGGACGGGGTTTGGCTTGGCCAAGGTGGCTCTCGAGGAAACTCGAGGGGCCAATCGTCTAGCCGTAGCGACTCCCGAGGGCAAAGTAGTGAAGGAAATTGTGATTCCTTAATGACGGCTTGACGGCCGGTACTCCGGCTGACCGATCAGCAAGGAGAATCATATGCCGGATGAAGCCCAGCAGCCAATTGAGTACGACCTCACCGCGGATGGGGGGACTGTGCACACTGTCCCCCCGTCTACTGAGGAATGAAAGAGAACAGCGCCACCATCGTCGCGGGAGGCATACTGCTCCTCTTCGGCGTATTTGTGACGCTGCTGGTGTGCTATTCGTTCCATACGATTCAAGGTTTAAAGGCCGCAGAAGCGAAGCAGGAAGTCTCCGAAGCAGTGATCCCGCTTATCGGAGCCGTTGGTAATTTTTGTACCTCGGTCTTCGCCCCACTGTTGGCATTTATTCTTGGCTACTACTTTAGTGAGAAGAAGAAACAAGGCTGAATTTTCAAAGGTGCGAGTTGAAAAATTCGCATAAAGATGAGCCTTCAGCCTTACTGTGCGCCAAACCCGGAGCAGCTCTTGTCCCAAAGTTTCCATCCCCACAAATTTGACGTACATGCGATGCTGGCGATCTCGAACAAGGCAAGTGGCTGGTTGAAGTGTGTGGCAGCAGCGGTGCTGACGCTGTGCGCTGGCGCGTCGGCCGCAAAGGCGCAGGATGCTGCGCATCATGCATTCGCGCGCGTAACGGTTGGCCATGAGGCCACTGGGCCGGTGAGTGGCCGTCTCTTGGTGTTTGCGCAGAAGGCTGCTGAACAGCCAGCGAAGCAAGTCGACGTCAACGAATTTGATCCTTCTGGCTCCTCGGTCGCAGCAATGGAGATCGAGGATGTGCAGCCGGGCGCGTCGATCGAAGTCGATCTGGACCAGCTGGCGTTTCCAACGGCCTTTGCCACCATGCCGCGCGGAAACTACGAGCTGCAGGCGGTGCTCGATATCGATCACAGCTACAACTACGGAGGCCGTGGCCCGCAGGACTGGGAGAGTGCGGTGGTGGAAGTGAAGGACTGGCAGCCCGGCGTGGGAGACGAGCCAGTGCTGCCGCTCAATGAGCATCCGCAGCCCGGACGCCGCGCCGCTGCTGTGGCAGAAGCCATGACCGAGGCAAGGCCTGGAGTCGCGGAGAAGGCTGAGCTCGAGAGCCCGCTACTGACCAAGTTCTGGGGACACCCCACCTACGTGCGGGCATGGGTGATACTGCCGCCGGGCTATAAGCCAGCCGCGAAGACCACCTACCCGACGATGTATTGGACGCACGGCTTTGGCGGCACGCTCGACTATGCCCTCGTCTCCGGACTGGCCTTGCGCAAGGCGATGGCGGAGCACAAGGCGCCGCCCATGATCGCGGTGATGCTGGACGAATCCGTGCCGCAGGGCACGCATGAGTTCGCGGACTCTGCCAACAATGGCCCGTGGGGCGCCGCGCTGACGACCGAGTTCATTCCCCGTCTCGAAGCAAAATATCGCATGGACGCGCGGCGCAATGGGCGCTTTCTGAATGGGCACTCGAGCGGCGGATGGGCCACGCTGCAACTTGAAATCAACTACCCGCAGATCTTCGGTGGCACCTGGTCTACGTCGCCCGATCCCAGCGACTTCCATAACTTCACCGGCCCGGATCTTTATGCAACGCATGCAAATGTCTACAAGAAGGCCGATGGCGCTGCGTGGCCCATCATGCGGGCGGACGGCAAGGTAGTGGCTACGCTCGAACAGTTCGGCCGCCTGGAGCGCGTGCTGGGGCCGTATGGCGGTCAGCTGGCCTCGTTTGAGTGGGTCTTCTCACCCAAGGGAGCAAGTGGTGCGCCGGAGCAGATGTTTGATCGCGCCACTGGAGAGGTGAATCCGGATGTCGTGGCCTACTGGCACGACCACTATGATCTGGCAAACCTGGTCGAAAGCAACTGGGCGAAGCAGGGTGCGCTGCTGAAGGGGCGCATTCACCTGATTGTCGGGACATCAGATACGTTTTACCTGGATGAGTCAGCGCGGCTGTTCGAGGCGCGGCTCAAAAAGCTGGGAGCCGACGCGCACTTCACCTACATTCCTGGCCGCACCCACTTCGATCTCTACCAGGTGGGCGACGATCGCATGGGGCTCTCGAACCAGATCGCCGCGGAGATGTATGCCGTAGCCCGGCCGGGTGTGGACTGGAAGCAAACCGAAAAGGCACCCGCGAAATAAATCAGCGGTGTGCAGCGCGACGGACGGAAGGGCCTGCGCGCGTCGAGTTAGGCTGGCTGGCGCCGTATCGCTGCAGTGGCTGAAGAGCCTCGCAGTTGGCAATCGCAAGTACGCGGCGTATCATCGCATCAGACGAGTTTGCTCCGCGCGTGACCCTTCCGGCGGAGGAGATGAGTGGGCGAAAGCCCACTTTTTCTTTGCAGCAAAGGTTGTGCAGGCAGCGATGGCAGCGGATCTGGACAAAATTCGGGCGACAGCAGAGCGCGTGGCATCGAGTCATGGGCTGGAAGTGGTTGACGTGGAGCTGGTGGGGGGCGGCAAGCACCGCGTGCTGCGCGTTTCCATTGAAAAGGACGCAGCCGGCCGGATCCGGATGGCCGAAGCCGCCGCCGCACTGGCAGTGCGGGTAGCAGCGGGAGAGGCAGAAGACGAAGGAGCCGTGCCGGCAGCAGTGCTGCGAGGGGAACTCAGCACCGAGCACCTCTCTGGGGTGACGCATGAGGATTGCGAGCAGTTCAGCCACGACTTTGGCACGGTGATCGACGTGGAAGACCTGGTGCCAGGGGCAGAGTACACGCTGGAGGTCTCCTCCCCGGGACTGGATCGCAGATTGAATCGCGCGGCCGACTATGAGCGCTTCCGCGGCAGCCTGGTGAAGCTGCAGACCTTTCAGCCAGTCTCCGGCAATCGCCACTGGCAGGGACGGCTGACGGCGACAGTAGAGGGCAGGATCACACTCGACCGCTCGGCGATCCCGGCGAAGGGCAAGGCCAGGAAGGCAGCGCCGGCCGAGGCCATGGTCGAGATTGAGTTGGCGAATATTGAGAAGGCGCAGTTAGTTCCAGAGATCTAGTCAGACGAAGAGCAGAGAACGGAAGAAGACAGCAGAGAACAGCAGAGCAAGGCAGTCCGCGTGACCCGACGCCGCGGCAACAGATCAGAGAAGAAGGAAATCAAGCGAGATGGCGAGTCAGCTATATCAGGTAATTGAAGGATTGAGCCGGGACAAGGGAATCGACCCGGGAATCGTGGTCTCCGCGGTGGAAGATGCCATCGCGCTGGCGACGCGCAAGTATTACAAGACGCAGGAAAACATGCGCGCGGAGCTGGACAAGGAGTCGGGCGAGATCCGGGCCTATGTCTACAAGACAGTCACGGCGACCGACGACGAGATCGAAGACGACCTCAACCAGATTGCGCTCGAAGAGGCGAAGGAACTGGCCCCGGATGTAGAAGTGGGCGGCGAGATCCGCTATTACAAACCCACGGATGTGCTGGGCCGCATCGCCGCGCAGATGGCCAAGCAGGTCATCTTTCAGAAGGTGCGGGAGGCTGAGCGGGACACCGTCTATAACGAGTACGCGCATCGCACCAACGAGATCATGACCGCCACGGTGAAGCGCATCGAGATGCAGGATGTGATCTTCGACATCGGCAAGGCGGAGGCGCGCATGCCCCGCCGGGAGCAGAGCCGGCTGGAGCAGTTCAGCGTGGGCGAGCGGGTGCGCGTGGTACTACTGCGCGTGGATCGCGCCGCCAAGGGACCGCAGGTAGTGGTATCGCGTGCCGCGCCGGAGCTGGTGCAGAGTCTGTTCCAGAGCGAGGTGCCAGAGATCTATGACGGCACCGTGAGTGTGCGTGCGATCGCGCGCGAGGCGGGCGAGCGGACCAAGATCGCGGTGCAGTCGCGGGACAAGGACGTCGATCCGGTGGGCGCCTGCGTGGGCATGAAGGGCATGCGCGTGCAGTCCATCATCCGCGAGCTGCGCGGCGAGAAGATCGACATCATCGAGTTCTCCGACGAGATCACCACCTTTGCTGAGAAGGCACTCCAGCCGGCCAAGGTCAGCCGCGTCACCATCGCCGACCTGACCGAGAAGCAGATTGAAGTGATCGTCGATGACACCCAGTTGTCGCTGGCCATCGGCAAGAAGGGCCAGAACGTACGCCTGGCGGCGAAGCTGCTGGGCTGGAAGATCGACATCAAGAGCGAGGAAGAGAAGCGTCAAGAGGTAGAGCAGCAGATGCAGGCACTGAGCGGCGGGCCGTCAACGCCGATCGAGCAGGTCACGGAACTGGGTGAGCAGATCATCCAGAAACTGGTAGCGGCCGGGATCACCACGGTCGAGTCGCTGGCGGATATGACTCCCGAGCAGCTGGAGGAGATCCCCGGCATCGGCGAGAAGACGCTCGAGAAGATCTCAATTGCAGTGCGCCACTACTTCGGCCAATACGAGGAGGGCGAAGAGCGCCCGGAGCCTGCGGCGGGCGAAGCGGCTGCATCTGACAACGCAGAGGGCGAAGCGATGCGGGCAGAGGAAGCGACAGACATCTCCACCGATCCGGTCGAGGCCGGGGAGCAGGCACTTGTCGAGCAGCATGCAGCGGGCGATGACCAGGTGAGCGCGGCAGTGCTGGGCAAGGACGACGTGCTGACTGGTGCGGGCGAAGACAATGAGCGTGCGCCGACGCGGGCCGACCTTGAAGCGTTGGAGGAGGATGCATCGCTTGATGAGGAGCGCGCCAAGGCGGATGCGGAGCTGGGCGAGGAGCTGGATGCGTTGGCCGTCGATCAGGCGGACGGTGGCGGGCCGATTCCCGAGGAGACACCCGATCTGCGCGACGGCTCCGGCCGCGTGTTCGACGACGTGGCACGCGAGCGGATGGAAGAGCTGACGGAGTCGGGCAGGGAAGTTGGCGAGGTGGGCGTGCTGCCCCAGGATGTAGGGCAGGACGACACGAGTGCCCAGCTGAGGAGAAAGAATCCGAAGAACAGCCCCCTGCCCGGCGGCGAGGCTGAAGAAGAGGCCGTTCTACCCGACGCCGAGCGGCAGGAAGAGGGCAACGGCCTGTAGGGCCGGATTGCCTGTGCAGCGCGCTGGTAGGGAGGCGCGACGGGCAGCAGAAGCGCCGGCAAGGGCCGCGCGGATACTGGACGAAGGAGATCGCGCCATCATCTTCATCGATGTTTGGCGCGGATTTCTCCAATTCAGGCGATAATCACTAAAGCAGTTTTTCTTTTGGCGTGCACGGCTCAGCGGTAGCCCTTGTGGCCTTTCTTCAAGGAAAGGCGACACTGAGTGTCTTTTCGCTATGCACAGCACCAGAAAACTGCTCTATGGAACGGCATGTGAACCCGCAGACCAAGAGGTTGCTATGAACAGCTGAGGGGCGGCAGGCAGAGTGCCACGTAAAGGGACGGATGAGCAAAGTTCGCATCAACGATTTGGCAAGAGAGCTCGAAGTCAAGAGCAAAGCGATTCTGGATGTGCTTCTCGAAGTTGGGGTCACCGAGACCAAGACCCACTCCAGCTCGCTTGAGGGCGACGAAGCGCAGCGTGTGCGCGTCCATTTTCAGCGCGGAAGCCGCAATGGCAGCGGAGCTGGCAAGGGCGAGAGCGGCGGAGCGCAGAAGATCGACTGGTCGCGCGTTTCCAAGCCCGGCGATGTCCTGAAGGCAATTCAGCAGCGCAAAGAGGACGCTGAGCGCCCAGTGGCCCGGCCGCAGGCTGCGCCAGCGCAGCCTGCGGCTGCGAAGCCCCCGGAGGCCGCTGCTTTGGGGAGTTCTCCAGCGAGCGCACCATCGTCTGCGACCAGCGCAGCATCGCCAGTTGCTGCTGCTGCTGCTGCGGCGGCAGCGCCAGCGGCGCCCGGTATTGCCGCGAACAGCGCGACGACCCAGCCGGCCAGGGCTGCCGACACACCGGCGCCGCGGCGCATTGTTCCGCAG
>JBBRLT010000042.1:0-31224 GCA_038231235.1 Terriglobales bacterium
AAGGCCGACCGCGCCATGCGCGCACACCAGAAGGCAGCGCCAGCCCGCCCTGCGGCAACTACCGCAGCGGTCGCGGCACCCCGGACATCCTGGCTCAACCGCGTCCTGCACCGCCCGGCGCAGCAGCCGGACGAAGACCAGTTCCCCGCCAGCCGTCGCGCCTCCTTCGCCGAAACGGCGAATGCCGAGGAAGCCGCATACCTTGAGGAGCCCGCGTCGCCCTCCTCACTCTGGACACAGATTCCCCGCGCCACTGTTCGCGACCCCGAACCGGGGCCTGAGCCTCTGGCACCCCCGGCTCCGGTCAGCGGGCGTGGCATCGATCGCTGGGAAGAGCCCGCCACGGCTCCTGCTGCTTCCACGAAGGCGGACAGCATCTCCATCGGCGAGCGCGCTGACGCGGATGCGCATCCCGTCACCCTCACGCCGAAGGCTGTCTCCGGCTACCGCCTGCCCCCCAGCACCCTGCTGCATCGCTCGGAGATTCAGCAGATCGTCCGCGAAGATGAGTTGCGCGAAGAGGCGAAAGTACTGGTCGAGAAGTGCGCCGAGTTCGACGTGCACGGCCAGGTGACGCAGATCAATCCCGGCCCCGTCGTGACCACCTTCGAGTTCCGCCCCGAGGCCGGCGTCAAGTACTCACGCGTCACCGGCCTGGCCGACGACCTCTGCCTGGCTATGGCCGCGGAGAGCATTCTGATCGAGCGCATGGCTGGCAAGAGCACGGTCGGCATTCAGGTTCCCAACTCGACCCGCGAGACCATCTGGCTGCGCGATGTGGTCGAAGACCCTACCTTCGCGCAGAGCAAGTGGAAGCTGCCGCTGGCCATGGGCAAGGACATCAACGGGCGCATTGTGGCTGCCGACCTTGCCACCATGCCCCACGTGCTGATCGCCGGCTCTACCGGCAGCGGCAAGTCGGTCGCCATCAACGCCATGATCATGTCCATCCTGTTCAAAACGACACCAGAACAGGTACGAATGATCCTGGTCGACCCGAAGCGCGTCGAGCTCGGCATGTATGAGGGGGTTCCACACCTCTTCACGCCCATCATTACCGAGCCCAAGCTCGCCGCCAATGCCCTGCGCAACGCAGTGCGCGAGATGGAGCGCCGACTCAAGCTGCTGGCCTCCCGCTCCGTCCGCAATATCGACCAGTACAACAAGCTGTTCGACAATGGCACGCCCAGCATGTTCGAGGATGCCGAAGAACAGAACCCGCTGCCCTATATCGTGATCATCATCGACGAGCTGGCTGACCTGATGATGCTGGACCGGGCGAACGTCGAAGAGGCTATCACTCGCCTGGCGCAGATGGCGCGCGCCGTCGGCATCCACCTGGTGCTGGCTACCCAGCGGCCCTCGGTCGACGTCATCACCGGCCTGATCAAGGCCAACGTGCCCACTCGCATCTCCTTCCGTCTCGCGACCAAGGTCGACTCGCGCACTATTCTCGACAACAACGGCGCCGAGGCGCTGCTGGGCCGTGGCGACATGCTCTTCCTGCCCCCTGGCACCTCGCGGCTGCAGCGCGTGCACGCGCCCTTCGTCACCGAGGCGGAGATCTCCGCAGTGGTCGACTTCTGGAAGGCGCAGGGCGGCGCGGAGTATGTCGAAGCCTTCCTTGAATCGCCCAAGGACGAGAAGGGCCGCGAGCTGAACTCGGAAGACGGCAACGAGGACGACAACGATCCGCTATTCAACGATGCGGTGCGCCTGGTCTTCGAGTTCGGCAAGGCATCCACTTCGCTCATCCAACGGCGTCTGCGCGTCGGCTACGGCCGCGCCGCGCACCTGATCGACATGATGGAACGCGACGGATTGGTCGGCCCCGCCGACGGCTCCAAGCCGCGCGAAATCCTCAAGAGCCCGGACTGGATCAACGAGATCGAATCGTCGATGCGGTAGGGCAGCTCCTGCCTCTAGCTCTTCGCAGTCATTCGATCTCGCTGTTGAGACGTGGGCTCTGTCTCGTCGGGTGCTCTACCCTAATCGGCACTGCGCAGCTGCAGCCAGTCCTTCTGGTAAGCAAAGCTCACTCCCAGCAACAGCACACCCAGCGTAAGAAAACTTACAATCCGATAGCCCTGGCTCAACTGACTGGTATCCATCACGAAGACCTTCACGATGGTGACCGCAAGCAGCACCAGCCCCTCCCAGCGCAGCAGCGCGGAGCGGCGGCGGAAGCCAGCAACCAGCGCCACCACACTGGCCAGCAGAAACCATGCCGAGTACGTGAATTGCGCTGCCATGCCGCGCTCCTTCACCGCGCTCAGATAGTCTCGCGATTCGGCTGCCGCAGCCAACGGCTGCATCCACCACCAGGTGTGAATCTCCAGCCCGCCGGCAATCACTACCAGTAGTCCCGCTGTCACCTCACCCACCGGCGCAAACCGATTCCACCAGTTCGTGTCATCACCTGGTGTCGCAGCGCGGCGTGCCAGCCGGGCGCAGAAGGCCATCACTGCCGTCGCCACTGCGAAACTCAGAAATCGCGTGTTCCAGACGACTTGCGTCTGGCCCACCGTCGCATCTATAGCCAGCGACCCCAGCCCCAGCAGCAGCGCGCCTGCAGCCAGCATCGGTATCAGCTGCGAGCGCATGCGCGTGGCCAGCCACACCAGCGCCGCGCCCTCCACCATCCAGCCCACCGTCACCCAATGCCCATGCACCGCAAGCGGAATCGCCAGCGTGAAGAATGTAATTGCGATCGCTACATGCACATCTGCCAGAACACTTCCGCCGGTCGCCGCGCTTTTCATCCAACGCCGCAGGCCCAGATAAAATACGCCGAAACCCACCGCGCACCAGGCCAGCTCGACGTCGCTGCTTCGCCCATGTCCTGCGAGCATTGCGTAGAAGCCCAGAAATCCAAACAAGGCATTTCCCATACTGAGCAGCAGCCGCGCTACGTCATCCTGCGCGCGCGGGCGCCCCAGCACCGTGGCCGCGGCAAACAGCAGGAAGAACAGCAGCAGGAACAGCGCCGTCGCGCCCAGCTCGGACGCCGCATAGTAATTCCAGTACCAGCCCCAGAAGAGTGCCGCCGTGCCCAGGAAGGACAGCACCAGCAACCGGCTCCAGCCCTTCAGCGCCAGCAGCGTCAACATCGCCGCGTTCATCAACACCAGGTAGCTGAACAGGAAAATCTCATCGTTCTGCCCGGTGGAGAGCAGCAGCGGCGTGGCAAACCCACCGGCCAGGGCGTACACCGCCAAGAGTTCGGCATCCTGCATCCATGCGACCAGCGCGTTCAGCGCGGTCACGGCGATCATTCCTGCGAACCCCCAACCCGGGGAGATGAGGTGGTACATGGAGACGGCCGACCACAGTGATAGATAAAGAACGCCCGAACCCAGCCCCTTCAGCGAATAGGAGAAGCCCGCAAAGCCCTTCGCTCGAAAGCGCTCCGACCACGCCACCAGCGCTGCGCCGCACCCGAGCCCGATCAGCACTCGCCCCAGCGCCCCCACCCAATGGCTATCGAAGGCAAACTTCAGAAACCAGGCCACGCCAATCAACACCGCCACAATGCCAATACGGTTGAACCACTGCGACCCTACGCGGCTCTCCAGCGAATGCTCCTCACGCACGCTCTTCTCTACCAGCGTGGCCGCGACCTTCGGCTCGGCCACGATCTCTGCGGCAACCGGCGGCGCGACGTTTGAAAAGCCGCGCAGCGCCGCCACCTCCCGCTCCAACTGGAAGACGCGGGCTGTCACCGCGCCCAGTTGCGCCTCCAGCGTCAATACCTGCTGGTCTTCGCGCTCTTCTTGTCTCTCCCGCGGCGTGTCGCTCATCTCGGTCCCACTCTACGCAGGCTCTCCACGTAAGCCAACGCATCTCGGCCAACGCATCTCTGTCAGACTCGAAACTCGCGGTGCGAAGCAGACGTGTGGGAGGTGACGCAACGAAGACCCCGCCTGCAGATTGCGTGAAGTATTGAGGTCTTCCCGGCATCCTCTGCCGTACTATCCAGGCCATGGAGTGGGTCAACCAACTCCGACCGGGGCAACAGCGAGGAGCCCGCGAGCATCATCACGACCATCCATGAGATTGACTGCGAATGCATCGAAGGCTCCGCGCGTCCTGCTGGTGGACGATGACAGCATCTCGCTGGAATTGACAGCGCTTCTGCTCGCTGCCAATGGAGCACTGGTGGAGCGCGCCCTGGGCGGCCAGCAGGCGCTCGATCTGCTGCACAACCATTCCCCCCTGCCTGACACTGTGCTGGTGGATCTTCAGATGCCCGGCATTAGCGGAGCCGACATAGCCCGCTTCGTGCAGTCCCTGCCGTCGCCGCGTCCCCGCGTCATCGCCATGAGCGCTGCGGCGCTACCGGAGGCGGAGCGCGGCATCTTCGACCACGCGCTCCTCAAGCCGCTCGACCGCGAACTGCTGCGTGCTGCCCTTGCCGGGCCACGGAACGGCGACGGAGCCATGGCAGCCAACGCACCCCCCGTGCTCTCATTCGTGCGCACTCCAGCCCTGGACCAGGTCCGCATACGGAAACTGCAGGAGATCATGCCGCCCGAGGCTATTGCCGAGCTCTACGGTGTGTATGTAGCGGACACCAGGAATCGCATCGCCGAGCTGGAGCATTGCTCCGCCTCCGGCGATGAGGAGGGCCTGCGTCGCTGCGCGCATGCCATCAAGGGCTCCTCGGCCATGATCGGGGTACCCGGCATGGCCTCCATCGCCGCTGGTTTTGAATCGGGACACACGTCACAGCAGGAGTGCAGTAAGCTATTCCTCGAGATGCGCAGCACCTGCGATGATGTGGAACGCAGCATGGCCAGGGCTTCAGCCCCTGGGGAGATCGAATGAACGCAACCGCGACCGAGCACCGCAGCAACACCATCCGCATCCTTCTGGCAGACGATCACCCGGTAGTCCGCATCGGCGTCCGCAACATGCTCAATGCCCAGGGACACTTCGAGGTTGTAGGCGAAGCCTCCGACGGCGATGAGGCCATCACGCAGACCCTGGAGTTGCTGCCGGACATCCTGCTGCTCGACCTTTCCATGCCGCGCATGCCCGGCCTGGAGGCGATGCGCGCCATCATGAGCAACTCACCGCGAGTGAAGATCCTTCTGCTGACTGCGACCATTTCCACCCAGCAGATCATTGAGGCGCTGCAGATCGGCGCGCGCGGCATCGTCACCAAGGATGCGCTGATCGAGCAGCTCACCGGGGCCATCGCAGCGGTGATGCAGGGCGACTACTGGATCAATGGAGGACGCGTCTCGAACCTGGTGGGCGCGCTGCATGAACTGATGCAGAAGGCACGGCCCCCGGAGCGCAAGACCTACGGGCTGACGCCACGCGAGCTGGAGGTCGTGGGCTGCATCGTGGAAGGCTGCTCCAACCGCGACATCGCCAAGCAGTTCACCATCAGCGAAGAGACCGTGAAGCGCCACCTCTCGAACATCTTCGACAAAACCGGAGTCTCGACGCGCCTGGAGCTGGCCCTGTTCGCCATCGCCCACCAGCTCGTACTGCCTCAGCCCTAGGCCAGGAGAAACCACTTAACTCGTCATCCCGGCGGGGGCCCCTCCATTCCCCTCGTCATCCCGACCGGAGCGCAGCGGAGTGGAGGGATCTGCTTTCACACTGCGGGCGGGCGGAAGGGGACAGCAGATCCCTCCACTCCGCTGCGCTCCGGCCGGGATGACAAGCAGTCTCACACGATGCCACAAATAGGCGGCCTGTCATCGTGAGTGAAGCGAAGGACCTGCATTCCTACAGTCGCGGGGGGTCTGAGCAACCCCGCTGAGTGGTCTCGCAACGCAACTCAGTCAGCCATTTTCCCCCGGAGTGCATCCATCCCTTTAGACCCCGCAGATTCCTCACAACGCCGCGGCCGTCTGTTGCGCACCGGGCCAGGCTCCGTGCGTGGCTGTTCTCCAAGGAGCGCACTGCATGCATCGTAAGTCTTCCCTGTCTTTGTTACCCATGCTTCTCTTCTCCGGCTCGCTGCTAACAGCCGGAACGTTCGCTCTCTGTGCCCAGGACACCAGCCCGGTCTCGACTCCGCAGCAGTCACCCGAGCCAACCGCGGAGATGCGCAATGGCGAACCGCTGTTTCGCGTTCAAGTCGTCGCGCGCGACGTTGCGGCGATCAACTATTTCAATCGCACTGGCAAGACGCCCATCGGCTTCGAGGGCACCAGCCTGCTGCCGACCGCCAGCGGCAACGCCGAGGTGGACAGCGGCAAGGGCAACACCACCATCGAGGCGCACTTTGAGAAGCTGCCCCCCGCCAATACCTTTGGCACCGAGTATCTGACTTACGTCCTATGGGCCATCTCACCCGACGGACGCCCGGTCAACCTGGGCGAAGTCTTGCCGGATGGCAACAAGGCATTCATCAAGGTCACCACCGGCCTGCAGGCCTTCGGACTGATCGTCACCGCAGAGCCCTACTTCGCTGTCGTTTTGCCGTCGGACCTGGTCGTGCTGCAGAATGTGGTCACCAGCCGCACCTCTGGCATCATCGCTCCCGTGAACGCGCACTTCACCCTGTTGCCGCGCGGCGCATACACCACACAGACCGCAGGCCGCGGCACTGTAGTTGAACCCATTACACGCAACCAGCGCTCTCCGCTCGATCTCTATCAGGCGATCAACGCGGTGCAGATAGCCCAGGCAGCCGGCGCCGCTCAGTATGCGCCAGACATCCTTGGTCGCGCCAAGCAGCAGCTCTCCAACGCCCAGGATCTCGACCGCAAGAAGAGTGACCGTAAGCAGCAGATCACGTATGCGCGCGAAGCCGTCCAGACTGCCGAGGACGCGCGCCTGGTTTCGCTGCGCAAGAAGCAGGCGGAAGAGCGCGCCAACCTGGCCGCCGACCAGAAGGCCAGGCAAGAGGCTGCCAGCCAGCAGGCAGAGCAGTCCAAGCTGCAGGCAGACCAGGCGCGCCTTGCCGAGCAGCAGGCGCAACTGCAGGCCCAGCAGGCCGCAGCACAACAGGCCCAGGCACAGGCAGAGTCGGCGCGCGCCCAGGCAGCGCAGCAGTCTGCCGAGCAGCAGGCCCGCCTCGCCGCTCAGCAGACTGAACAGGCCCGCGCCCAGGCGCAGCAGTTGAGGGAGCAGATTCGCCAGCAGCTCAACGCCATCCTGCAGACGCAGGAGACAGCACGCGGACTGGTGGTCAATCTCTCAGACGTCCTCTTCGCCACTGGTCGCTACAACCTGAAGCAGGACGCGCAGCTGAAGCTGGCCCGGGTATCCGGCATCCTGCTGGCTCACCCTGACCTCAAAGTGCAAGTGGAGGGCTACACCGACAACGTGGGCGGCGACTCCTATAACCAGAAACTCTCCGAACAGCGTGCCGATACAGTGCAGCACTTCGTCGCCTCGCAGGGTGTGGCGGCAGAAAACGTAACCGCTGTTGGTTACGGAATGGCGGATCCGGTCGCCGACAACAAGACGGCCGCTGGCCGCGCGCAGAATCGCCGCGTAGAGATGGTGGTCTCCGGTCCCTCTATCGGCATACCGAACCAGACTGCGCCTGGTCAGGCTGTTCCCAGTCAGACTGTCCCGGGTCAGACTGTTCCAGGCCAGACCGCTGGTGGAACAAATAATTCCGCAGCGCCGGCATACAAGGAGCCCGTACCAGTGACGCCACCGGTACAACAAGCACCGCCGGCCCCCGCCAATCCCAGTGGCATCAGCAATCCACCAAACGAACGGCCTCAACACTGATCGATAATTTTCAAAAGGTGCCGCCGCTCCAAGCGGTGGCCCTTTTTTTGGGGGCGCCACAACATCCCTGATCCCTGCTGGTTCATCCTGCATCCTTTCTCCGGGAGATTCTCCGCTCATGTCCAACATCGCCTTCCTCGGCCTCGGCCAGATGGGAGCCCCGCTCGCCCGGAAACTGGCCGAGCAGGGCCACGATGTCACTCTGTGGAATCGCGATCCCGCCAAGGCGCGCGCACTCGCGACCGGGTCGGCCCGCGCTGCTACATCGCTGCAGGACGCTGTATCGAAAGCCGCCATCGTGTTCACTATGCTCACCGACGATGTCGCGCTCGAAGCAGTTCTCTTCGGCAGCGGCAGCCAGCCCGGATGCATTGACGCGCTCGCTCCGGGCGCCATCCACGTCACCCTTTCCACCATCAGCGTTGCGCTGGCGCGCCGCATCACCGCCGCGCATCAGGAGCGTGGCCAGCATCATGTGGCCGCGCCGGTCTTCGGCCGCCCCGCTGTCGCCGAGCAAGGCCAGCTCTGGATCGCCGCTGCTGGCGGGGATGCTCCCTTGGCCACCGTTCGGCCGCTGCTCGAACAGATCAGCCGCGGTATCACCATCGTCTCCACCGAGCCATGGCAAGCCCATGCACTCAAGCTGGGCGGCAACTTCACCATCACTGCCATGATCGAGACCCTCTCCGAGGCCTTTGTCTACGCCACCTCGCAGGGCATCGACCCGGCGCTCTTCCATCAGGCCATCAACAGCGCACTCTTCCAGTCACCTCTCTACGAGGGCTACGGCAAGACCATGCTCAATCCGCCCGAGCGCCCCGCTGCCCCCGTCTCGCTCGGGATCAAGGACACCGCCCTGCTGCGCGAGGCCGCGGCCGGAGTTGGCATCCACCTGCCGCTGGCCGACTACTTCGCCGGCGTGCTCGATCGCGCCAAGGAAGCCGGATTCGCCGACGAGGACTGGGCCGTAGGACAATATCGCGTGGCACAATCCAACGCAGCCCAATCCGACGCGACGCGTCACGCCAGCAAAGCGCGCAAGGAATAGATCCCCGCATGCCCGAAGCCACATCGTCCGCTACCCTCGCTCAGAAGACTGTCTTCATCACCGGCGCCAGCTCCGGCATTGGCCAGGCCACCGCGCGCGCCTTCGCCGTACAGGGAGCGCGCCTGCTGCTGTGTGCCCGGCGCCAGGATCGTCTGGAGGCCGAGCGCGCAAACCTTACCGGCGCCGCCGACGTGCATCTGCTTCCGCTGGATGTGACCGACTCCACGGCGGTCAAGCAGGCCATCGCTTCCATGCCCGCCGCGTGGCAGGCCATCGACATCCTGATCAACAACGCCGGCCTGAGCCGCGGTCTCGACAAGCTGCACGAAGGCAAGCTCCAGGACTGGGAAGAGATGATCGACACCAATGTGAAGGGATTGCTTTACGTCACCCGCGCGGTCGTTCCCGGCATGGTCGAGCGCGGCCGAGGCCACATCGTCAACATAGGTTCTACGGCAGGCCACATGACCTACCCCAACGGCGCCGTCTACTGCGCCACCAAGGCAGCGGAGCACTCCATCACCGAAGGCCTGCGCGAAGACCTACTGGGCACGCCGCTGCGCGTCACCACCATCGACCCCGGCATGGTCGAGACAGAGTTCAGCCAGGTGCGCTTCCGCGGGGACGAGAGCCGCGCTGCCAAGGTCTACGAGAACATCACCCCGCTCGCCCCCGCGGACGTGGCCGACGCCATCCTCTATGCGGTCACGCGGCCCGCCCACGTCAACATCTCGCAGATCCTGTTGACGCCCATAGCCCAGGCCAACTCGCTGCTGATCCACCGCAGCAAGTAGGCTGTCGCGCAAGTCGGCAACAGTATCTTCAAAGAGCCTTGTCCCCTGAGCGAAGCGAAGGACCTGCAGTTGTTTTCAGTGCGCGGCGCCACCCGGATGTGTATCGAGCGCCGTATCGTAGACAGCGCGGCCAATACGCGCGATCACGCTGTCACGCGTAGCTTCGTCGGCGCGGGCGTCCATGACGAGAATGGCGATGGCAAGCCGCCGCCCGTCCGGTAACGTGATCAGGCCGATGTCGTTGGTGGCCTCCGCCTTCCCGTTGTGCTCGCCGGAGGTGCCAGTCTTGTGCGCGAGCACCGTGCCCGCTGGTAAGCCGGCGCGAAGACGGTGTGCGCCAGTCATCGATGCAGTCAACGTTTGCACCAGGAACGCGTTGGCCTCCGCGGAGAGCGGCGGATTGTCCACGAGGCGCTCCAGCAATTGCACAGCAGCGGCCGGCTCGATCCAGTTGCGGTACTGTGCAGTGGCATCGCGCGCCAGAGCCTTCTCCCCGTCCTGCAATTGGAAGCCGGCGATGCCTAGCGAGTGTACGTAACTCTCCACCACCGCGGGGCCGCCGATGATGCGCAGCAGGGTCTCGGTCGCGGCATTGTCGCTCTCGCCTGCGGCAAGCCGTATCAGTTCGCGCAGTGGAACATCCACGTTCGCATTTGGATAGCGGTCCTGCAGCGGGCTGTAGGTATGAGCGATACGGTCTTCTGGGAGGAAGCGAACGGTACGATCAAGTGTGGTGCTCATCGACTCGCCAGGACGCTGCGCGGGCAGCAGCTTGCCGGTGTCGGCAAGATGAAGCACTGTGAGTGCAAGCGGGTACTTGAACATGGACTGCATCGGCGAGTGATTGTGCGGGTGCAGGTCACAGTCAAGCGCTGTGCCGGGAAGGAGGCACGCGACAGAGACGGTGCCTTGGGCGTCAGCGGCTATGCGGGCAATTCTCGTATGCAGTGGAGACTGCGCACGGGCGATCGGGAGGAAGGCGGCGAAGCCGAGGAGCGCGAAGAGGATTGCGAACGGACACATGCTCTTCGCATGCTATCGTCTGGTGCCGCAGCAAAAAGTGACTGCAGAGGTACACACACATGCAGTGTAAGAAGGCGTGCGATGGTCCTTCAGCAGGGCGCCGCCCCTGATGGGCGGGAGGCGAGACGATCGCTCAGAGGCCGCACGCCATGACGCGGCTTACCGCGCCGGTGCGACTGCTCTACCCCAGCGAAGCCAGTCTCGCCTCAATCTCGGTAAGCGCCGACTCCAGCGCCGCCCTGCGATGCGGGCTGGTCGTCTTCGCAGAGAGCACCTGCTCCCGCTGCAGACTCAACTCCTGCCGTAAGCGTTCCTTCGGTCCGTCGATCTTGGGCCGAGTATCGACGGGCGGTGCCTGCCGCTCCGCCTGCTGTTCTTCGACTGCCTTTGACTCCCAGCCTCTTGACATAGCTCCATGCTAAGTCATTTCCCCGGCTGCCGTCGGCACGGCGCATCCATCGAAGGTGGCACGCAGTGGCGAAGCGAAGGATCTGCATTTAATAAATGCGTGGCGCAGAAAAGCAGATCCTTCGACTACGCTCAGGATGACAAGCCGTGTGGGGCCCTCGCCTGCGGTGCCCCATCCCACTCAAACCGCTGCTGGGCACTGCAGGTCCTTCGCTTCGTTCAGATACGGACTGCACTTCAAGCTGACTTGCCTGTTCTAATACCTCCATGAAGGCCTGGCGCATTCCCGCATTCGGTATCGACCAACTCTCGCTCGACGAGGTTCCCGCCCCACGGCCCGGACCCGGCGAGGTGGTCGTCGACATCCACGCCGTCTCGCTCAACTACCGCGACCTGATGATGGTCAAGGGCTTCTACAATCCGAAGCTCGAGCCCCTCCGGATTCCCTGTTCCGATGGCGCAGGAACCGTCGCTGCTATTGGCGAGGGTGTCACGCGATTTGCGGTCGGCAATCGGGTCGCCGGCTGCTTTTTTCAACAGTGGCTGGAGGGCGAACCGGCAGCGGAGAAGTTCAAGGGCGCGCTCGGCGGCGACATCGATGGCATGCTGGCCCAGCAGGTCGTTCTGCCCGAGGCCGGCCTCGTCCGCATCCCTGAATACCTCTCCCTGGAAGAAGCCGCGACGCTACCCTGTGCTGCCCTCACCGCTTGGAACGCAGTGGTCCAGGCAGGCCGCATCAAGTCCGGCGACGTAGTGCTGATTCAAGGCACTGGCGGCGTCTCCTGCTTTGCTCTGCAATTCGCGCGTGCTTTAGGCGCCCGCGTGCTCGGCATCTCCTCCAGTAGCCAGAAGCTGGAGCGCATGGCAAAGCTGGGCCTGGATGCTGGACTCAATTACCGCGACCAGCCTGAATGGGCAAAGTGGGCCGTCGCCCAAACCAGTGGCCAGGGCGTGGACCTTGTGGTCGAAGTCGGAGGCGCCGGAACCTTCCAGCAGTCCATGTCCGCCGCCCGGGTGGGTGGCGTTATCGCCCAGATTGGAGTGCTCAGCGGGCGGGAGCAGAATCTCGCCATCACCCCTATCCTGCACAAAATGCTGAATATCCGCGGAATCTACGTCGGATCCCGCCAGCACTTCGAGCAAATGAACCGCGCCCTTGACCAGACTGGCATCCGGCCCGTTATCGACCGGGTATTCTCCTTCGGCGAGGCTCGGGAGGCCTTTGCCACCATGGACGCGGCCTCGCATTTCGGCAAGATCGTGATCGCGGTCAACACCCCCTAGTAACCACTTTTGACGGTAACCAATCACCCTTGCCAGGGACCCGCCGTAAGAATTGCGCCAACGAATCCGCTTCGCTCTATCCTGCGTGCTTGCTAACGTACACAGCAGCAACACTGGGTCAGATTGAAAGCGGGACAGGCAAGCCCAAAAAAATGCCGATCCGGCGACACTCTTGCCGGGAATAGGCATCTAAAGATTGCACGAGGGGTCGACTTCGAGTCCCCGGTCAGTCCAAGCCGCTCTCACCGAATGAGGAGCAAATCGATGCGCTGGATCATGGATCTTCTAATCTCTGTCTTCGAGTCGATGTTCGGTTGCCGCCATGGCAATCTGTCACGTCCTTTCACCATTGATGGGCAGACTTACAAGGTCTGCATGGACTGCAGTGGCCAGGTCTTCTACTCTCGCGAGACCATGAAGCCTCTGCGCGCAAGCGAAGTACGTCAACTACGCACGCAACAGGCGAACGCGGCCGTCGCCATCATGCCTGCTACCGCAGCGGCTCGCGAGGCAGTGGCCCGACGCTCGAAGAAGACCGCCGCCGCCTAGAGCAATTTTCCTGCTGCTGTCGAGAGTGGAGAGGATCTCGCCGTGGCCCTTCCGCAGGAGAAAGGCCGCCATGGCATCGCCGATCCCCATACACCCAGGAAAATCGCTTTAACTCCCACCCAACCGCGCCGGCCCTCTCTCCCTTGGGTCGGCGCTGTTTTTCTTGTATCAGCACCATTCCTCTCGGCCGGCCATTAGGCAACGGCAGCATTGGCGACGCACTCTCCGTATACTTTCCGCAGCCCCTGCGCTTCGACCGCCTGGGGCAGGAGTGCGTTTGATTGATTGACTCTGCCCCGGCATTTTCCCGCGCGATTGTCTTGATCGACCAGCTCACTAAGGTCTACACCGGCAAGCAGCGCGTCACAGCGCTCGACGGCATCAGCCTCAGCGTCCACGAGGGTGAGATCTTCGGCCTGCTCGGGCCAAACGGTGCTGGCAAGACGACCGCCATCAGCATCTGCACTACGCGCGCGCTGCCCACGGCGGGCCGGGTCGTCATCGACGGCACGGACGTGGTGGCGCGGCCTTCGCATGCCCGCCGCTCGATCGGTGTGGTGCCGCAGTACAACACGCTCGACCGCGCGCTCACCATCTTCGAGAATCTCTACTTCCACTGCCGCTACTTCGGCTATTCGTCGCCAGATGCCACCGCGCGTGCCCACTCCCTGCTCGAGCAATTCCAGCTTGGTGAACGCGGCAAAGCCATGCCCAACCAACTCTCCGGTGGCCTGCAGCAGCGGGTACAGATCGCCCGCGCCATTGCGCATCATCCGCGCGTCCTATTTCTCGATGAGCCCAGCGCCGGTCTTGATCCCCAAAGCCGCATTGCCATGTGGGCAGCCGTCACCGGACTGCGCCAACAAGGCATCACCGTCGTGCTCACCACCCATTACATGGAAGAGGCGGACACGCTCTGCGACCGCGTCGCCATTGTGGACCATGGGCGCATCCTTGCCCTCGATACGCCAGCGCAGATCAAACAGAGCGGCGGCGGCGAGACCGTCTTCGATCTGAAGCTCCGAACGCTCGATCAGCTCGACGCGCTGGTCGCTTCTTTCCGCAGCCTGCCCCAGGTCACCCAGGCAGAGGCTACCTCCTCAGGCCTGCGCGTCTTTGCCCGCGAAACCAGCGGCCTGCTGCCCCGCATCGTCGAGGCTGCCGCCCCCGCCGGCCTGCGCGATCTCTCCATGACCGAGCCGACGCTCGAAACCGTCTTCATCCGCCTCACCGGGAGGGACCTCCGTGAGTAGCCCTGCGATCATTTCTCCACCGCCTGTTCCTAGCGCAGCTCCCAGCGGCCGCCGCACTTCCATGCTCTCTGCCTTTGGCGGCCTGATGCTGCGTGACTTCCGCGTGCTGCGGCGCGAGCTGCTGCCCTTCGCGGTCCGCGTCATCATGCAGCCGCTGCTCTTCCTCTTCGTCTTCACCTACATCTTTCCTCATCTCTCCCAGGGCGCCCCCGGCAGCCCCATGGCGGTCGCCGGCGGCACCAGCTTCGGAACCGTGCTGCTGCCCGGACTCATGGCGGTGGCCATCATGTTCACCGGGATCGCCGCCGTCGCTCTGCCGCTGGCTGGGGAGTTCGGCGTCACGCGCGAGATCGACGACCGCGTCATGTGCCCGCTGCCGGTCGCCTTTGTCGCGGTCGAGAAGATCTGCTTCTCCGCTCTGCAAAGCATCCTTGCGGCGCTCCTGGTAATGCCGCTCGCCTACTACATCCCCTCAACCCCGGTCGCGGCCCATGTCAGCAGCTGGCCACTGCTGGCAGCAGTGCTGGTGCTGGCCAGCCTGGTCTCGGGCGCGCTGGGTCTCGCCATCGGCTCGAACGTCAAGCCGCAACAGATCGGCCTGGTCTTCTCCATCGTGGTCATCCCCATCACTTTCCTGGGCTGCGTCTACTACCCCTGGGGCTACCTCAATCACATCCGCTGGCTGCAGATCGCGGTGCTGGTCAATCCCATCGTCTATATGAGCGAAGGCCTGCGGGCCGCGCTCACCCCCGGCGTTCCCCACATGCCAGCGCCGTACATCCTGCTCGCGCTTCTGGTATCGCTTGCGCTGCTCGGCAACCTGGGCCTGCGCGGGTTCTTGCGCCGCATCCTGTCGTAGGGCAGCGGGGCAGCGCCACGCCCTTTATCGGCGCCTACAGCGCGTCGAAGCATGCGCTGGAGGGTCTGTCTGGATCGCTGCGGCAGGAGCTGTTGCTCTACGGCATTGACGTGATCGTCGTTGGCCCAGGCGCCGTCAAGACGGCAATTTGGGAGAAGGCGGACGCGTATGACTTCAGTGCCTTTACCAACTCGGAGTACGGTCCCGCCATCGCAGGGATGCGGAAGTACATGGGCACTCTGATCGATTCCGCATTGACGGCGGAACAACCGGGCGCCGTCATCCTGAAGGCGCTTACGGCAAAGAAGCCGCGCACCCGCTACGCGCCGGTTCCACGAAAGTTTGCCAAATGGACACTTCCCCGCCTGCTGCCAGACAGGATGGTCGATCGCTTCATCGCCAAGCAGTTGGGGTGGCGATCCTGAAGTTGTCGCGCCCGGGTGGCTGCGGTCAGGGATTAGCGCAGCTTCAGCGTGGTCAGCGCGAACAGGGCGAAGACCAGTGCGCCAATCCAGAAGCGTGCAATCACCTTGGACTCCGACCAGCCCATCAACTCGAAATGATGGTGCAGCGGCGCCATCTTGAAGATGCGCTTCTTGCGCAGCTTGTAGCTGCCTACCTGCAGGATCACCGACAACGCCTCCAGCACAAAGATGCCGCCGATGAAGGGGAGCAGAAGCTCCTGCTTGATGATGACGGCGACGGTGCCGATGGTTCCCCCCAGCGCGAGCGAGCCCACGTCGCCCATGAACACCTCTGCCGGATGCGCGTTGTACCAGAGGAAGCCGATACTGGCCCCCACCATGGCGCCGCAGAAGACGGTCAGCTCGCCGACGAGCGGCATGCGCTGCAGCTCCAGATAGTCGGAGAAGACGACGTGGCCACTGACATAGGTCAGCACGGTCAGCGCGCCCGCCGCGATGATGGTGCAACCGATCGCGAGGCCGTCCAGCCCGTCCGTCAAATTGACTGCGTTACTGGAGCCGACGATCACCAGCACCACAAAAGCGAGAAAGGGAAGGAAGCTGAGGTAGTAGAGATGCGGCACATGCTGCAGTGAATTGATGACCAGGTCCGGCCGGAAGCGCTTGAGGAACGGCACCACCAGACGCGTCGAGTAGTTCCCCTGCGATTGCAGATAGACGAGTGCGCCGCCGATGAGCGCGCTGACCAGCATCTGCAGACCAAGCTTGGCGCGGGTGGTGAGGCCAAGATTCCGCTTGTGCGCCACCTTGATGTAGTCGTCGGCGAAGCCAATGGCGGCAAAGGCGAGCATGGCCAGCATCACCATCCACACCAGCGGATTGGAGAGATCGGCCAATAACAGCGTCGGCAACAGCACAGAAATGGCGATCAGGACGCCGCCCATAGTGGGCGTGCCGGCCTTCTTCTGGTGGCCCTGCGGACCCTCTTCCCGAATGTACTGGCCGATCTGAAACTCGCGCAGCTTCTGGATCACATACGGCCCTACCACCAGGCCAATCAGCAGCGCCGTCAAGGTAGCGAAGGCGGTGCGAAAGGTGAGGTAGCGGAAGATCCGGAAGGGCCGGAAGTATGGGAACAGCTTCTGATAGAGCAGCCAGTAGAGCAAACAACCTCCGCGCGAACGCGTGACTGGGCCAGTGTATCGCTCGGCGGTGTTGGGAAAGATTGGCTGCGCTGGTTCAGACCACGGCGATGGGCGCGGTTTAATTGTCTTTCAACAAATCCAGCGCCTGCTCCAGCCGCACTCCGCGCGAAGCCTTCAGCAGCACGGCGTCGCCCGCGCGCAGATTCGCCTTCAACCACTCCCCTGCTGCCTGGGACGTCTCGACGAACTGTACCTCGCTGCCTGCGCCGTGCGCAGCATCGACGATGTTCTGCGCCAGCCCGCGTACCCCGATCACCAGGTCGATGCCAGCCTGTGCAGCAGCGCGGCCACACTCCCAGTGTAGCTCCGCCGCTCGCGGACCCAGCTCCCGCATCTCCCCCGCCACCAGGATGCGCCGCTGCGCGGGCATGGCGGCCAGAGTTCGTATCATCGATTGCAGCGCCTCCGGGTTGGAGTTGTAACAATCATTGATGATGCTGGCGCCATGCCACTGAGTGATGCTTCCCCGCTTCTCGTCCGCCGCCAGCGCGCTGACGGCATCGACACACTGGCTCAGCGGAATGCCCGCTTCCAATCCCACCGTGATCGCTGCCAGCGCATTCGCCACGTTGTGCCGGCCGAGCAAACGGAGCGAGACCGGAACGGCCTCCTCACCATGAAGGTAGAGACGAAAGCGCGAACCGCGTGGGCCCAGCTCTTCGATCTCTTGCGCACGCACATCGGCCACTGGTGCTGTGCCGTAATAGAGCGCCCGGCCGGGAAAGTCGCGACCGAACTGCGCGACATACGCGTCGTCCGCATTCAATACGGCCACCCCGCGCTCGCTCGCGTGTTTGGCCACGCCGGCGACCAGTTCGTACTTGGCCCTCGCCACACCCGCCACGCCGTCAGGAAAGTTCTCTGCGTGCGCATTGCCAACGTTGGTCACGACACCCCAATCCGGCGCGGCAATCTCACACAGCGCAGCGATCTCCCCTGGCGCGGACATCCCCATCTCGACCACGGCCACGTCGTCCTGCGGGGTCAGCTTCAATAATTGAAGAGGCAGACCAAAGTGGTTATTCAAGTTGCCGGTGGACTTGAGCACACGGAACTGGGTATCGAGCACCGCGGCGATCGCCTCCTTGGTGGTCGTCTTCCCCGCGGAGCCGGTGACGGCAACCACACGGCGCCCCCAGCTTCGCCGGACTGAGGTGGCGAGCGCCTGCAACGCATGCAGTGGATCTTCAACCAGAATAAGCGGATGTGCCTGCGCCTCAGCAGGAAGACCGGATGCCTTCGCGCGCGCCACCACAGCGGCTGCCGCACCCTTGCGGAAGGACTCCGCCACGAAGTCGTGGGCATCGAATCGGTTACCGCGAATGGCGAAGAAGAGATCGCCCGGCTCCAGGGTGCGCGTGTTGATGCTGTAGCCGGTGGCTTCCCCGGCCACTGTGTCAGGCGGAAGCTTCATCTCCCCGCCCACCCACTGCGCGACCTGTTGGAGCGACAGTCTCATGACTTGTCTCGCATGTCCGCCAGTGCCTCGCGCGCGATGGCGACATCGCTGAAGGGCAGCACGCTGGCGCCGATGGTCTGCGTCTTCTCATGCCCCTTGCCGGCGATCACTACAATATCGCCCTGCCGCGCCATCGTCATTGCCAAAGCAATGGCCTTTGCGCGATCCGGCTCTACTTCGACAACGGCAGGAAGGCCCGCCGTGCCGGGAAGGATCTCGTCAATGATGGTGCGTGGCCGCTCACCGCGCGGATTGTCTGATGTGATGATGACGATCTGGCTGGCCTCCGCCGCTGCCCTTCCCATATGCGGGCGCTTGGTGCGATCGCGGTCGCCGCCGCAGCCGAAGACGGTGAGCACGCGCCCAGACCTCGCAGCGACCAGCTGACCCGCCAGCATCAGCACATTGCGCAGCGCGTCTTCGGTGTGCGCATAGTCCACCACTACAGTGAAGGGCTGCCCGGCATCGACAACCTCAAAGCGGCCAGGGACGGCATGGAGGCTTGGTGCGATGGCCGCTATGTCTCGAAGCGCAAGACCGCGCGCCAACGCGGCAGCAGATGCGGCAAGAAAGTTCAGCACGTTCACCCGGCCGGTCATCGGCAAGGTGAGTGCCGCCTCACCCGCTGGTGTGACCATGGTGAAATGCATGCCGCTCGGCTGCATGTGTACAGCGCGCGCGTGCAGATCGCCGCGCTCGACGCCATAGCTGATGATTTCAGAGCCAGCGGCTTGCGCCAGCGCCAGCAATGCGGATTGACTATCATCTTCGGCGTTCAACACGGCCACGCGCGGCGCGCAGCCCTGCGAGCCATCGAACAGCTTCTGCTTTGCGGCGAAGTACGCCTCCATCGTGCCGTGATAGTCCAGATGGTCCTGGGTCAGGTTGGTGAAGATGGCGACATCGTATGGAATGCCCCAGACGCGGCCTTGATCGAGCGCATGCGACGAGACCTCCATCACGGCTTCGGTCACGCTGCGCTCCACACCTTCGGCCAGCAGAGCCAACAGGTCGCGCGACTCGGGAGTGGTGTGTGGTGCAAGACGCAGCTCGCCCGCGATGCGGTATTCGATGGTGCCCACCAGCGCCGTCGTGCGGCCTGCACCGCGCAGCAATTGTTCGAGCAGGTAGGCGGTGGTTGTCTTGCCGTTGGTGCCAGTCACGCCGCACAGATGAAGCTGCTGCTCGGGATGGCCGAAGATGTTCGCAGCAATGGTGGCCAGGGCGCGCCGGCCATGTGGCACCTCTGCGATGGCGATCTGCATGGGACCGTTCGCGACCGCATCGTAAGCAGCCGCTGAGTCCGTGACAACCGCAACAGCGCCGCGCCCGATGGCCTGGTCAATGTAGCGGTTGCCATCCGTCGCCTCGCCTCGCATGGCAACGAAGATGGACCCGGGCACAACGCGGCGCGAGTCATACTCCACGCTGGCGGCTTCGACATCGGCGCCTATGCGACGCAGCACGTTCACCCCGCGCAATGCTTCAGTCAGCTTCAACGGGTGGCCTCATCGCGGCACTCATCAGCAACACGTTTCAACGGGACACGTCATCGGGCGAAGCGCACGACGATCTCTGTACCCAGCGGCACCATGGTGCCTGCGGCGGGTGCCTGCTCGCGCGCCATGCCCGTGCCCAGCAGTTGCACTGCCAGCCCTGCCGTACCAGCACGCTCCACCACCTGGCGAACCGAAGCGCCGGTGAAGGAAGGTACGGGCACGCGATGCTTCGCATCCGTCACCACGGTACCGGCTTCCTTCGCCGTGTCAGCCTCTTTGGCGGCAACCAGTTGTGACTGAGCCTCCGCAATAGCGGTTGCCGATGCGGGCGGCCTTGCGGGTTCTGGCGCTGTGTCATGCAGTGCAGCATCGCCTGCGCTGCTTACCAGCGGCGTAGAGGGCGGCGGCGCTGCCACTGTCGCAGCCGGCGAGACGCCGTGCGAGCTGCCATCGGCTGCCACCATAACCGGCGCGGACTTCGGCACGTCAGGCGAACGCAATGGATCATCCGCTGGTAGATTGTTCACCTCCGCGAACATAGCCTGCAGGTCGCCTGTCTCTTCCGCTGGTTGCTCGCTCGCCATGTCACGCCGCGCGTCGTCCTTCTGCATGTTCATCGGCTCGTCGTGCGGCACGCCCAGATATTCCAGCACCTGCTGCGCCACTTCCTTGAAGACGGGTGCGGATACCGCAGCCCCGTGATACGCGCCCACTGGCGAATCCACAATGACGGCGACACTGATGGCCGGATTGTTCACCGGCGCGAAGCCTGCGAAGGACGCCACATACTTGGTATGCGAGTAGGTGTGGGTCGCCACATCGATCTTCTGTGCCGTACCCGTCTTCCCAGCAGCGGAGTAGCCATTCAGCGCAGCCGCTCTGCCGGTACCATTCAGCACGATGCCCTCCATCATCTTGCGCATCTTCGCGGAGGTGAGCGGCGAGATCACACGATGGGCGCCCTCCGGCAGTGGCTGCGGCAACTCCGGCTCGGGCCGGAAGGGCATCGCTTTCATCGTCTCGCCGGGTTTCAACTGCTCCGAGGTCACCAGCAGCACGCGCGGTGGCAAGTAGGTGCCACCATTGCCAATGGTGGAGACCATACTGACCAGTTGCACGGGAGTGACGGCTATCTCCGGGCCGATGGCCAGCGAACCGATGCTGGTTGCGCCCCAGCGGCGCGGCGGCCGCAGCAGCCCGCGCGTCTCGCTGGGCAGCTCGACGCCACTGCGATCACCGAAGCCGAACGCCTTCATGTACGAGTAGAAGCGCTCCGGCCCCAGCTTCAGCGCCATCTTCACCGCGCCCACGTCGCTCGACCTCTCCAGCGCGCGCGCCACCGTCACCACTCCCATGTGGCCGTCTGAGGCGTCGTCGTGAATGGTACGGCCGAAGAGCGTGATCTGGCCGCCCTGGCAATCGACCATGTCGGTCGGCTCTACGCCCGCGGCGTCGAGCGCTGCCGAATACGTAACCAGCTTGAAGGTAGAACCCGGCTCGTAGACATCGCTGACTGCGTGGTTGCGCAGCAGTCCCGTGGTGGCGTGGCGAAAGTCGTTGGGGTTGTAAGTAGGACGAATGGCAAGACCGAGTATCTGTCCGCTGTGCGTGTCCTGGATGACGATGGTTCCGTTTAGGGCCTTGTACTTCTCCATGGCGTGATCGAGTGCCCGCTCCGCCATGAACTGAATGTTTTCGTCTATGGAGAGCAGCAGGTTATCGCCCGGCTGCGGCTCCTGCGCCTCGCTGCCCAGCACATGCCGCTTGGCATCTAGCGCGGTCAGCATGTGGCCCGGAGCGCCGTGCAAGTCGCCGTCGAAGTGGCGCTCCAGGCCGCCCAGCCCGTTGTCATCCGTGCCCACGTAGCCCAGCACCTGTGCGGCGAGCGCGTCATTCGGATAGAAGCGTTTAAACTCTTTTTGAAAGTAGACGCCCTTCAGGTTCAGCGCCTTTACCTTTGCAACCGTGGCTGGATCCAGTTTGCGTGCCACCCAGGCAAAGTTCTTCGAGGCACGAAAGCGTGCGGCAATCTGGTGGGGCGTGGTAAAGCCGTCTGTCGGGTCGTCATGCACTACACGGGCCAGAGCCTGGGCGGTAGCGTCCTTGTTCTGGATCTCGGTGGGCACTCCGTACACAGAGTCGACAGACACCGTCATGGCCAGCTCATGCAGGTTGCGGTCGTACAGCACGCCACGGCGCGGCGCCACCTCAAAGGTGCGCTGCTGCTGCCGCGTCGCCAGATCTACATATTGTGAGCGCGTGGCCACCTGTAGCCAGATCAGGCGGCCGAAGATCAGCACTGTCCAACCAGTGAAAATCAGTGCTAGAAAAACGAAGCGCAGCCGCCGCGGTGCCGCGACAACTGCGCGCGTGGTCTGCTGGCTCGGTACAAATGAGAACCCCTTCACCCGGCTCCCTTTCTTCGCCAGTGTATTTCGAACTACTGCTGCATGTGAACCTGAGCCACGACGGGCGCGCCGGGTCCCATGTCGCTGTCCAGTGCGCTTTCCGGCCACACTACCTGGCCTGGACGGGGTGCATCCATACCCAGGCGGCGGGCCTCGCGATCCAGCCGGTTCAGATCGCAAAGCTGCGCTTCACTCAAACCTAGCTGGCGGTGCTGCTCCTGCAACTGGTGCAGCTGCTGCTTCTCTGCCTCGACCCGGTAACCGATTTCAATGGAAGACAGGTGCTGCCAGCCATACAGCATCACCATGGCGAAAAGAACGGTCATCGCAATGGCGAAGCGGCGCATCTCTTTCACGCGCACCGGATCTGCAGCCTTCACCAACCGGGTGTTGTCCAAGTGCTTGACGAAGAAGACCTCCGGGGTCGGTCCGCGCCGCGCACGCTGCTGCGCTTGCAGCAGCAACTGGTTGCGCTCGGCGATCTCGTCGACTCCCTGCCGGGTTCCATCGAGCCATCCTTGAGCTGCCATCGCCTGTGTCGCCATAGTCGTCCTTCCATTTGCTGCGTACAGCGTTGGCATGCACCGATAATAGTGCATGCTGGGGGAATCAAACCAGTACACCCTTTGGAACCAGAGTGATTACTATTCACCCTGATACCGTGGGCTCGAAGCTTCCGTGCTGCGCCCTCCTCGCGACCGGGTTGAGGTCGCTGAAGAGGAGAAGCTGTGCTACTGTTTCGTCTTACATTCGCCTTTTGTTACGGTATGACGATTCCGGCTTTCCATCTTTATCTCGTTGCTTCTGCACGGCTCCCGCGCCTTCTGCTGCGGGGTAGGTGCGCTCTGCGGCCCGCAGCTTCGCGCTGCGCGACCGCGGATTGCGATCCGTTTCTTCTTCCTCGGCCGTGATCGGCTTGCGGGACTCAAGATGGTACATACCCACCCGGGTTCCCTCCCGCATAGCGTCCTTCACCAGCCGGTCTTCGAGTGAGTGGAAGCAGATCACCACCAGCCTTCCCCCAGGCTTCAATAATCCCGGCGCGGCGTCGAGCAGTGCCTGCAACTCACCCAATTCCTCATTCACACGAATCCGGAGTGCTTGAAAGGTTTTGGTCGCCGGATGCAATCGCTCCTGTTTCATCGCCAGGGCGGCAGCCGATACGATCCGGGCCAGTTGCCCCGTCGTCGTAATCGGCCGCGCCCTGACAATGGCTCTGGCGATTCTCCGCGACCTCCTTTCCTCTCCGAATTCGTAAATCAGGTCGGCGAGTTCCTTTTCCCCGGTCTGATTTACCACTTGTGCGGCGGTGATGCCCCGGCGCGTATCCATGCGCATATCCAAGGGGCCATCCGCCTGAAAACTGAATCCTCGGTGCGCCTCATTCAGCTGCAGCGAGCTGACGCCCACATCGGCCAGCAGCCCATCCACACTCTCTGCTTCCAGCAAGCCCTTGGCCTGCGAGAACGGTTCGCCGTAGAGAACCACCTCCGGCATTCGCGCTCCCAGTTCCTCGCGAAGCATATCCAGCCGCCGCGTCGCTATCGCCATCGCTTCAGGATCGCGATCGAAGCCGATCAGTATTCCGGGCTTCGCACCTTGCGGGCTCAACTCGGCGAGCCTGCGTGCGATTTCGAGCGAGTGACCTGCCATTCCGAGCGTGGCATCGACATACGTGCCACCCGGGCGCACATTCAAGTTACGGATCGCTTGTTGTAAAAGAACTGGCACATGCCGGAGTTCATCTGGAAACTCATCCGCCATGTGCACCCCCTCGGGGGTTAAAACCCTGCCAAACCGTTACAGCCCCAACTCCGCCAGTGCCTGCTCATCTTCCGCCGTCATCGGCTCGGCTTCGAGCTTGGCGCGGAACTGGTCGTGGTTGGCCACTTCCAGGTAGTTCAACTTGCCGAACACCACCACATCACCGACGGTCCGGGCCGACTCGCGGAGAACCTGAGGAATCAGCACCCGGCCTTGCGCGTCCATCTCGGCTACTTGGCCGTAATAGCTGGTCCGGTCCAGCCACTTCTTCTTTGCTGCCACCGTGGGCATGGCCAGCACCTTCTCTTCAATCTTTTGCCACTCTGGCATGGGCCAGACCTGAGCCCGGTCCCCGTCCAGGCTGGTGATGAAGAACTGCGCTCCGAAGCGCTCATCGATCTCGCGCTTGAAGTCGGCAGGAATCTTCAGCCGGCCCTTTTCGTCCACGCGAGTTGGGTGATTGCCACGAAACATCCGCCCATCCCACCTTCCCGGTGCTACTCTGCTTGCGTCTGAGTGAATCTGATGTAGAACCACTACTTTCGACCACTCTTAACCACTTCAATCCACATCCTAGCCCAGCTTTTGTGGGCGTCAAATGAGAAAACGCGGTTGCGGTAGGGGCAACTACCCGCCCAGTCGGAAATCGCTACAGAATGTGGGAGAGCGTGATCGCACCGCAAGGGGCGGTGTTTATGCCTGTGGTTCCATGGGGTTTGGAGCTCTTGTCAGAATGAATATTTCGCGATATACGCTTTTTCTTCGCCATGACTGTCGTCACCTGCGTGACCCGGATGGGGGATTCCCTGTTGAAAACCGAGGCCATAACTGGCTATGCCTGAGGAAAACTTTCCGGCAACCGCCGCTTCAAGCAGATCTCCTGATGCTGTGAACCAGGAAGAGTATCTCGGCGTGGCCTCTCCTCGAAGAAAGGCCACAGGAGCAGCCGCTGGACCGGCTACACCTACAGGAAAATCGCTTTAGGCGCGTCGATGGCGCAGCCGCAGCTGCTGGATACGTACCAGGTAGATCAATACCAGGATATTGATGACGGTAAGGCCCACCTTCATCCAGTTCAGGTGCCGGGTCAGCTCATAGATCTCCCAGGGCAGGAAGGAGGCGGTGACGCCAATGGTGAGCCACTCCGCCCAGGTCTTCTCCAGCACCAGTCCAGTCCCCTCGGTCAGGTGAAGCACTGCATAGAAGAAGATACCGACACTGATCAGGCGCATCCGGTGTGGTGTCAGCTTGTCTACGCTGGTCAGCAGCAGGTTTACCAGATGGCTTTCCGGGTCCAGCCGTAGCGAAGTCGCCGCACGCAGCAGCACATCGGCGATGTCGCGGTGCAGGAAGTGCAGCAGGCCAAAGCCCAGCGAGATGAGCAGCAGCCCGCCCAGTATTTTGAAGACACCAATGACGATCAGCCACTGGTCGTGGCCAATTGCCTGTCCTCCCTTGGTTGCCGCCCTGTGCAGTCGCTGCTTCGCCATGCCCTGGTAATGATTAGAACATCCAGCGGATGGCGGAGCGGGTCGCGGCCCCGCCCCGTCAATTACCTACCGCCCCTCGGAAGATCGAATCGGGCGGACGAAGGGCGGGGTGGCCGACCCCTTCAAATACTTGTCTCGCTCGTTGCTGCCATCAACATCGTCCCCAGATAAGTCAGCAGCGGTACATCCACGGCATAGGGGGCGCCGTTCCTCCATTGCAGAACGAAGGAACCGCTTCTTCTGAACGTTGAAAGGAAAACGCCCGCTATGAAACTCAAGCATCTGTTTGCCGTATTGGTCGCGATGGTATTTGGTCTTACCGCGATGTCTGCTCTCTCCCAGGATTCGAAGAAGAAGGATCCCAACGTCGGCGGATCGCCGATGTACGCCAACAAGAACATCATCGAGAACGCCGCCAACTCCAAGGATCACACCACCCTGGTTGCGGCCGTCAAGGCAGCTGGCCTGGTCGACACCCTTTCCGGCCCTGGTCCATTCACCGTCTTCGCACCCACCAACGAGGCATTTGCTGCCCTGCCGGCCGGCACGGTCGATACCCTGCTGAAGCCTGAGAACCAGGACAAGCTGAAGGCCATCCTCACCTACCACGTGGTTGCCGGCAGCATGGACTCGAAGGCAATCAAGCAGGCCATCAAGGACGGCGGCGGCAAGGCGACCCTCACCACGGTGCAGGGCGCAACCCTGACCGGAACCATGAAGAACGGCAAGCTCACGCTGACCGATGCCAAGGGTGGCACTGCCACTGTAACCATCGCGGACGTGTACCAGTCCAATGGCGTGATCCATGTGATTGACGCCGTGCTGCTGCCGAACTAAGCACGACGTAAGCTCCAAGTGTTTTGAGGAAGGTGGACCCCAACCCGCCTTCCTCACTTTTTCCTCTCCTTCCGGCCCACCTTCCCGCAGAGCACATCGTTACCAGGCTCCAAGCATGCTCGCTTCAACCCGGCCGCTCGCGCCGCAGCGCCCACCACTGCGATCCAACTTCACGGCGACACAGTGGGTTCCCTATCCACTGGAGACGGTCTTCGCGCTGTTTTCGGACCCCGGCAACCTTCCACGCCTGATGCCGCCTTGGCAGCATGGCCGGATCGATAGCCTTGAGTTGATGCCTGCCGGTTCCGGCGCCCTCAGTTCTGCCGCTGGGGCCGGATCGCGGCTCATGTTCAGCTTCCGTCCCGTTCCCTTGTCGCCCATTCGGCTGCACTGGCTCGCGCTCATTGATGAATGCGAGCCCAATCGGCGCTTCTGCGATATGCAGGTGGCTGGCCCGTTCAGCTACTGGCGCCACTGTCATCAGTTCGCTGCGGAAGAGCAACAGGGCCTTCAGGGCACGCGCATCACCGACGTCGTTGACTACGCGTGGCTCGCGGGACCACTGAACTCACTCATCGATACGCTGGGTGGCCGCCTGCAGCTTCGCCAGATCTTTCGCTTTCGCCAGCAGCAGACGCTGCGCCTGCTCAAGCAGGATGGGCGATAACGCGTCCCTGGGCATCATCCAAATATAAGGGCCGGATAAGAAGTTCGGATATGCAGCTCGCTTGCTCTGCTACCCAATGCTAGCTTTCCACCGGAGCCAGGTTGATAAACGTAACTCATCTGTAGGTATGCGTTAACCGCTGAGGTCGAAATGCCGCGTGTGTGAACCACACCAAAGCGGGTCTGTACAGTTAGAACTCGGACGTCGCGACAGTGTGCTGCTTTTTAACTTTTAGCTTGACGGTCCCCCAAGGTTTAGCGATCGCGAAGCTGAAAGCTCACGTTTTCGTGAGTGTGGCAAGTGCCATTCGTACTGTGGAGTGCACGCGCGACCCCTGATCTTCTTAAAAGAAGAATCAGCGCGTCTTAATCCCGCCAGATGGAGTCAAACCTGTAGAGAGCCGGCGGCCAGTGCGTCGACCTGTCCGCCCAGACTTCGGCTCAGGGGTAGGCATGAGATGTTTTGGGGGAAGACCCGCGGTACTGATCTGCGCGAGCCTGACGCTCCTCTGGCCTTCTACCCGCGCGGCCACGCAATTCACCGGGTTCGGACAGCATCGCAGCTGGCGCGGTGAGAAGATCGTTTCCTCGCAGAGCTTCGCCGTAGGCGGCTCCATCATACAAGTCGATTTTGCCGAAGGAGATCTGGATCTTCCTCAGTCCGAGTTGGTGACGTGGGTGCGAGCGTCGGCGCAATCTGTGGCGCAGTATTACGGTCAGTTCCCCGTAGCCCGCGCGCGTGTGATCATCGAGCCGATTGCAGGCGACTCCGATTCCGTCCACGGCACAACCTGGGGCGGCGTCGGTGGCGTTCCCGCTCTTACCCGCATCCGTCTGGGACAGCATGTAACCCAGAAGCATTTGCTGGAAGACTGGGTGATGACGCACGAGTTCATCCACACTGCTTTGCCAGATCTCGATGACGATCAAAGTTGGCTGGAAGAGGGGCTTGCCACCTACATCGAGCCAATAGCACGCGCGCAGACTGGCCGCCTGGCAGAATCGCGAGTGTGGGCGGAGTTCCTGCATGAGATGCAATATGGAGAGCCTGGCAGAAACGATGGCGGGTTGAACGGCAACGGCAGCTGGGGCCGCACCTACTGGGGCGGGGCGCTGTTTTGTCTGGTCGCCGATGTCACCATCCGTCGCCAGACGAATAATCGGAAAGGCCTGGAGGACGCGATGAGCGCTGTCGTTCGCAGTGGTGGCGGCATCGATAAGGATTGGCCGCTGTCGCGCGTCCTCGCGATCGGAGACCGGGCCACTGGCACAACGGTGCTGAGTGATATGTATGCGAAGTGGTCGAACCAGCCGGTCGAAGTGAATCTGGAAAAGCTATGGAGTGAGTTAGGCGTCAGGGCGGGCAGAAGCAACGGGGTCGATCTGGATGCCAATGCACCCCTGGCTGCCCTTCGCGATTCCATTGCATCCCCAAAGAAAGCTCTGGCGGAAAGATAGAGCATTGCCTGCGAACGAACGGCGGCATGGCCATGTCTGCAGGCGTTCCGCATAGCCCCGAATTTGCAGGCCCAAAGCGGGGATGGCCACCGCAGGGGTGGCCATCACGATTCGAGTTGATGATTCTAGTAGCGGTCGACGTGCATGTTGTCGACAAAGGCCTTGATGTAGCCGCTGTTGTAACTTGACCCGTCAAACTGCAGGTTCAGCACCAGACTGCCTTTGGCCCAGCCCAGATACAGACCCGATTGGCCTACCGCGTTGGAAAAATATCGCTTGTACCCGTCAAAGGCCACCCAGTCATGAGTCACGACACCATAGCTGTCGCGGTGTACCGCGATCTGCACATGGTGCCACGTATTTGCCTTCCACGACGCGGGGTTGCAGGAGAGGTTTGACGTGTGCCAGTGGGGATGTCCGCTCGTCACATACGAATATTCCCAAGTTCCTGAATAACCAGAGCACTGAGTCGCAAGGATCACCGTCTTCCCGTTGCTCAAAACCTGATTCAGATCCATCTCCAGGTTCTTCACCTGCGACGGATTCTCGATGTAGAGATACGTGTCGTAAACGAAGTGGGTGGCGGCAGCATCCGTTCCGAAGTTCAAGTGGTAAATCTCGCCACCATGCTTCCAGTAGGAGATGGCAAACTGTCTTGCCGTGCCGGTTACCGAGGGGTTGCTCACTGCGTAGTAGCTCGATCCAGTGGAGGTTCCAGGTGTGCCGCCATCATGGTTCCACTGCCAACGGCTGGAGGCAGTCAGATCGCCGGAAGAAGTCGTTGCGAAAGCCGGTACGGCCAATATCAAAAGCATCCAAACTACAAATCGAAAGTTTTTCACGTCTGCCCTTGGGGAACTACAGTTGAGGTTTTCATCGGGCCTGCCCGCATATAAAAGAGCGGAAGCCGTATTCGGAGCGATTTTTACGGGTGGGCTAGTCTGAGTGCGAGGACGACTTGCGCCCCGGATCTCGACAGCCTCATATATGTGTGCGGAGATCTGCGAAGGCGTATGCCGACGAGAGACGCAGCAGCACTTTTGGCCCAAGTAGCAGAGGGATCAGCAGAAAGCTATTCATCAGCCAACTACGGTGGCGGAAATCAATAGCTGTGCTTCGGAATCTCTGTTTCTCAAAACCTCATTAGGCAGCAGCAAGTTAACTAATTTCTAAAGCCAATCTGACACAGCGATGAGGTCATGACAAGGCTTTTGAACACATATTCCAAAATAAACTTTTTCCCAGGCAACCAATTCGTAAGACCGTGAAAAACATGCCACTTGCGGTGCGATTGTTCCGCGTTGCTGTGCCAAAATTACGCATGCTGAGGCTGGCAGCAACGGGCGAAATCGAGGCATGATCTCCGGCCGCTCTACACGGTGCGACCCTCAATGCGAACATGTGGCGAAGGCCTGCTGATGGCAGGGGCTAAAAACGCAGGTTGGAGCAAATTCTTGACGAATGCGGAGTCGCATTCCATCGGGGATGTCCTCTGCAGAGCTGCCAGGTCAGGGACGCGCCCGTTGCGGTGTGTTCCAGTCTCTACGCTGTAGCGACGGGAAGACGGAAGCCCGTAACGCGCGATGGCCCCACCAGAGGCGGGGCCATCGACGGCGTCTTCTCTCCCGCAAATTACCAGCGGAAGACCTGGAGCTTATCGAGATAAAGTTTGATGCTTCCGTTGTAGACACTTGCGCCATCCGGCTGAACATTCAGAGTGACGTGCCCCTTTGCCCAGCCCAGAGACTTGGTTGCGTATCCGGTTGCATTGTTGAAGTGTTGGATATTCCCGTCGAATCCTATCCAGTCGTGAGTGACAACCCCTGAACTGTCACGATGCACAGCAATCTGCACGTGATGCCAAGTCTTTGCAGTCCAGGTCTTTGGACTGCAGGCAATATTCGAAGTATGCCAGTGCGTTTGGTTGCTGGTCACATAGGTATATTCCCAGGTCTTCGAATAGCCAGAGCATTGGGTGGCAAGAAACACCGTCCTGCCGTCTGCCATCACCTGATTCAGGTCCAATTCAAGATTTGCCAGCTGGGACGGGTCTTCGACATAAACGTAAGTATCGTAGACAAAGTGAGTCGCGACCGTATCGTAGGCAACGCCTAGGTGGTAACGCTCCCCACCATGGTCGTAGTAGGAGACGTAGAACTCCCGCGACCGGCTATCCAGCGACGGGTTCGTGACAGGATAAGAGCTTGAACCGGTCGATGTGCCTGGCGTGCCGGTGTCATGCGTCCATGTCCATCCACTGACCCCATTGAGGGGGCCGGAAGAGACAGCGTTAGAGGGAATCTGGCCAAAAGCTGAGACTGCGAAAAACAGCATTGAGACTGCGTAGTTAAAGACCTTCATCATTTGCCCTTAGTACTTCCGTTGGGGGTTTCATCAAACTCGTCCGCTTCGCAACGGAAACAGCGAGTCGTGTAGGGGCGATTTCTCGGCTAGTCTGAGAGCAAAGACGCGATACGCCCTGCACAACTCGACAAAGCTCATTTATAGGCGTCGTTGGCCGAGGACGCGTACATTCCCCAGCCTGAGCGCACTTTGGCCCGAATACGAAAGCATGAGCAATAGGATTATCTCGGCCGCCCTCCTGAGGGAATGGCCGACCCGATAATATCCAGGTATCTCATGCCTCAGAGCCACCTAAGGCAGAAGCATAGTTGGTGAAGTTCTTGTGTTGAATCTGACCACACTGGCCATGCCCTGACAAGAAGCTTTGTTACAAAACGGTGAGAAATATCGGAACACCTGGCATCTCCGCCACAATGATGCAAAACCTACGTTTGACGTGAATATTACACTTTGCTTCGACGAGGAAATTACGCGTATGGCGGACGGAATCAAGAAGCAGTGCGCCGTGCAGACTGGTTAGAAAGGCTTGCCGTGGAATAGGAAGATCAATTCGATCACCAGGATCACCACCACTGCGGACTCGAGCAAAAATGCACGGCTCTGATTGAACTGGTCAACCATGAAGCGATAGAGATCGCCTGCTGTGCGGAGCTTCTGAGTCACTAGATCCTTGTAGTCCGGCACACCTATCTTGGCGGCCGCAAGGCGATAAAGGCGCGCCGCG
>JBBRLT010000043.1:0-30952 GCA_038231235.1 Terriglobales bacterium
AGGGCGGCCCGTTGGTCCACGTCATCGCAGCCAAAGCAGTCGCCTTCGGTGAGGCGCTGGAGCCCAGCTTCAAACAGTACGCAGCACAGATTGTCGCCAACGCAAAGGCACTGGCCGCGGCGCTGGCCGAGCAGGGCTTCCGTGTCATCTCTGGTGGAACTGATACGCATGTGCTGCTGATCGACGTCTTCGCCAAGGGCATGCTGGGCAGCGAGGCAGAAAATGCGCTGCACGAGGCCGGCATTACGGTAAACAAGAATGCCATCCCGTTCGACACCAACCCGCCCATGAAGCCCAGCGGCGTCCGCCTGGGCACCCCCGCGCTCACCACCCGCGGCATGCGCGAGCCGGAGATGCGCACCATCGCCGCCTGGATCACCGAAGCGCTCGAGAAGCGCACGGAAGCCGCAGCGTTAGCACGCATTCGCGGACAGGTGCGCGAGCTGGCCGACACCTTCCCCCTCTACGAATGGCTGCGCGAACCGCAATTGGCGGCGGTGTCCCGTTGACACGGGTGCGTCATAGCCAATGCAGACAACTCTGCAGTGACCAGCAGGTTCGGGCTGTCGGAGGGTTCCCGCCAACGTCGAGAATAGATGGGAAGATTTGTGCTTGATTCAGTTGATATCACCGAAGAATTCATACGAACGCAGCTTCGCATTTTCGAACAAGATACCGCTTCAGATATGGCAACAGTTCGGGCCGTCGCCGAGAGAGATATGGAACGGGAAGCTCGGGAAGAGCAACTCCTAAAGTGGCTGAATCATTACAAAGTTCTACTGTTCTTCCCGCCAGAGAAAAGCAGGGAAGTTGCCAAGCAGATTATCGAATTCGCTGACGAGCCGCGACCAACTGCGCTATTTCAGAACAACGAGCGAATCAACGAGCAGTACGAAAGGCTTAAAGTTCGCATACAGAGTGTCCTATCGCGTAGCCCGAAGTCCAACAAGCTGAGGGAGGTAACTTCTCTCGCCTCGAAGGCTTTGTGGTGCTGTTATCCGCATGATATTCCTATGTTTGATGTGATCATGCGATGCGGGCACTCCAAATTATTTGCCGGCTTAGACGGATAGTGCCGGAGCCAAGTCCAACTCCCTACGGTCGCTTCGTTCGCGCATGGCTCCAGATTTATGAGGAAGTTAGACCAGTGATCGACCGAGCGGAACTCAAAGGATACCCTTACAATCTCAGAGTCTTGGATGGACTTTTGTGGTATTTGGGAAATCCTAGCTGTGACAACCCTTTCGCCGATGCGCATTGATTCCGGTCATCTGTAACTGACATGCATTGTGTCGGGCTGGAGCAGTACGACAAGTCGCGTAGAATAAAAGCGCAGGCGGACTGGACGGTCGCTGCCGGGTGCTTGTCATCCGGGGGAGGAAAGTCCGAACTCCGCAGGGCAGTGTGCCGGATAACGTCCGGGATCGGCGCGTCAAGGCGCCGAGACGGCTAGTGCCACAGAGAAGATACCGCCACCGCGTGCAAACGCGAGGGTAAGGGTGAAAAGGTGCGGTAAGAGCGCACCGCTCCGGCTGTAAAGCGCGGAGGCAGGGTAAACCCCACACGGAGCAAGACCAAATAGGGAGGGAGATCGCAGGCTGGCCCATACGCCTGCAATCGCGTGACTGCTCGTCGCGCCCACGTGGGCCCTTTTCCGGTTCGCCGGGGAAGCGGAAACCTCCGGGTAGGTCGCTGATGAACGCCGGCAGCAATGCCGCGTCTAGAGGAATGATCGTCCTCGACAGAATTCGGCTTACAGGTCCGCCTGCACATCTGTAATGACAACGGCGCAGCCTTCGCGGGCTGCGCCGTTGGTGCTTTGTGGCTGGTTTCCTGCCATCCCGGCCGGCACACAGCCTCACCACTGTCATCCGCCCCATAATTATCATCCTGATCGTACATCCGCCCCCTTCTCATCCCGACCGGCACACCAGTCTCATTAATGTCATCCCGACCGGAGCGAAGCGCAGTGGAGGGATCGGCTGGAATCGATCTTTTGGCTGGAACAAAAACCCTGCCGCGAACGTTGCTTGTCTTTAGGGGAGAGCTGCGGCCCCACGCTGCTAAACTCGCAGCACGATTCACGCGGAACATCTATGGCCTTCCGGGAAGCTATCGCGATCGCGCTGCAGTCGCTGTGGGCGAACAAGCTGCGCTCCATCCTCACCCTGTTCGGGGTGGTAATTGGCGTGGCCTCCGTCATCATGGTCATCACCCTGGTGGCAGGCGCCAACAAGTTTGTCGCCACCAAGGTGTACGGATACGGTGCAGACGTCTTCACTGCGTCGAAGACGCCTTCTGTCACCTTTAGCGATGCGGAATACACCAAGTTTCAGAAGCGCAAGGACTTGAAGCTGGAAGAGTACAAGGCCGTCGCCGAGCGCTGCGATGCCTGCGCCTCCACTGGCGCCCAGGCCACCAAGACCGGATCCGTGATTTACAACACGCATTCGGCAACGGATGTGTCCATTCGCGGATGGACCTGGGACATGCCCAGCATTGAAAACATCAATATCGATCGCGGACGCGCCTTCACCCCGGGCGAAGAGGAACGGCGAATCCACGCAGCCATCATCGGCCCGGACATTCTGGATAACCAGATGGGCGGCGTCGATCCGCTGAGCAAGCAGATCCGTGTGGATGGCGAACAGTACACCGTCATTGGCGTGGGCGAGCGCAAGGGCAAGACGCTGGGCCAGAGCCAGGACAACTGGGTCGCCATCCCGCTCGAAACCTATCTCGACACCCACGGCTACAACCAGAGCCTAACCCTCTATGCCCGCGCCCGCGGCACCGGCGATCCGCTGGAGATTGCCGCAGACCAGATGCGTGTCATCTTGCGCTCGCTCCGGCACGACGCGCCGGGCGCGGAAGACAGCTTCTCCATCGACACCAACTCCACCTTCGTGGGCATCTGGGAGAACATCAGCCGCAGCTTTGCCGCCGTCTTCGTCTCGCTCGCCGCTATCTCGCTGGTGGTAGGCGGCATCGTCATCATGAACATCATGCTGGTCAGCGTGACCGAGCGGACACGGGAGATTGGCGTGCGCAAGGCGCTGGGCGCGCGGCGCAGCGACGTGATGACGCAATTCCTCATAGAGGCAGCCACGCTCTCGCTCTTCGGTGGGATGGTAGGCGTGGTGGCAGGCGTCCTGCTGGCCAAGGTCATCACCCTGCTCATCGGCTTCCCCTCGGACATCAAGCTATGGTCCGTCATTCTGGGGCTGAGCGTAGCCACCGCGGTCGGCATCTTCTTCGGTGTCTACCCCGCCAGAAAGGCCTCGCGGCTGGACCCCATCGTAGCCCTGCGGTCTGAGCTTTGAGGAAAACAGAGGAGGCGGTATGCGGATAACCGATGTACGTGAAGCCGTGCGCATGGCCGCCGATACGCTGCGCTCGAACAAGCTGCGCTCCGGCCTCACCATCCTCGGCATCATGATCGGCGTGACCACGGTCATCCTGATCTCCTCGGTCATCAGTGGGCTCACGTCCAACGTCGACGGAATCGTGAAGTCGCTGGGCTCGAATGTCTACTGGGTCTTCCGCTTCCAGGTCTTCGGCAAGCGGCCCACACTGGAGGAGCTGGCACGCCGCCAGCTCACCTACGACGATGCGGTCGCGCTGCGCGCCTTGCCCCACGTGGTCGCGGTCGATCCATCGCAGCAATATCGTTCGCCCACTGGGCGGCTGGGCAGCTTCTCGGTCAAATACAAGAATCGCAAGGTACAAAACACTATCCTCGAAGGGGACTCCGAGGCCCAGCCGATCGTCTATGACATCGACCTGGAAGCCGGCCGCTTTTTTACGAAACAGGAGGAAGAACGGCACGCCAACGTAGTGGTTCTGGGACATGACACGGCAGAACAGTTATTCGGTACCGAAGACCCCGTCGGCAAGGAGGTCAACATTGAGGGCGACGTGTTCACCGTAGTCGGCGTGTACGCCAAGCAGAAGCAGGTCTTCGGCGGGGGAAAAAATCCGCAGGACAACGCCGCGCACTTTCCCATCTTCACCTTCCACAAACTGCACCCGGAGATCCTGGACCACTGGATCAGCGTGAAGTACGACGACGCCAAACATAAGATCGCGGTCGAAGACGAGATCCGCGAGATGCTGCGCCGCCGGCGCAAGGTGCGCTCCGATCAGCCGGACAACTTCGCCATCTTCTCCTCCGACGCATTGCTGCAGTTGTGGAACCAGCTCACCAGCGGCCTGTTTGTCTTTCTGGTGGGCGTGTCGAGTGTCGGCCTGATGGTAGGCGGCGTCGGCGTGATGAACATCATGCTGGTCAGCGTCACCGAGCGAACGCGAGAAATTGGCATCCGCAAAGCGCTCGGTGCCACCAAGCGCACCATCTTGCTACAGTTCACGCTGGAGGCGATGACACTCTGCGCCTTTGGCGGGTTCGTCGGTATTCTGGCTGGCGCACTGCTGACGTTTCTGCTGAAACTCATCCTCGGCTCGGTGCTGCCCGCCGTAATGTCGCTGACATGGACGCTGACAGCCTTTACGGTCTCCTGCGTCATCGGGCTGCTTTTTGGTATCTACCCGGCGTGGAAGGCTTCCACTCTGGATCCCATCGAAGCACTGCGTTACGAGTAACCGCGCCGCGGGCAACGACCGGTCGCACGCTACACTCGAAGTCTTGAAGCCTGACCTGCTCGCCACTCTTGTTGCTGGCGCGACCACGCTGCTTGCCTGGGCCGGCATTGGCTATTCCATGCTTGCCATGGCGAGCGCGCGGGCCTTCCTGCGCAGCCTGCGTCAGCCACAGTCTGCCTTTGCTCCCGCGGTCAGTCTGCTCAAGCCGGTTAAGGGCCTGGACCAGGAGATGTATGCGGCCTTCGCCAGCCACTGCCGCCAACAGTACTCCGGCGCGGTGGAGATCCTGTTCGGCGTCAGCACGATTGACGATCCGGCAGTCGCTGCCATCCGGCAACTGCAGACCGAGTTTCCCAGCCACGCCATCCGCATCGTGGAGTGTCCACTGGTATTGGGGTCAAACGGCAAGGTCAGCAACCTGGTGCAGATGCTGCCCCAGGCCCGTTATCCGTATGTCTTGATCAACGACAGCGACATCGTCGTCTCGCCGCACTACCTTCAGTCGGTGATGGCTGGCTTCGCGCCACGGCCGCAAACAGCGAAGCCTGTCGGCATGGTCACTGCGCCGTACCGCGGCCGCGCACATGGCCGGAACGGTGGACGTCCCACACTGGGCTCGCGTATAGAAGTGCTGGGCATCTCGACCGACTTCATCGCCGGCGTGCTGACCGCGCGCAAGCTTGAGGGCGGCATTCGCTTCGGACTGGGCTCCACCATGGCCGTCTCCCGCGACGCACTCGATCGCATCGGCGGATTCTTGCCCCTGGTCGATTATCTGGCAGACGACTACGAGCTCGGCGCACGGATCGCTGCTGCCGGCTTCGACGTGGTGCTGTCAGGCGAGGTAGTCGAGACATCCGTGCCTGCCTACACGCCCGCACAATTCTTCCAGCACCAGTTGCGCTGGAGCCGCTCCACGCGCGACTCACGCCGCTGGGGCTATGCCGGCCTGCTGTTCACCTTCGGGCTGCCCTGGGCGTTCCTGAACATGATTGCCAGCGGGCTGAGTCTCGAAAGTATTGCACTGTTCGTGCTTGCGCTGGTCGCGCGTGTGGCGGTAGCCCTCAGTGTCGGCGCGGGCATTCTGCGTGACCGCAGGGTGCTGGCTGACCTGTGGCTGTTGCTGCCGCGCGACCTGATCGCGCTCGCGCTGTGGACGTGGAGCTTCGCGGGCGATACCGTGACCTGGCGCGGCGAGCGCTTCCTGCTGCGGCGCGGCCGGCTGAAGCGGCTTACAACGACTTAGCCGGTGACGTCACGGCCGATTCGAAAGGATGGCCTTTCCGCCGTCCTGCGCAATGGTGTACGCAGGCGATGGCAGGCGCGGTGGATGCGCTGCATCGGTCAGCACGAAGATGCGTCCGCGGCCGCCCCACAGCCGGGCGAAGGATGCGTCATCGTCGAAGATGCGCGGTGCGTCGGGAAAGAACGATCCGTACCACAGGTTCGAACTGCGCCCATTCAGGATGCGCACCTGCCGCTGGAGATAGAAGCTGAGCGTCGAGCCACTCTCGTACTCGCCGTTCAGCACAATGGTATCGCCGGGCTGCAGCCGCGGCCGCAAGGCATCTGCGAGTGCTGCCGAAGACAGCACCGGAGAGAACGTAACCAGCGCCAGGTGCGCCGCGATCAGAAACAGCATGCTGCCCGCTGCCAGCGCCAGTGTCGCGGCATGCGCACGGCCAGCACGCAGCAGCAGCAGATGTCCGCCAGTACCTGCCAGCAGAGCCACCGCCGTCAGCAGCAATGGCAGTCGGAAGAACGCCATTGCCTGCGCGGACAGATCGAGGAAGTGGCCGAAGGAGAGAGCGTAATCCCCAGGATTGCTGCTGAGTGCGGCTGCCAAATCGCCACGCGGTAAGGCCGCATGCAGCGCGAAGAACACTGCCGCGGCTGCTCCGCACGCCCCTGCGGCGAACAGCGCCCATGCACTGCGCCGCCGCCCGCTCCATTCACCAGCCCGCGCATCACCACGCTGCGTCAGCCAATCGCCTAGCAGCAAAGAGAACGCAGGCAGCGCGGGCAGCACGTAATATTCCTGCCGAGTGGAGAAGCTGAAGAAAATCATAGGCACCGCCGCCCATACCAGCAGCAACAGCCGCGCCTCTTCTGCGGGCTCTAAGGTGGCGCGCTGCCACCAACGATTCAGCGGAACCCGTCGCAGCGCATGCACCAGGAAAGCGCTCCACGGCATCAGCCACACCAGTAGCAAACCCCAGAACAGCGCCAGCGGCACGGTGTCATAGTCCCGTGGCACCCGCTGGTTCAGGTAGCGCAGCACATGCTCGTTCACAAAGTAGAACCAATACCAGCCATGCACATTGCCCTGTGTCGGCAAGGCGCCCACTGGAAGTCCAACGGTAGGGTTCGCGATACCGGCGGCGATATGCCACGGCGCTGCTATCGCGAAGAAGACCAACAGGCCGAGCAGCGGATGCCATCGCCGCAGGTGAGCAAGTCTCCGCGTCATCAGTAGATAGATTCCAATGATGAGTAGCGGGAAGACCAGGCCAATGAGCCCCTTGGTCAACACACCGAGCGCGCAGGCCGCGGCAAACGTTGCAGCGCTTGCGCGGGTTGGCTCATCCAGCGAGCGCCAGAACGCGAGCATCGCAATCGTCAGCCACAGGCACACCATCGCATCGGGAATCAGAGTGCGGGTAAAGATGAATAGCCCGAAGCTGCTCGCGAGCACAAGCGCTGCGAAGAATCCGGCCCACTCACTCGCGAACATTCTGCGGCCCAGCGCGTACACCACCAGCAGCAACGCGAGTGCAGAAAACGCCAGTGGCATCCGCGCGGACCAGGTATGCACGCCGAAGACGCGAAAGCTCGCCGCCATGCTCCAGTAGAGCAGCGGTGCCTTTTCAAGATACCGGATGCCATCCGCGTAGAGCGTGATCCAGTCGTGGCGCGCCAGCATCTCGCGTGCTACCTCGGCATGCACACTGTCCGCGTCATCCAGCAGGGGTGGCCGCAGCAGAGCAAAGCTTCCGTACAGCAGCAGCCACAGTGCCGTAAGTGCCGCGCCCGGCAGAAGCCAGCCTTTGCTCTTCCTCGTATGCGGCGTGGCGGGCCATCGCTCTTGCATGGATGAGGCGATTGTCGCATCGTCACGCTCGCTCGGAGCGCGGTAAGATTAAAGCAATTTTCCTGATGCTGTAGAGTGCGGAGATAACCTCGGCGTGGCCTTTCCTCAAAGAAAGGCCCCCATAGTTTTTGCTAGTCCCTATACACCTACAGGAAAATTGCTTTAGACGAGAGTTCTATGGCCACAGACCTGCTCCAGATCGCGCAGCAATCAAGTGCCGCCGGCCCTGCTGCCACGCTGCTCTATGACGACTGGTACCCAGCCATACGCAGCGATCGTCTTCACGGCAAGCAACTGCACACGGCCATGCTGCTGGGCATTCCCCTGGTACTGGGCCGGCGCACGGACGGCGTCCTCTTCGCCATGCGTGACAGTTGCCCGCACCGCGGCATCCCGCTCTCCTGCGGCTGGTTCGATGGCTCGAATGTCACCTGCAAATACCACGGGTGGGCCTTTGAGGCTGGCTCCGGGCAGTGCCGCGAGATCCCCTCACTCACCGGCGTGGACGCACTCGATCCCACGCGCATCTACGCGACGTCCTACCCATGCGTTGAGCAGGATGGATATGCCTGGGTCTACATCCCGGACGCTGGGCGCGGCCGTCTTCGTGCAGACGAGTTGCCGCCCGCGCCGTTGGTGCCGCGCTTCAGTGCGCGCTGCCGCTCCGCGCATCTCTCTGCAGACCTGCCATGCAATGTGGATCACGGCATCATCGGGCTGATGGATCCTGCGCACGGACCCTTCGTGCATCAGGCATGGTGGTGGCGCTCCCGCGCCAGCATTCATGAGAAGCACAAGCACTTCGAGCCCATCCCGCAGGGCTTCCGCATGTCCGCGCATGCGCCTTCAGGGAACAGTGCTCCGTACAAATTGCTCGGCGTCTACGGCGAGCCCATCACCACCACTATCGACTTCGTACTGCCCAACCGGCGCTGGGAGACCATCCGCTGTGGGGACAAGTGGTTCTCTTCGCTCACCACTGTCACCCCGGTGACGCCATCCACCTGCCGCATCGATGTCTTCGCCGCATGGAACGTCTTCTATTACGTGCCGCTGGTCACGGCAATTGCCAGGTTCTTCGGAGCTCGCTTCGTGCGCCAGGACCAGCAGACCATGATCGAGCAGGCCCAGGGCCTCCGCCACAATCCCACCCTGATGCTGATTGACGATGCGGATCGGCCCGCCAAGTGGTACTTCGCCCTGAAGCAGGCGCGGCTCGAAGGCGAGGACCGCCATCCACTCAGCGGACCAGTCACCTTGCATTGGCGCAGCTAGATTCTAGTCGCGCGCCGTGGGCGTAGCTTGACTTGCGTCGTGCGCCTGGGTAGTGGGCACGTCCATCAGTTGCCTGCGGCAGCTCTCCACCTTCTGCGCCAGCGCGGGCTGGTGCACCCGGTCCAGGGCGGACAGTGCCTCCCGCTTGTGCCGCAACAAGTAGGTATCTGTCTGGCGCACAAATGGGTAGCCGCATGCCTGGTCGAAATGCTCCTCCGTCCCGATAAGCCTCAACACTGCCGCCGGGTTGGCCACCAGCGCATCGGCAATGGCCACGCGCAAACCCTGGCTGAAGGTGGCATCCGTATACGGAGCGATGCGCGCCGCTGCCCTCAACCATCCGCTGCCACCCTCGGCGACATGCTCCAGGACCACGTCGAAGTTCGGCTCCTCCGGGCTGTGTGGATCCATGTCCTTTAATAGGCGCTGCACAAACCGCTGCGGCCCCTCTTCATCCAGGTGCCGCTCAAATTCCATGGCGCTCATAGTGCGCATCTCGCGCGGACTGATGCTTTGCGCATGGCCCCGCGCCGGGAAGAGAGCCAGCAGCAGCAGCGCGCCAGGCAGCAGGCATAGGTTCTTCATAGGCATCATCATCGCATCCTGCATACCACTCCGCGAGCGCTGAACCAGCCGCCGGGATGCCCTCCGTAACACTGGTAGTCGAACCACATGGGCCGCCAGTGTGTTAGGGAGTCTCGTCCCAGCACTCCGCACTACTTCTCAACCGCGCCAGCCCGCCCCGGCAGTTTGCTGCCTCTGGAAAAGCACTGTTACCCCACGGCAGTGCTCGCCAGTTCCACTTGGATATTCAGCTCCCTGCCCAGCGCCAGAAAATCCTGTCGCAGGACGGCGCTTTCCTGCTGCATGCTGGACCACAGCCCGTACCAGATGTTCTGCGCCTGCCACAGGTCGAGAGAGATGGGCAGCAGCCGCAGCGCCCCGGCGAGCGTCAGTGCCCGCCGCACCCGGTCGGGGTCGCCAGGATTTGCCTGCAGCCGTTCCATGGCCCGGTGCATGCGCTCGTCCGCCTGGTAGCCCAGCGTTGCCAGGTCCACGGATACGGCATCTTCCTGCGCTTGCGCCAGCAGCCGCTGCACCGCCGGCACGTCAATCAGCTCCGCTTCCAGCGCATGCTTCAGCTGGGAGTGCAGAGCGAACTGCCCGGCTGCCCGCAGCGCTGCCGGCATCGGCAGCTTGTTGCGGCTGAGGAAGTGAACCAGCGAGGCGTGGCCGGCGTAGAGATCCGTCAGCGTTGCCTCCAATGCGGCCACCGTCGGGTTCAGGATGTTCTGCACAATGCGCCGCTGTTCGTCGGCGAACAATGACATGAGAGAGTAGCGGCTCTCGCCGAAGTAGTCATCCATCAGGCGGACGACCTCCGGCAGATTGCTGGCATCGATAGACTCTTCCACCTCCTGCGCCAGCGCGGCCAGCATGGGCTCGTCCTCCTTCTCCAGGCGCTTCACTGCAGCGGACACATTCTGATCGCCGAAGTGAATCACTCCATAGGCGATCTCCGCGCACTCCTCGGTCAGGATGGAGCACAGCCGCAGCCGTCCCAGCCGCATCTGGCCCAGCCCGTACGGCATGGTGGTCTCCCATTGGTGCTCGATGCTGTAGCAGAACAGCCGCTCGCTCTCTGCCATGCCCGCCTCGCCGAGACGCTGCGGGAAGACACAACTGATCGCATAGTGGGCGGCTACCTGCTCCAGGTCCACCACCATGGGGCGAATGCGCTCGTCATAAAGGAAGCGGCCATCGCGCGCCTGCGGATCGTTGCTGCGGGCTAATGCCAGCAGTTCGGTAAAGGATTTCTCCAGCGTGCCGCGCGTCTCGGGAAACAGTGCGCCGGCCAGCTCGATCACGCGCGCTGCATAGATGACGATCTGCACCGTCTCTATGCCGGAGATGTCATCGAAGAACCAGCCGCAGCTGGTGTACATCAGCTGCGCATTGCGCTCCAGCTCCATCAGTTGCAGCACGTGGATGCGCTGCTCCAGGGTCAGTGCGCGGGTACTGTGGCGCGCGAAGAAAGCGTCGACCGATGCGCGGGAGCGATCGAGGATCACCTGGATGTAGTCATTGCGCGCCTCGTCCAGATCGCGCAGCAGTGGACCAGCCAGGAAGCGCGCCAGCGGCGCCAGCGCATCGCGCAGCCAGTCCAGCGCATCGCGCAGCGGAGCCCGCCACTTCTGGTTCCATCCCGCGCGGCCGCCATTGCAGCCACAGTCGGAGCGCCATCGCTCCACGCCATGGAAGCAGCTCCAGCTGCTGTCTTCGACAATCTGCGCCTCTTCGGCCGGCGGAAACAAGCTCAGAAACTCGCCATAGTTGGTCAGGCGGGCCGGCCCTTCTTCGATCACATGCAGTGCATAGGCCAGCGCCATCTCGCCGTGACGGTGATGGTGCCCATAGCTTTCGCCATCGGTGGCAACGTGCACCAGTTGGGGCCGATCACCTTCCCCAAAGCCGTCCAGCAACCGCTTGGCAAAGCCATCCCCGCTGTTCAGCAGCCCGTCAAAGGCAATGGAGCGCGAGGTGGGTCCGTTGTAGAAGAAGACGGCAATGGAGTGGCCCCGGCTGGTCTCCACCAGATACGGTCGAGTGGTCTCCACGGTGGCATCCGGCGTCTCCAGCCACGGGCGCATGGGGATAGTCGCGTCCGGGTTCACGGCTGCGGCAATCGGGCGCACGCGCGCACACTGGTGTGGCGCCAGCACAGTGAAGCGGATGCCGTGGCGCGCCATCAGGTCCAGCGACTCCAGGTCTGCCGCCGTCTCCGCCAGCCACATGCCCTCCGGCTTCCGGCCATAGCGATGCTCGAAGTCCGCAATGCCCCAGCGGATCTGCGTAATGCGATCGCGCGTCGATGCCAGTGGCAGGATGATGTGGTTGTAAGCCTGTGCCATGGCCGAGCCATGCCCGCTGAAGCGCTGCTGACTCTCCCGGTCCGCCTCGCGCACCATGGCATAGGTCAGCGGAGCATTCTCCTCCAGCCAGGAGAGCAGCGTGGGGCCCAGGTTGTAGCTCATCCGCGCGTAGTTGTTGGTGATACGCAGGATGCGGTTTTCGCGATCGACGATGCGCGCCGCGCCATTGGTGGCGTAGCACTGCTCCGTGATGCGCTCGTTCCAGTCGTGGTACGGCGCCGCGGAGTCCTGGGTCTCGACCGTCTCGAGCCAGGGGTTCTCGCGCGGTGGCTGGTAGAAGTGTCCGTGGACGCAGACGTAGCGCTGAGCGGGGGAGACGGGCATTGCCAATAGTTTAGCGGGTGAGCAAGCCAGCGCGTCCAACCAGGTGCAGGCTTAGCCTCAGCAACTTAGATGGTATCGGAGCTGTCAGCTTTTGCGGATGAACCGTCTGTCGCTACTCCGGCGGGGGCGAAGCACTGCCGCTGAGATCGCAGGCGCGCCACAGATACCAGCTTGCGACCGAGCACCAGGGGTGCCACTTCTTTGCTCGGCGCTGCATCACCTCCGGCTTGGGCAGCAGCGCTGGCGTGATTGGCTTCGACTTCGGCGGCCGTCCAAAGGTCAGCAGGAAGCCCTTGCGCACGCCGTAGTCGCTCACCGGCAGAATGTCTGGCCGGCCCAGGCGGAAGATCAGCAGCATCTCCACCGTCCAGCGGCCTACGCCGCGCACTGCGGTCAGCCGTTTGACGATCTCCTCATCCGGCAGGCGGCGAATCTGCGCCAGCGAGGGAACGGTGCCATCCAGTGTCTTCGCCGCCAGGTCGCACAGCGCACGCGCCTTATTCGCGGAGAGGCCGCAGCCGCGCAGCAGCTCATCCGGCGCCTGAAGAATGTGCTCCGGCTGCGGATGCATGTCGCCAAATGCCGCGAGCAGGCGATGCAGTATGGCGAAGGCCGCCTTGCCATGCAGCTGCTGATAGATGATCGACTCCACCAGCGCTTCGAACGGCGAGTGCTGGCTCTTGAGCCTCAGGGTGAAGGGGCCGGCACGCTGGATCAGCGCGCCCAGCTTCGGGTCTGCAGCCGTCAGCGCACGGATGGCTTCATCGGCGTCATAGCGAACCTGGCGGCGGCCGTCATTCATCTCGTGTTCGAGTGTAACCAAGCGGACTGTCATCACGAGCGCGGCAAAACTTCCATGGCATCGACTGGCCGGTTATGGAGGAGACAAGAATTGCTGTTATAGTCCTTCTTTGCACCCTTGGTTGTTGTGAAATATGCGACCGCACTGGTCGCAAAACGCTGATAGCATTCACCTCCAACACCCTCCCTGAAGGCAGGGAAGCAGGAACGGATCGATGGCGCAGATTTTCGACCGCAGCTCAAATGCGCTGGCGCGCATGAGCCTGATCCTGACAGGCCTGATCGTCATCGCACTGGGCGTCACGCTGGATCAGCTGCAGCGCTCTCCGTGGGTGACCCGTCAGGGCCAGCGGGCCGACCAGCCAGTGCCCTTCAGCCATAAGCACCATGTGATGGGTCTGGGCATACAGTGCCAGTATTGCCATACCTCGGTCGAGCGGTCCAGCTACGGCGGCATTCCGCCCACCAAGACCTGCATCAACTGCCACGCGCAGATCTGGACCAACGCGCAACTGCTCGAACCCGTGCGGGAGAGCTGGGCGACCGGCGAATCTATCCGCTGGATCCGGGTGCACGATCTGCCTGACTACGTGTACTTCAACCACTCGATCCACGTGAACAAGGGCATCGGCTGTTCCTCCTGCCATGGCCGCGTTGATTTGATGCCCATCATGTATCAGCAGAATTCGCTGCAGATGGAGTGGTGCCTCAACTGCCATCGCAACCCGGCCAAGAACCTGCGGCCCACCAGCGAGATCTACAACATGGCATGGGCTGGGCCTTCGACGGACAAGCCGGTGTGGTGCGGAGCCAGCGGCAACCAGTCTGGAACGCCCACCGCGCAGACGGTAAGCTGCTCCACCATCGATCCGGCCAAGGTGGGCGCGCGTACTGCTTCACTCGACATGCTGCCCCCCACTACCGGCGCCGAAGGCGAGCTGCTGGACGTGGCCGCGCATCCCAATGGCGGCAACGAATCCAGCAGTGCGGCGCATGTCAGCTACGCCAAGTTCACCAACCAGGAGGCACTCGGCAAGTTCCTGGTGAGCCAATATCACATCCGCGCTCCGCATGAGCTCAGCTCCTGCGAGACCTGCCACCGCTAGTACGGGCAATACCAAGAACTGAGAGCAAGCCGACACGATGGAAACACAGGACGCAAGGGTGGCAAAGGACGAAAGGCTGACAGTGCTGCAGCCGGCTGAGAAAGAGCAGCTAGCCGCTGGCATGACACTGGCTGCAGCGCGCGCTGATCTGGGTATCGGCCTGGGTGCAGAACTGCGCGCCGACAGCGCCCAAAGTCAGGGTTGGCAGGGTCTGGATAACGCCGCCGCAGAGCCTGGTTTTGATGAGCGGGTGGAGCGCGAGTTCCCCACGCAGGCCCAGGAGTGGGTCGATCCAGTCTCGCGCCGCGGCTTCATGAAGCTGATGGGCGCGTCGCTCGCCATGGCTGGCCTTGCGGGCTGCACCAAGCAGCCGGATGAGCCCATCTACCCTTACATCCAGCAGCCTGAAGACCTGATCCTGGGCAAGCCCAATTACTTCGCGACGACCATGCCCTTTGCCACCGGCAGCCTGCCGCTGCTGGTCAAGAGCGATGCCTATCGGCCGATCAAGATCGATGGCAACCCTGAGCACCCCATGAGCCGCGGCAAGTCCGATGTCTTCAGCCAGGGGTCGTTGCTGGGGCTCTATGATCCGGACCGCTCGCAGCATGTGCTCTATCACCTGGAGACCAGCACGTTTGCGAACTTCCAGGCTGCGGTCCTGCATGACCTGCCCAGCATGGCTGGAGGCCAGGGCCTCTACATCCTTAGCTCGACCATCACCTCGCCAACGCTGGCAGCGCAGTGGAAGGACGTGCAGAAGCGGCTGCCCCAGGCGAAGCTGATCCAATACGACCCGGTCAATCGCGACTCCGCACGGCGCGCCTCGAAGGCAGCCTTCGGCGACTTCTATGACGCGCAGTACATGCTGGAGAAGGCCGACGTCATCCTCTCGCTGGATGCGGACTTCCTCTCCGGCATCGCTCATCCCGGCTTCCTGACGCTGGCGCGCGACTACGCCAACCGTCGCAAGTTGATGGATGCGTCGGTTGAGATGAACCGGCTGTACGCGGTCGAGAGCATGCCGACCACCACCGGGATGAAGGCGGACCATCGCCTGAAGGTGAAGGCCAGCCATGTTGCTGTCTGCGCGCAGGCGGTCGCAATGGCCGTTGGAGCGGGCGGCTCGCAGCTCAACCTGACGGCCGAGCAGCAGGCCTTTATCGCCGCACTCGCCGCCGATCTCAAGGCGAATGCCGGCAAATGCGTGGTCATCCCCGGCGAACAGCAATCCGCCGAAGTGCATCAGGCCGCCATCGCCATGAACCAGGCGCTGGGCAATGTCGGCAAAACGGTGGTCTATACCGAGACGGTGCAGCCGCTGCCCTCGATTCAGGGTGACGACTTGAAGGCGCTGGTCGCCGATATGAACGCCGGCAAGGTGCAGTGGCTCTTCATCCTCGACTCCAACCCGGTCTATACCGCGCCTGTCGACCTGAAATTTGCCGAAGCGCTGACCCGGGTTCCCAAGAGCGCGCAGCTGGGCAGCCACAAGGATGAGACATCGCAGATAGCGACCTGGCACATCAATGCTGCGCACTATCTAGAGGCCTGGTCGGACGCGCGCGCCTATGATGGGACGCTCTCTGTCGTACAACCGATGATCGATCCGCTCTATGGCGGCAAGACGGCGCATGTCGTGATGCAGGCGCTGCTGGATGATCCGCAGCGCACCGCATTCGCCGCCGTGCAGGAAACCTGGCGGCAACAACTGGCCGGCAAGGGCGACTTCGACGCAGCCTGGCGCAAGGTACTGCATGACGGCTTCCTGGCCGGCTCGGCATTCGCGCCCAAGTCTGTTTCCGCCGTCGCAATGGCTCGCGTCAACATCAACCCGCCCGCGTCCGTGCCTGACAATGCAATCGAGGTCATCTTTCGCGCCGATCCCACCATCTACGATGGACGCTACTCGAACATTGGCTGGCTGCAAGAGCTGCCCAAGCCGGTTGTCAACAATTCCTGGGACAACGCCGTCATCATGAGCGGTCCTACCAAGGTGAAGCTGGGGCTGGATGAAAACGACGTAGTCGAGATCACGCTGAACGGCAACACGGTGCGCGGCCCGGTGGTCTCGGTGCCCGGCCACCCGGACAACTCGCTCACCGTACACCTCGGCTACGGACGCGAGCGCGCAGGACGCGTCGGGTCGGGCATGGGCTTCAACGCCTATCGCCTGCGCACCTCCGATGCGCCTTTGTTTGCTACCGGCGCCACCATCAAGAAGACTGGCGACGTCTGGGGTATCGCCGTCACCAAGAGCCACTACAGCGACGACCGCGGCAAGCGCGCACTGGCCGGCCAAGCCAGCCTTGCCATGCAGGGCGATGTTGCCGCGCACTCGCTTGAAGGCGATGAGGCCATCACCCGCGGCATCGTGCGCTCAGCCACGCTGGAGGAGTTCAAGAAGGAACCCAACTTCGCGCACGAGGGCGACTGGCCGGAGGATCCGGAGCGCAACACCACAATGTTCGATAACTGGGAGTACCCCAAAAATGCCTGGGGCCTGGCCATCGATCAGAACTCCTGCGTCGGCTGCAATGCCTGCGTGGTGAGTTGCTACGCAGAGAACAACATCGCGGTTGTAGGCAAGCACAATGTGAAGACCGGCCGCGACATGCAGTGGCTGCGCATCGATACCTACTTCGAGGGCGACCTGCAATCCCCGCGCGCGCACTTCCAGCCCATGATGTGCCAGCACTGCGAGAATGCGCCCTGCGAGCAGGTCTGCCCGGTGGCTGCCACCGTGCACACGCCGGAGGGCCTGAACACCATGGTGTACAACCGCTGCGTGGGCACCCGCTACTGCTCCAACAACTGCCCCTACAAGGTGCGCCGCTTCAATTTCCTGCTCTTCTCTGACTACGAAACCGAAAGCCTGAAGTTCATGCGCAATCCGGATGTGACCGTGCGCAGCCGCGGCGTCATGGAGAAATGCACTTACTGCGTACAGAGGATTGCTGTCGCCAAGATTGAGGCGGACAAGGAAAACCGCGCTATTCGCGATGGCGAGATTGTGACGGCGTGCCAGCAGGCCTGCCCCACAGACGCCATCGTCTTCGGCAACATCAACGACAAAAACAGCCGCGTTTCGAAGATCAAGGCTCAGCAGCGCAACTACAGCGTCCTGGCCGACCTGAATACCCGGCCCCGCACTACCTACATCGCAGAAGTCATCAACCCGAACCAGGCCCTGGTCCCGGCGCAGACCGAACACGCGCCCGAGCACGGCTAGCGAGAACTTGTAACCATGGCGACGAGAGATCTATCGACCCACGATCCGATGCTGGACCCGATCACCGGAGAGGTGCGGGTCATTGCGCCCGGGCATACCTTCAAGTCGGTCACGGAGAAGGTCTCCCGGATCGTCCTGACCACGCACACGCCGCTGGGCTGGTTCTTCGGCCTGCTGGTGGCTGCCGGTGTCGTCACCATCCTGGTTACCTGTCTCACCTGGCTGGTGCTGCGCGGGGTCGGTATCTGGGGCCTGGACATTCCGGTTGGCTGGGGCTTCGCCATCGTCAACTTCGTATGGTGGATCGGTATCGGCCACGCCGGCACTCTGATCTCGGCGATTCTGCTGCTGTTCAAGCAGACCTGGCGCAACTCGATTAACCGCTTCGCCGAAGCCATGACCATCTTTGCCGTGGTCTGCGCCGGCATGTTCCCGCTGATCCACGTCGGCCGTCCCTGGCTGGGGTACTGGCTCTTCCCCTATCCCAACAGCATGAACATGTGGCCGCAGTTCCGGTCACCGTTGTTATGGGACGTCTTCGCCGTCTCCACCTACGCGACCATCTCCGTCGTGTTCTGGTACATCGGCATGATCCCGGATCTGGGCACGCTGCGTGACCGCGCCAAGTCGCCCTTCGCGCAATATGCCTTCGGGCTGCTGGCGCTGGGCTGGCGCGGTTCGGTCCGCCACTGGATGCGCTATGAGACAGCCTCGCTGCTGCTGGCTGGTCTCGCCACACCCTTGGTGCTCTCCGTCCACACGGTCATCAGCTTCGACTTCGCGGTGGCCGTCCTGCCCGGGTGGCATACCACCATCTTCCCGCCCTACTTTGTCGCGGGCGCGGTGTACTCCGGCTTCGCCATGGTGATCACGCTGGCGATTCCGATCCGCAAGTTCTATCACCTGGAAGATCTGATCACCATTCGCCATATCGACAACATGGGCAAGGTCATGCTGACGACCGGGCTGATCGTGGCCTATGGCTACGCGATGGAGCTCTTCATGAGCTGGTACTCGGCCAGCCACTGGGAGTACTTCGCATTCTGGAACCGCATGTTCGGTCCCATGGGCTGGAGTTACTGGGTACTCATCACTTGTAATATCGCGTTGCCACAACTGCTGTGGCTGCGCTGGGTGCGGACGAATATAAGCGCCATGTTCCTGATGTCGTTCATCATCAACACCGGCATGTGGTTTGAGCGCTTCGTCATCGTCGTGACCAGCCTCTACCGCGACTTCCTGCCCTCCTCCTGGGGTACCTATCGCGCCACCCGCTGGGACTACGGCACCTTCTTCGGCACTCTGGGCCTGTTTACATTCCTGTTTTTCCTCTTCATTCGCTTCCTGCCCATGATCCCCATGTCTGAGCTGCGCATCCTGCTGCCTCAGTCCAAGGTCAAGGCGCAGCCGGAAGCCGCGCATGAGGCTGGTGACTGATGCCATTTCCTGAGGGTACCTACGGCCTGCTGGCCGAATTCGATTCCGCCACCACGCTGACCGCAGCCGCGCAGGCTGCCTACAACGATGGCTGGCGCCGCCTGGACTGCTATACGCCCTACCCCTGCGAGGAGGCAGCCGAGGCCATCGGCTTCCACCGCAACTATGTTCCGTTGATCACGCTCATTGGCGGCCTGATGGGCTGTACCGCGATGTTTCTGATGGAGACCTGGATCAACGTGTGGGCCTATCCCCTGAACATCGCAGGACGCCCGCTCTACTCCTGGCCGGCATTTGTCGTGCCCGCCTATGAGTGGACCATCCTGTTCGCGGGTTTGACAGCGGCCTTCGGCATGCTCGCCATGTGCGGACTGCCTGCGCCCTACCACCCACTGTTCAACGCGCCCAACTTCCGCACCGGCGCGTCGTCGGATAAGTTCTTTCTCTGCCTCGAGGCACGCGATCCCAAGTTTTCCCTGACGGACACGCGAGCATTCCTTGATGGCTTGCGGCCGGTCACGGTTGTGGAGGTGGAGTATTAACGCGACGAGCAAGAACCTCCGCGGCACCGCATGCCTCTGCGCCGCTGCGGCACTGGTGCTCGTGGCCGGGTGCAGGCAGGACATGCACAACCAGCCCAAGTTCGTGCCCCAGCGCGGAACCTCCTTCTACGCCGATGGGCGCTCGGCCCGTCCCCAGGTGGAGCACACCGTCGCCCGCGGACAGTCGAACGAGGCAGACTTCTTCTACACCGGTATCGAGAACGGCAAGGAGGTCGACGCGCTGCCGTTTCCCGCGACCCTGGCCGTCCTTCAGCGCGGGCAGGAGCAGTTCAACGTGTACTGCACGCCCTGCCACTCGCGCGTGGGCAATGGCGCTGGCATGATCGTGCAGCGCGGCTACAAGCCAGCGGGAAACTTCCATGACGCCAAGCGCCTGGCAGAGCCGCTCAGCCATTATTTTTATGTCATCACCAACGGCTACGGCGCCATGCCCAGCTACGGGTCCCAGGTGGAGGCCGCCGACCGCTGGGCCATTGCCGCCTACATCCGCGCGCTGCAGTTGAGCCAGAACGCGAAGCAGACAGACCTGCCGGCGGGCACCAAGGTGCAGCAGCTCTCCGAAGTCGCAGAGCAGGACGGACTGCCCGCCAGCTACGCCGGACCCTGGGAGTTGCCGAACACCGCGGTCTATGCCAAGCCGCCATCTCCAGGCACGGGGCCCGCGCTGGCGCCGGAGGAACCAACCAGCACTCCTGAAGCCAGCCGTCACCCCGCCTTGTCGCTCAATGGCGATGGCCGCAGTGGGGCGGGTACGCAGGCAGGATTGACAAAACCAGGATCGACAAAACCAGGATCGGGCGCCGGGGCGGCTGGCAAGGCAGCCGGGCAGCCGAAGGCCAAGTGAAACAGCACAGCACAAGGAACAAGAGACAGTGACGAACCCACAGCACGGACATACAGAACGGACACTGACGGGCGATCTGGCCGCGCCCCCTCTGCTGATGGCAGCCTGGCGGCGGCGCGCGCTCATGGTCGGCGTGGGCTTCACCATTCTGGCCCTGGTGCTGGTGGTGCTGGCCGAGTTGATCGAGCATGACCACTTCGACCATCTCATCCGCTCCTGGCTGATGGGCTTCATGCTGTGCTGGGGTTTCTCGCTGGGCGGCATGGCGCTGCTGATGGTGCAATACCTCTCCGGCGGCAAGTGGGGCCTGCTGTTGCGGCGGCCGCTCGAGGCATTGAGCCGCACGCTGTGGGTGCCCGCGCTCATGTTTCTGCCGGTCGGCATCTTCATGAAGAAGCTGTATCTCTGGGCGCGCTACACCAATCCCTCCCAGGCGCTCAGCCAACACCTCATCACCAAGGAGCAGGCCCACGCCATCGCGTGGAAGCACCCCATGCTCAGCCCGGCCAGTGTGTGGATTCAGACCATTGTCTGCTTCGCCATCTGGTTCTTTTTCATGCTGACGCTGAACCGCTGGTCGGTGCTGCGCGATCGGGACCCCAACCCCAATGTGCCCTACTGGCAGAAGCGCTTTGAGAACCTGAGCGGCATCGGCGTGGTCATCTACGCGTTGACCCTCACCGTCGGCGCCATCGACTGGGTCATGTCCACCGATGTCACCTGGTTCTCCACCATGTATGGCCTGCTATTCCTGGTGGGACAGGGCTATGCGGTGCTCGCAATCGGCGTGATCACTGTTGTCAACCTGTCGAAGGCTGAGCCCATGAAGACTGTGCTGCGCGTTACCGAGCAGCACGACCTGGGCAAGCTGATGTTCGCCTTCACTATGCTGAACATCTATCTCGCCTTCTCCCAGTTCCTGATCATCTGGTCGGGTAATCTACCAGAAGAGATTCCCTGGTATCTGGATCGCATTCGCGGGCACTGGGGCGTTCTGTTAACGCTGGATTTTGTCTTCCACTGGCTGATTCCCTTCTCGCTCTTGCTCTCGCGCGACATCAAGCGCAACAAGCGGCGCATCGTGATGGTGGCCAAGTGGATGATCTTCGCGCGCTGCTGGGACATGTTCATCCTCATCGAGCCGAGCTTCACTCCCCGCAACCTGCACTTCTCCGTTGGCATTCTGGAGTACGCAGCAGTGCCCGGCGCGATGATTGCCTTCTGGGTGCTGGCCTACCTGACGCAGCTGAGCAAGCGGCCCCTGGTGCAGACCAACGATCCGCACTTCGCAGAGATTCTGGAGCCTGAACATGCCCATGCATAACCCGCCGGGGCACGACCCCGAACGCGAGCACGGCATCGCATCCACCGGACACGGCGGGCCTACGCCCGGCTATGAGACCTCTGACGTCAAGGTCACCGGCATCGTCGTCTTCATGGTCTCGCTCTTCGTCTTCCTGGTGATCTTCTTTGTCTTCTGCTTCGGCATGGGCAAGGTCATCAACAATGCGTTGGTCAAGCATGACGGTCCACCCAACCGGTGGAATCAGTTCAACCTCCCCGCAGGCAAGCGGGAGAACCTGGCATCGAACGCCGCCATGGAGCAGCAGCAGCTGCAGGTCATGACCCGGCGCTTTCCTACGCCGCAGTTACAGATGGACGACGGCAATCAGGACCTGGCCGACATGCACGCCCGCGAGGACCTGCTATTGGACCACTACACCTGGGTGAACCGCGAGCAGGGCACCATGCGCATTCCAATTGGCGCAGCGATGGAGGCGATCGCCCAGCGCGGCCTGCCCGTGATCGGCGGGGCAGGCGAAAACGGCGCCGGCAAGAATGCTTCGGCGCTCTTAATGACGGCGGATACGCGACGCCAGGCAACCGCGCCCCTGACCAACGGCTTCGCCCGCAGCGGCTACGAGCAGCAGATCGAAGTGGAGCAGTCACGCCAACAGCAGAGCCATAAGGAGCCGAAGCCGGGCGAACAGGCCAAGCTGACTCCGCCCCGCCCGTAAGACATGAATCGGAAGCAGCCTTCACGGAGTTGAAGTAGCAATGACCGCACCGCAGACCAATACGAGCACTCGATCCGCACGCCGCAACTGGCGCGGGCTGGTGGCTGCGTGTCTGCTGGCGCTGTGTGCTGCTGCTGCCTCCGCGCAGGTCTCCCCCACTGGCCAGAAGCAGATGGGGGAGCCGGCCGAAGACAGACTGCCCACCCTATTGAATGGCGTCAAGATCGAGCAGCACCTGAATCAGCAGCTGCCGCTGGACGCGAAGTTCGTCGACGAGTCCGGCCAACCGGTCACGCTGGGGAAGTACTTCAGCGGCAAGCGCACCGCCATCCTGGCGCTGGTCTACTACAAGTGCCCCATCCTCTGTTCGGAAGAATTGAAAGGCCTTACCGGCGCGCTTGAGATGGTCGACTATCAGCCGGGCAAGGACTTCGACATCGTTGCTATCTCGATCGATCCTGCCGAGACGCCGGCCGTTGCCGCCTCGAAGAAGCGCGAGTACGTGACCTACTACGGACACCCCGAGAGCGCATCGGGATGGCACTTCCTCACCGGACAGCAGCCAGCCATCGACGCAGTCGCGAAAGCGGCTGGCTTCGGCTATGTACGCTCTCCAGGGCCGGATGGGCGCATGACCCAGTTCGCGCACGCCAGCGCCATCCAGATCGTGACGCCGGAAGGGAAGATCGCGCAGTACTACATGGGGGTGGAGTACTCCCCGCAGGATCTGCGGCTGGGACTGATCGAGGCCTCCAATCACCAGATCGGCTCGCTTGTCGATACCGTACTGACCTACTGCTATCACTACGACCCCACGCGCAACAAACACAGCCTGGTGGTGGCCCGCGTGGTGCAGATGGGTGGCGTCTTCACCGTGCTGGGGCTGGGCGGGTACATGGCATTGATGTTCCGTCGCGATTACAACGACGGCAAAGCGGTTTAGTTCAAGCGAGCGCCGGGTGAACGAGGCGCAGAGCAAGGGAAGACAGGGTAAAGGGAACGATGCATTTCTTCAGTCCAGTCCTTTGGCAGTTCTTGGTGAAGTGGCTCACCGAGTTCTCGCTGTTTCCACCGCAGGCGTCGGCGATTGCGCCGTACATGGACGGCTTTTACTTTTTCCTGCTGCTGATCACGCTGGTTGGCCTGTTGCTGGTCGGCCTGATGGTGGGCACCTTCTCCTTTGTCTATCGCAAGGATCGCAGTCCGCAGGCCACCCACATTGAAGGCTCCACGCTGCTGGAGGCTACCTGGACCATCATCCCGCTGGCCCTTTTCATGGTCTGTTTCGTGTGGGGCGCGCTGCTCTACTTCCGTATCTACAACCCGCCCACCAATGCGATGAACATCTACATCGTCGGCAAGCAGTGGATGTGGAAGGCGGAGCATCCCGGCGGCCAGCATGAGATCAATGCGCTGCACATTCCTGTGGGTCGCGACGTGCAGCTCACCATGGTCTCGCAGGATGTCTTCCACAGCTTCTCCATCCCAGCCTTTCGCGTGAAGCGTGAAGTCATTCCCGGCCGCTACTCGACGGTCTGGTTCCGCGCTACGCAGCTGGGTGAGTACCACCTGTTCTGCACCCAGTACTGTGGCACGCTGCACTCCGCCATGATCGGCACCATCACTGTCTTGTCGCCCGAAGCCTACGAGAAGTGGACGGCCGGCTCCACCAGCGGCCAGTCGCTGGCGCAGAATGGCGAGCGGCTCTACGCCAGCCTGGGCTGCAGTTCCTGCCACAACGGCAATGCGGGCGCGCGCGGTCCGAATCTGGCCGGCGTCTATGGCAGCCGGGTGACGCTCGAAGGCGGCCGCGTCATCACCGTCGATGACGGCTTCCTGCGCGGCAGCATTCTCAATCCGACCACGCATCAGGTGGCTGGCTACGCGCCCATCATGCCTACCTATCAAGGCCAGGTCAGCGAAGAGGGTCTGATCGACCTGGTCGAATACATCAAAGGACTCGATACGAATTACCGCGTACAGCAGACGCTGGACGCCAAAGACGCTTCGTCCAACCAGAAGGGCGCCACCAATGCTGCACCCGACTACCGTCCCGGCCTTACGACGGGAACTCGGCAGATGCGCAAAGAGGTGCCTGACACATCCACATCCAGCGGAGTGGGGGTATCGCCACAATGAGCACTATCGTTCGACTGCCCAACCAGCAGGACGCGACTCTGCCCAGGGTCAGCTATCTGAATAAGGAATACGGCCTGAAGAGCTGGCTGCTGACCGGGGACCACAAGCGGATCGCGATCCTGTATCTGATCTCGATCACCTTCTTCTTCTTCCTGGGCGGGGCCTTCGCGGGACTTATCCGTCTGGAGTTGCTGACGCCGCTGCCCGATCTGGTGGCGTCCGATACCTACAACAAGCTGTTCACCATGCATGGCATCATCATGGTCTTCCTGTTCCTGGTGCCGTCTGTACCTGCGACCATCGGGAACTTCGTTCTGCCCATCATGCTGGGCGCGCGCGATCTCGCCTTTCCCAAAGTCAATTTGCTCAGCTGGTACCTCTACGTAGTTGCGGGCATCTTCACTGTCTCGGCCCTGGTGCTGGGCGGCGTCGACACCGGCTGGACATTCACTACACCGCTCTCCACCCACTACCTCAACACCCACGTGGTCACTGCGGCGCTGGGCATCTTCGTCGCCGGGTTCAGCTCCATCTTTACCGGGCTGAACTTCATCGTCACCACGCACCGCATGCGCGCTCCGGGCATGACCTGGTTCCGTATGCCGCTGTTCGTGTGGTCGCACTATGCGGCCTCCATCCTGATGGTGCTGGGCACTCCGGTTCTGGCCATCACGCTGGTTCTGGTCGCGCTGGAGCGCACCATCGGCATCGGTGTCTTCGATCCCAGCAAGGGTGGCGACCCGCTACTGTTCCAGCACCTCTTCTGGTTCTACTCGCACCCCGCCGTCTACATCATGATCCTGCCGGGCATGGGCGTGATCTCTGAGGTCATCAGCACCTTCTCCCGCAAGCGCGTCTTCGGCTACACTGCCGTGGCCTTCTCCTCGGTTGCCATCGCCGTCTTCGGCTTCTTCGTTTGGGCGCACCACATGTTCATCATGGGTGTGTCCAACTACTCGGCGCTGGTCTTCTCACTGCTGACCATGCTGGTCGCGGTGCCCTCGGCGATCAAGATCTTTAACTGGTCTGCGACGCTCTACAAGGGATCCATCACCTTTGAGACGCCGATGCTTTACGCCTTCGGCTTCATCGGCCTGTTCACCATCGGCGGGCTTACCGGCGTGTTTCTTGGCTCGCTTGGCATGGACATTCACCTGACCGAGACCTACTTCATCGTGGCCCACTTCCACTTCGTCATGGTGGGCGGCATGCTGATGGCTTACCTCGCGGGCGTGCACTTCTGGTGGCCCAAGATGACGGGCCGCATGTATCCCGAGGCGGTATCCAAGCTGGCTGCTGTGGTCACCTTCATCGGCTTCATCATTACTTTCTTCCCGCAGTTCGTGCTCGGCTATCTGGGGATGCCGCGCCGCTATCACGCTTACCCGCCAGAGTTCCAGGTGCTGAACGTCCTATCGACGGCCGGCGCCACCGTGCTGGGCATTGGATACCTGATGCCGATGATCTACATGACCTGGTCGCTCAAGTACGGTGCGATCGCGGGCGCCAACCCCTGGCAGGCAACCGGCCTGGAGTGGCAGATCGCCTCGCCGCCGCCGACGGAGAACTTCCTCGAGATCCCCATCGTCGACCACGAAGCGTACGATTACGAATGGCTGGCGAACAAGACTGAGCACGAGGTAACCACCGTTGGATAGCCACACTGTAGCCGTCCGCCGTGATGAAGAGACGCTGCACCACGAGGCAGAGCACCCGCCCTACCTTCGCCATCACTTTGAGACGGTGGAGCAGCAGCGCGAGGCAGTCTCCTTCGGGATGTGGCTTTTCCTGCTGACCGAGATCATGTTCTTCGGCGGCCTGTTCATGGCCTACCTGCTGTACCGAAACTGGTACTACGAGGCCTTCGTCTCCGCCTCGAACACACTCGGTATCGGGCTGGGCACCACCAATACTGCGATCCTGATCCTCTCCAGCTTCACCATGGCCATGGGCGTCTACTCCGCGGAGATGCGCAACCGCCGCGGCCTCATGCTGTCGCTCTCGCTGACCATCGTGCTGGGCCTGGCCTTCCTCGGCATCAAGACGATCGAGTACCACGAGAAATTTGTCGAGCATCACGTACCCGGGGCCACCTTCTCCATCGAAGACTTTGTGCACCCCAAAGATTCGCGCGATGCAGCCCTGGCGCCGGATATGGCGCAGCATGCGCAACTCTTCTTCTTCCTGTACTTCGCCATGACCGGTATGCACGCGCTGCACATGATCATCGGCATTTCCATTCTGTTCGCGCTGCTGTGGAAGGCGTACCAGGGCAACTACATCAACGGCCACACCGCGACCATTGACAACTTCGGGCTCTACTGGCACTTCGTCGATATTGTCTGGATCTTTCTGTTCCCGCTGTTGTATCTGATCAGCCGCCACCCGCTGCACTAAGGCATCCAGGCCTTCGCTAAGCACCAAGGCTTTCGCCAGAGGAGAAACGTCCGTGTCGCACCCCACGCTCGAAGACGACCACACAGACCACCACATCGTCGGTCCCAAGGTCTACGGACTGATTCTGCTGGCGCTCATGGCGATGACTGCACTCACCACCGGCATTGCCTTCATCAACCTGGGCGTCTTCAGCCCCATCGTTGCCATTGGCATTGCCTGCATCAAGGCCACGCTGGTCATCCTGTTCTTCATGCACATCAAGTACAGCTCGCGGCTGATGATGTTGACCGTCGGCGCCGGCTTCTTCACCTTCCTCGTGCTCATCACCATGACGCTGAGCGACTACATGAGCCGCGCCTGGGGCCTCTGGTAGCGCGGTCGTACCTATCCTTCGGGGCGGCCTGCGGGCCGCCTTCCTCTTGCGCATCGCAACTTCCATCGCGTCGAATCAGGTCTGCGCATCATGAGCGATCCGGGATGCCCCCGGGTCATTCTGATAACGAAGGGAATGCTGATATGAGCACGACAAGCACCGCGCCGAATGGACAGGCTGTTACTGAGCAGAAGCGCGAGCAGTGGCTGGCCGCGCTCCCTCAACCGCTGCGCGCCATCGCGGAGACGCCGCGCGTAGCCATCCGCCGTCCTGGCGTGCCGGCTGCCGATGCGAAGTGCGTCGTCTACTGGATGCAGCGTGCCGAGCGTGGTGTCGATAATCCAGCGCTCGACTGTGCCATTGATGTTGCGAACGAACTGGGCCTGCCGGTGGTAGCGTTCTTCTCTGCCATCTCGAACTTTCCCCGCGCCAACCTGCGCCACTATGCATTTCTGAATGAAGGTCTGCAGGATGTGGAGCATGACCTGGCAGAGCGCGGCGTCGGCTTCGTGGTGCGCCGGCCCCCGGAGAACAAGCTCGAAGCCTTTTTGCAAGAGGTTGGCGCTGGCATCGTCATCGGCGATGAGAATCCGCTGCGCGATCCGGAGCGCTGGCGCACCGTGCTGGCAGGGCGGTTGAAGATTCCCTATTGGACCGTGGATGCAGATGTCATCGTGCCCTCTGCGCTTTTTGAGAAGGGCTTCTATGCGCAGCACCTCTTCCGCCGCAGGCTGGAGCCGCTGCTGCCGGAATATTTGCAGGAGCCTTCTGCTCCACATGTAGCAAAACCCTGGCGGACAGATGTGGCCTCGTGGGCGCTCGATCAGGACATCACCACCGGCTGGCGCGACCTCGACCGCAGCGTTCTTCCCGTCGACACCTTCCGTGGCGGCGCACACGCAGCGTTGAAGCGTCTGCATCACTTCGTTGCACATCAATTTGCCGATTACGAGACCGGACGCCGCCGCCCCGAGCGCAATGGCACCAGCCAGTTGTCACCCTATCTGCACTTCGGCCACATCAGCGCGTTGCGCATCGTGCTCGAGCTGCGCAAGGCAGTCGCTGCAGGCAAGGCATCGCAGGCAGCCTATGACTCCTATACGAATGAGTTGATCGGCTGGCGCGAGCTGGCAGTGAACTTCGTGCGCTACTCGCGCGATACCTACGACACCATCGAATGCGCGGAGGCCTGGGCGCAGAAGACACTGCGCGAGCATGCTCGCGACCGTCGCGACCCTGCCTACACCTGCGAGCAGATGGAGCGCGCCGAGACCGGCGACCCGCTGTGGAATGCAGCCCAACAGCAGATGGTGCGCTATGGCTGGATGCACAACATCCTGCGTATGTACTGGGCCAAGAAGATCCTGGAGTGGGCGCCCAACCCGGCCAAGGCCTTCGAGTGGGCGGTTGTGCTCAATGACAAGTATGAGCTCGACGGGCGCGACCCAAACTCGTATGCCGGCATCGCCTGGGCCATTGCCGGCAAGTTCGACCGGCCATGGTTCGATCGCGAGATCTTCGGCACCATTCGCTACATGTCCGGCGCCTCGACAGGAAAGAAGTTCGATTCCAAGCGCTACATCGCGCTGGTAGGCGATCCGCCACAAGCAACGGAAGCACTGTACGCAGCGGCCACGCGAGCTCCCGGTTAGCGGCGCGCAAGATGGCAGAGCAAAGCATCACCGGCTTTCATCAGGACGAACACGGCGAGTGGGTTGCCGAACTGGCCTGTGGACACACGCAGCATGTGCGCCATCGTCCGCCGTGGGAGCTGCGTCCCTGGGCTACGACGCCCGAGGGGCGGGAGCAGCATCTCGGACACGGATTGCAATGCACTGCCTGCGATCTGCCGACTCCGCAGCGAGCCGGTTAAAGCAATTCTCCTGTATGTGTAGCCGTCCAGCGGCTGCTCCAGTGGCTTTTTTTGGAAAGGCCACGCCGAGATACTCTTCCTGATTGACAGCATCTGGTTCACAGCATCAGGAGAATTACTTTAGGGTGCTGGGCGCATGCGAAATGAGATGTCGCCCACCGTGTACACCACCTGGCCAGAAGCAGTGGGAGTGGGCGGAACCTTCCCAGCACGCACCGCATCGAAGGCCGCGACCAGACGCGTCAATACGTCGGGCTTCGCGACAGGAAGGTTGTGCGCGCCCAGAACCATTGTCAGCTTTGGCGTCAGCGCGGCCAGCCGGCGGATAGAGGCCGCATAGGCGGCGAGATCGGTCTCCGGCCGATACAGCCAGATGGGGCCGGGATAGTAGGTGTCGCCCGTGAACAGCAGTCCGTGGGCGCGATCCCACAGCGTGATCGAGTCGGGTGTGTGACCGGGCGTGGCGACCACCTCGATCACTCGGCCGCCCAGATCGATGCGGTCGCCGTCATGGGTGAAGCTCGTCATCGTCCACGGCCGGGTCGCATAATGCTTCGCGTCAAACCCTTTCGGCAGGCCTCCGCAAATCTCTCCCGGCGCGATCTCTGCTTGCGCGTCTTTGCGCGAACCGCGTGCATTCCCGCGCGTGAAGGCGGTATTCATGCCTTCGACAGTCGAGAACTGCCAGTTATCGCCCACGTGATCGTTATGCGTGTGCGAGTTCAGCACCACGAGCGGCAGTTGGGTAAGTCCGCGAACGACGTGGCGCAGATCGCCAATTCCCATGCCGGTGTCAAACAGAAGGGCCCGCGTATCGCCGAGAATCAGATAGCTGATGGTCTCTTCCGACTGGTGAGGCTCGTAGATGGCGAAGACGGCCGGCGCGACTTTGTAGACTTCAAACCAGGGATCGCGGCTGGGCACGCGCGGGAGCGCCTGGTATTCCGGTCGCGGCAGCGCACGGCACCACTCCGGGGTGGGCGCCTGCCCAAAGAGCGGCAACGTAGAAAGGACCATCACAGTGCTCAGTACATGAGTTGCTTTCGTAATGGCTCCTGATCCGCTAGCCGATCAAACGCTCACGCATTGTTACACATTGGTTTTATATGCAATTCATACGGTTACGTTGAAAAACGAGTCATAGGATCTGAGTGCGCTCCGCGACGCCTTCCGCTCGGAGTAAAGCCCTAGTTGAGGGGATCACTGAGGCTACAATTCGGATTCCGCTTGATGTGCTCGGGATGAGAGGCCATCTTGCCGACGCGATCCTGGTGCAGTTTTACCTTCTGATTGCATTCAATGCAGCGGAATTGATGCTCGCCGCTCATGAGAGCGTCGTCGATTGACATCTCCACCCAATCGACCGGTTTCGAACTGCTTCCGTCCTTGACTTTGGTGAAGACCTGAACCCGATTCGCTCTCGGCATGCCGGGATTCTACTAGCTGCGGCGGTCTCAGAGAGACGATACTGCAGTGCGTTTGCGTCCCAAGTGGGACGGGGCATTCCCATTTCGTAACGTGGTCGGGCACACTCCGTCACTAAGCCCTTGCTTTTCTGCGGGATAATCGGCCATTGATTCTCGGCGCCGGCCTCTCAGCCGTCCGGGGAAGGGTCCAGGACCGTGCCGCAACGCATTGGGCTGTGGTTGTCTCTCTCATTACTGGCGATCTTCGCTCCCTGCCTGTTGCTGGCGCAGGACGGTGCTGCCGGCTTGCGTCCGAGCGGGACAGTGGCGCCGCTCAACACGACTACCGCACTCAACGTTGCCTGGTCGCCGCTCGCACCACAGACTTACAGCACTGCCGCAACCGGAGCCGCGGGCGGCCGCATCCTGAGCGTCGCCATCGATCCAGCAGACATAAGCGGCAACACCGTCTACCTGGGCACTACCGGCGGAGTGTGGAAGTCGACCAATGCCGCCGGCGCAGCGGGGTCCGTCACCT